>NZ_BOQD01000281.1 GCF_018332515.1 Bacillus hominis | reverse complement strand
TGCAACTGTATCCACCCCAAACACTTTACAACATGTACGCAGATGCAAATGACTATGGTGAAGTAAGATGTTTGTACAATCACATCGCAAATCACAATATGTTACAAAATCCAAACTACGTTGATATCGTTGACTTATTAGGAGAAGAAGAGCCTTATGGTCCGTATAACGAAATAGGGATTCAAAAAAGGATTGATACATACTTAGAGGACTGTAAACAGTGGAGAGATGAGCGATGAGGTGGCAATATGATTACTTGAATGACACGCCGTATCTGTATCCTTCTAAAGAACTGAGAAGCATGTATAAAGAGTCCAGGGGTAAAGGTGAAGTAAACTCTATTCTAAAACATATGGAAAGACACGAGGTATCTAACAACAAAGAGTACCGCGGTTACTACAGCTTATCTAACGATATTATGGAAGATCTATACGGGGAAGAGGAAGAAATTCTTGAATGGGATGAAATGGTTAATCAGTATCAACCGATTCTCACATCAAAAGGATTACAACTAAAAAGAAAGAGGGATTCGATATGACACTTGCAGGGGAAGTTGTAGTAATTTGGACAGCGACAGGATTGTCTGTAGTGGCGATGAAGGCAGCTGAGAAAATGGGGATGAGTGTTCCACATTGGCTTCCACGTATGACGATGTATACAACTCTTACCGGCTCGTTTTTGTATCTTCTACGTTATGTGCTAATGGTGTTTCTTTGAAGGAATGGAACCTAGAATCATGGGACACTTTGTTATATAAGAAAAACAACTTGTATGTAAATCTTCCAGTAAAGAGCAACTATATCCTTTAAGGATATATAAGGAGTGAACCCCTATGCTTGAATTGTTATTAATACCTGCAGTTTCGCTCGGGTACGCTTTGCTAAATGATAGTTTAAAAGGTAAAGAGGATGATAGAAAGAAGATACAAGTATTCTTTGAAGTAAGTGGGATTGCAATTAGGAAGGATGAAAAATTAAATTATCCGGTTTTTCTCGAAAGAAAAAAAGATGATCGTAGTACGACTTATGTATATAAACTTCCGTTAGGAATGCCATCTAAATTAATACAAAAGGTTGAGGATGTTGTAAGTGAAGGATTAAATAAGCCTGTACGTATCAAATACGATAACTACAAGATAATGATTCGGGTATTCAGTAAACGTATCTCAAAAAAGTGGTGTTGGAATGAAGGGCTAGTAAAAAAAGGTGAATGGCAAGTACCGATGGGGCAAAGCCTCGAGAAGTTAATTTATCATGACTTTGATAAAACTCCTCATATGGTACTAGGTGGTCTTACACGAATGGGGAAAACAGTATTTATGAAAGTACTACTTACTACTTTGATTGAGGCGAACCCTGAAAATGCTCACGTATATTTAATTGATTTAAAGGAAAAGGGATTAGAATTTAGTGAGTTTAGTGGCTTAAAGCAGGTGGTGGAAGTGGCTGACTCTGCAGAAAAAGCACATCATGTACTAAAACATATAATGAAAAAAATCGAAGAGCGTGGAAAATTCATGAAGGAAAATGGTTACAAAAATATTGTTGAAACAAAAGAAAAAGATCGGTATTTTGTTATTGTTGACGAAGGTGCCGTGCTTGCTCCGGCCAAAGGATTACCACGTCATGTTAATAAGATCCGAGAAGAGTGTCAGTACATGCTTAGTTATATAGCGACTGTATCGGGCGGCTTAGGATTTCGTTTGATTTTAGCTACACAGTATCCTACAGTCACATCAATTCCATCAGTAGTAAAGCAGATGTCTGATGCGAAGTTAGGTTTTCGGCTACCAACATATAAGGCATCTGAGGTTGTTCTTGATGAATCGGGACTAGAAACATTGCCGTCCTTACCTGGTAGAGCTATTTATAAAACTGATCGACTAACTGAGCTGCAGGTACCGTTTATTAGCGATGAAATGATGTGGAAACATCTAAAACAATATGAGGTGAAAAAAGATGAACATCCAGACACATATCAAGATAAACCGTCAGATGACGATTCTGACCTCGATTAGAAAGCTGAAATTCGCAACACGTAGGCATCTAATGGCGGTGCACGATATGGGAGGGATTCGTAACGCAAATCGTATTTTAAAAGACCTGAGCCCTTATGTAAATAATACAGTGTACCAAAAAGAGTACGTGTATTATTTAAATAAAAAAGGCCGTGAACTGTTCGACGATACAGAGAAGATTGTACCAAATAGTCGACTAGCTCACAGCTTAATGAGAAATGAAGCATGGCTCTATCTGTTTTGTCCCGACGACTGGCAGATAGAAACACCTATACGTTATAAAGTAGATGATAAAAAGAAGACAATTATTCCTGATGTGAAGTTCAGGGATGAAGAAGGTACACTACATGCTGTAGAAATAGATCGTACGCAAATGATGAATGTGAACGCTGAAAAGATGAGCAGGTATAGGGAATTTTCGTTATACTACAAAAATAAATACAACGGAAAAATACCGCTCATTCATTTCTTTACTATGACAGAATACAGACAAAAAAAGCTGGAACAACTTGCAGCTAAACATGATATATATGCAAAAGTTTATGTGGTTCCAGGTGTTTAATTCTTAAAATTGAGGTGGTTTATCATGAATGAATCGACAAAAGAATTGAATATTGACACCTAATTAAATGAATCTACAGCTAAAAAACTTAGAACCCTAACAGTAATAATACTTATATACTATTACTAATAATATACTCTATATATAATATATAATATATAATTATTAGTTATATATTTATATTATATATATAAGGTATATTTTTTATAGAGGGGGTTCTTTTTCTTTTTTGTTTTTATTAGATGTTGTTGTGTATTGTTTACCCCCTCCTAAATTTTTGAGATTTATATATTTTTATTTTGACGACTGTAGAAAGTCGTCTTTTTGTTTTGGTAATAGATTGCCATATGACTCCAGGAGTTATATAATGGTGTCATAATCATGATGGATGTGGGAGGGTGATATTAGTTGAAATATGCTGTATATGTACGTGTATCCACTGATAAAGATGAGCAAGTTTCATCGATTCAAAATCAGATTGAAATCTGTAGATACTGGATTGAAAAAAACGGATTCGAGTGGGATGAAAATTCAATTTATAAAGATGAAGCTGTTTCTGGAACAGCATGGCTAGAAAGACGTGCGATGCAGTTGATCTTGGGGAAAGCTCGTAAAAAAGAATTAGATACTGTTGTTTTTAAATCTATTCATCGACTGGGAAGAGATTTGAGGGACGCATTAGAAATCAAGGAGATACTGTTAGGGCATGGTGTCCGATTGGTGACGATTGAAGAAGGTTATGACAGTTATTATGAAGGGAAAAATGATTTGAAGTTTGAGATGTATGCAATGTTTGCATCCCAATTACCTAAGACATTATCCGTTTCTATATCAGCAGCGCTAGCGGCTAAGGTAAGAAGGGGAGAGTACACTGGTGGGACAGTTCCGTATGGTTATAAAATTGTAGATAAGAAATATGTGATTAATCAGGAAGAAGCTGAAATTGTTCGGGAAATGTATGAATTATATGACAATGGATTAGGCTATTTGAGAATTTCTAATGCACTAAATGATGTTGGTAAGTATAAGAGATCTGGGAAATTGTGGACTTATTCGGCTGTGAAGCTAATAATTACGAATCCTATGTATAAAGGTGATTATGTAATGGGGAGGTCTACAGAGGTAAAAGTAGACGGAAGAAAAAAGCGGATTCAAGAGCCTAGAGAAAAGTGGGCAGTATTTGAAAATCATCATCCGGCTATAATTGAACGTCCGTTATGGGATAAAATAAATAACCCCAAAATAAATAAAAAAATAAAGCGGCGTGTAGCAGTAACGAATGAATTAAGAGGAATAGCACGTTGTATTCATTGTGGTTCACCGTTTGTTCTACACACTTACAAATATAAAAACAAAGAAGGTGAAGAGCTTAATTATGGTTATTTAACGTGCGGCACGTATAAGTTGACTGGTGGGCGTGGTTGCGTCAAACACTCCGGACTAAGGTATGAAAGATTGCGTTCTCTTGTGTTGCGAAAATTAAAGGAAAAAGAGAGAGATTTGGAAAAAGTATTTAAATTGAATGATAAAGATAAACATCAAGAAAAGCAGAAGAAATTAAGAAAAGAAAAGAAAGAATTAGAGATAAAAAGAGAGCGTTTATTAGATTTGTATTTAGATGGTGGATCTATCGATAAAGCAACTTTTACCAAACGAGATGCTAACTTTGCGAAAAATATAAAAGAAAAAGAGTTAGAAATTTTAAAATTGGATGACGTTAAAGCGTTAATAGTCGAGCAGCAGAAGGTAAAAGATGCATTTAAGTTGCTAGAGGATTCTGAAAATCTATATCCGGTTTTTAAGAAATTAATTGCACGAATAGACATAAGCCAAAATGGGGCGATAGATATCCGATATAGATTTGAAGAATAGTAGTTATATTTTTGTCTATATAGGCTGTCGGCATCCGCATGGCGCATCACATATTTATGCGCTATAGCAATTGCTAAAACATCATCTAATAAGCCGATCCCAATAATAGCAGCTATATCTGGAATGAAATCAATTGTTAATACGTAATAAGATAAAGCGGCTAATATTATGAATTTCGCTTTAGTAGGTAACTCTTTTTTTCTCATTGTGTAGTATAAAATAATACTTTCATATACGCTTGATTTCCCGAGGTTTGCTGAGCTTTTTTTGAATTTTTTCCAAAGTGCCTGTTTCTCCATATAAACACTCCTTTTACAAAAACATCGATTTTTTAAAAGGATAGACAAAGAAGTAGGGAAATAATCAATTTTATTGTTTTTCTTATTGTATATTCCATAAAAATAGGGAATTACCTGTTCAAAATAATAGAATGTTGGTTATGTAACGAATCATAGTGTTTTGTTACATAAGTATGTACAGTAAAATGTATGTGGATGATTTATTTATTATTAAACATTTAATAAGCGGTATGGGGGAAGAAAAATGAAGATAATAGAACTGCCAATTGAATTCGAATTTAACGGGGGAAAACAATGTATTTATCCGAGTTTAATTATATTACATAATGAATTAACATTAGTCGATACAGGATATACAAGTTTTTTACCTTTAATTGAAGATGCAATTTTAAAACTTGAGTATGAGATGAAAAACTTAAAAAATATAATTATTACCCATTATGATGACGATCATATAGGATCTTTATATGATTTCAAAGTGAAATATCCTCACGTTAATATTATTGCTAGTGAAATTGAATCTAACTACATTAATGGTGATATAAAATCAGAGAGATTAGTTCAAGCTGAAGAAATGTTACAACTTATGCCAGTTGAAGAGAAAGAATTTGGTAAGTGGTTTATACAACAATTAAAAAATATAAGACATATTTCCGTCGATGAAAAAGTACATGATGGCCAAATGATTTTGAATAATGAATGTCAAATAGTAGCGACGCCAGGACATACTTCGGGGCATATTTCATTATATTTTTCGAAATTAAATTGTGTAATTACGGGAGATGCAGCGGTTCAAGAGAATCGTGAATTAGTTATAGCTAATCCGAATTTTTGTTTAGATTTAGAAAAAGCGGAAGAGTCTTTAAAGAGGATTAAAAGTCTTAAAGCCGTAAAGTATTATTGCTATCATGGAGGGAAATTCATTATATAAAATAATAAAAAACCGATCTTTCTTATATAGAAAAGATCGGTTTTTTTAATTCATAGATTCTGCAATTTGAATTAAATCCTTTTCGTTATATTTTCCTTTTATATAGCGTTTGTTACCAATTGCAATTGTATATTGAAAACCATTCTGCTGAAAGATAAGCTCATATGCTGAATCAAAATGAGGATTATATAATGCTTTTATATTATTTTTTAAGCTGTAGAACTTAGCTCCCCTATGTACATATAGGCCTAATTTGTTTTGAACTGGTGAAACAGTGATTTTAAAAATCCCATTTATATCTTCATTGTAGTATTGGAGGTTTAAGTAATCGTTATAGATGTACCCTTGAAATTCGTGAATTTCGAACGGGAATTTTGTAGGAGTAAGTATATGTTCCTTACACTTCATTTCATATTTTTTTACAATAGTAGCTTCTTTTATAAATGGATTCGTTCCATCATAAATTTGATTAATTTGAGATATTTTATTATTCTTTGTTACTATTTCTAAAATGCAACCGATAGTAAATTCATTATCAGTGTCTTTGGAATAAGAAATAAGAATTGTAGTCTCTTCTTTTGGAGATGGTACTATTTTAATTTCATGAATAGGTTTTTCCTTTTGGAAAGTAGGTAGTTTAACTCCTTCTGTTACATATGACCGCATTAATTTTTTATCATTTTTGAGTAAAGCTTGTTTAAATTCACTTATCACATTTGCTTGAGATTTCGCCATAATAATTGAGGTCGATTGAAAATATAGTAAGAAAAATACGCAAAAAATCTTTATGAATGTAGTAGTCAATTTTATCACCCTGTAACTATATTTCCGTAACTTTGAAACATATATGTATAGGAGAACATATGTAATTTAAAAGTTGTTTTAGGAGGGAGAAGATGAGTTTATTGCTTGATGTAATAATGGATATAATTATATTTTATCCTCGAAATGACATGAAATTAAAACACCATATTGCAAAATTAAGTGAATTTGAATGGTTTCGAAGGCTACACGAAGATACAAAGTATACAAGATTAATTTGGAGTAATAGAAAAATTAAAAAGTTCATTTTGTCTTCTATTAATATGGAAGAATTAATGAAATCTGAGGAAAAACAAAAAGAATTTGTGCATCTAGTACACGATGAATATAAAAAAAGAAGGTAAGAATTTTTTTATTTTTCATATTTGGCGAAACAAATGGTACAATGAAAGCTAATGTGAAAAATAAGGAAAAGAAGTGGTCTATTTGAAAAACTTTTTAGAATTAGGAATTAGTGAAACTTTTAATCATACATTACGTGAAAATGGAATTACAGAAGCAACACCAATTCAAGAGAAGGCGATTCCTGTTATTATGTCAGGTAAAGATATTATTGGGCAAGCGAAAACAGGAACGGGTAAAACATTAGCATTCGTGTTACCGATTTTAGAAAAAATCGATCCAGAGTGTAGTGATGTTCAGGCTTTAATTGTTGCACCAACAAGGGAACTAGCACTGCAAATTACAACTGAAATTAAAAAAATGCTTGTTCAAAGAGAAGATATTAATGTACTAGCGATTTATGGCGGGCAAGATGTAGCACAACAATTGAGAAAATTAAAAGGTAATACACATATTGTTGTAGCGACACCAGGACGATTATTAGATCATATACGACGTGAAACAATTGATTTAAGTAATCTTTCAACGATTGTACTAGATGAAGCGGATCAAATGCTTTATTTCGGTTTCTTATATGATATTGAAGATATTTTAGATGAGACACCTGATAGTAAACAAACGATGTTATTCTCAGCAACGATGCCAAAAGATATTAAAAAATTGGCGAAGCGTTATATGGAAGAGCCGCAAATGATTCAAGTACAAAGTGAAGAAGTAACGGTAGATACAATTGAGCAGCGTGTCATTGAGACGACAGATCGTGCAAAGCCAGATGCACTTCGTTTTGTTATGGATCGTGATCAGCCATTTTTAGCAGTTATTTTCTGTCGTACAAAGGTTAGAGCAAGTAAGCTTTATGATAATTTAAAAGGACTAGGTTATAATTGTGCTGAACTTCATGGTGATATACCTCAAGCGAAACGTGAGAGAGTCATGAAGAGTTTCCGCGAAGCTAAAATTCAGTACTTAATTGCGACTGATGTAGCAGCTCGTGGACTTGATGTAGATGGTGTAACGCACGTATTTAACTTTGATATCCCTGAAGATGTAGAAAGTTATATTCACCGCATTGGCCGAACAGGACGTGCAGGTGGATCAGGTCTTGCAATTACGTTCGTTGCAGCGAAAGATGAAAAACATTTAGAAGAAATTGAAAAAACGCTTGGTGCACCAATACAAAGAGAAATAATCGAACAACCGATGATAAAAAATGTAGATGAAAATGGAAAACCGGTACAAAAGCCAGCTCCAAAGAAATCAGGTCAATATCGTCAAAGAGATAGCCGTGAAGGTTCAAGAAGTGAATCAAGACGTGATTCGAGAAATAGCTCAAGAAGTGATTCAAGAAATAGTTCTAGAAATGAAAATAACCGATCATTTAATAAGCCAAACAATAAGAAAAGTAGTGCAAAGCAAGGTCAGCAAAGACGTGGGCGTTAAGGCGATATACTTTGAAAATTGCTGACATATAATTTTATATACAATTGTAAATCGTTATGTTTCATCGATAAACAAAAGAGAGTCGCAAAAATCGCGGCTCTCTTTTGTTTTTTACTTTGATATCAGGATATACAGAAGTGCCAGATGGTGTTATTTTTCGTTCGAAAAGGTATGATTCTAGAAATTAAGGAGATAAACCTGGTTTTCCATCGCTAATTGTTGATGCGATTAAACGGTAAGAAATTCAACTAACGCATGCGTTAGTTCTATAAATTCATGAGTCGCAAATGCGGCTTTTTTGTTTGTGCTGTAATTATTGTGGTAAAGATTCCTACATTCGGTAAGGGATAGGACACACATTTTAACATTTTTATATACTAAGGGATTTTTAAAGCTCCATAACACAAGTTGAATTGGGGACTTTATTACATGTGTTTATAAGGTTTGTTTAATTTAATGTGGATTTTGTAAAGAAAAAGCCCCTTAAGGTGTCTTTCTCCCACTTGAAAACTATATTATTGAACCTCCATTTAAGGGGTACCGCCCTACGCTCATCAATCGATAATGAGACGTTATGGTAATCTTACATGTATAGAACATACATTTTTTAAAACAGTAAAGACATTGGTACAAGAAACAAATTCTTTTTTACATTTAATATACTAAATGCAAAAAAGGAGCTTGATTATTCATGCCATCAAAAAATAGAAATTGTTTCAATCCTAATGAATTTCCTTATTCATTATTTCCTTGTGCATTTCCTTGTGCATTTCCAGAGCCTATAAAACCAATAGACCCTAACAAATTTGATTATATCGTGATTGGTGCTGGAACTGCTGGAGGGGTAATTGCCAAAGAATTAACGGATGACAAAAGTACTTCTGTACTAGTACTGGAAGCAGGAACAAATATGACGAATGAGCTAAGTAATCCTAGTATTCTTGCTACCATTAATACAACACGCGGTAACAGGTTTAGCTTTAATGTTACTTCTGAACTAGAGTCAACTATTGCACGTACACTTATTGCAACAAATGGTCGCACCATAGGGGGAAGCTCAGAAATTAGTGATATGTACGCCGTACGTGGGAGTAAAGAGTTGTATAACCAGTGGGCAAGCCTAGTTGGTGATCAATGGAGTTACGACAAGATTAGCGCTTTATTTGTAAAAAATGAAACCTATACAGGAGCGACACAAAGTCCTAATGAACGAGGAACACAAGGGCCGATTTTTATTAGACAGCAGAATATTCCCCCTAATGGATTGATCAATACGTTAGTTCAAGCAACAAACACTGTATTGGGAACACCGATTGCTGAGGACTATAATACGGGCATAAGGGATTGTACATTTTATAAAACGCAATATATTCAAAAAGAGGTTAGCCCTGGCCAATTTGTCCGATCCTCAACGGCAACAGGCTATTTAAATGACCAGATTGTCAGCCAAGGAAACCAGTCCAATCCAGATGAATTTGGAGTTGGTGGAAGAAAGTTGGTTATTTTAGCTAAAACAACTGTTAACAAAATCTTATTTAAGAAAAAAGATGGGTTGAACATTGCGGTTGGTGTTGAATTTGTCAAGGATGGCGTTTCACATAGAAGGTTTGCAAGAAAAGGTATTATCATCTCTGCAGGATTTTTTTCCTCAGTCATTCTACAACGTTCAGGAATCGGTAAATCGGATGATTTGGCTAAAGCAGGTATACAAACATTGATAGAGAGTCCAAATGTGGGTCACAATCTTCAAACCCAGAATTATATTGGATTAGGGGTTGAGATAGATACCGCCCAAATTCTTCCGATATTTTTTACTGACCCCAACTATCCACTTATCCTAGGCGCTTTCCAAGCAGAGAATCCAATGAATCTATTAGAAAGTCGTCGTCTCCAACTGATAGGAGCTCCTCTCCCATTTTTTCTCCCTGCTTCAGATGTGATCAGCAATGGTTGGAGTTTAGATTTAACTTTTCAAACCACTCCAAGTATCATGAGTTTCGGTATGGTAGACGTGAAAACAAAAAGCAGGGGTACAGTGCTAGTGGAGCATAGCGATCCAGAGGCCTATCCATCACTTAACTTCAATCCGTTGGAAGATCCTAATGACCTAACGTATATGGTCGATCAATATAAGAGAATTTATAATATTATTGTAGAGGCTAGAAATTCACTGAAATACCCAAATAACGGAATCGGAAAGGTTGTATATCCTCCAGAGAGTATATTACAGCTACCTAACAACGATCCTAACAAACAACAGCAGCTTGAGAATTATGTCAAAGCCTCTTACACGAATTTCTCTTTGGGTGGGCAGTGTCGGATGGGACAGACGATTCAAGAAGGGGTTGTCGATGGATTCCTTAATGTGTTTGGTACCAAAAACCTTAAGGTTGCCGATCTATCCATTTCGCCTATTTTACCGGATGGTCAGCCGTCCGCCGCTGCTCAGATGATCGGACTAAATGCGGTACGGTTTATAAAAGAGAATCCCTCTTCGTATGTAATGACAGATGAGGAACTTGAAGATTGTGAAAATGAAATTTAAAAAACATAAATTAAATATTTATTCATTGGTTTTATTCTTATTTTTTGATTTAAAGATTGCGCTTTGTCTGTCGGCTTGGCGAATAAAGCATTTAAACGCTAGTTAGGAAAAGTACACCATTGGTTCGGTGTATTATGGCAATTAAATCTTCTCACAAATAATTACAGTGCGGGAGGGGGGGCACTGTAATTATTTGTCATGTTCTATAGTAACTATTGTCGATGAATGAACTATGTAGATGTAATTAAAAACTCATTAAAATTGGGCGGTTATTTCGGATTAACATGTTTTGCAGCAGGCGATCGAGATGAACGAAATGGATCAGAAATAACAGATTGGGACGTATATAGAGGATGGAGTCTACAAGGTGGTCTTGCATACTCGGAAGAAAAGTTAAGAGAGATATTTAAAGAATTTGAGGTAATTGAGATTAGAAGGATGAAACAAATGAAACAACCGAATGAAATGTTTGGAGAATCATTTCTTTGGACAGCATTATTTAAAAAGAAATAAAAAAAGTAGATAATTGACAAACTCATCGTTTTTATAGACAATACAATTATGAGAATATACGTTCGGTTTATTGGTTATCCGGACTTATATTAAGTATTAATACATAACGAGAGGATGTCTCTAAATGAGTAACACAAATCAAAAAATTACTACGTTTTTAATGTTTGAGGGCAAAGCTGAGGAAGCGATGAATTTTTATACGTCGCTATTTGATCAATCAGAAATTGTAAGTATGTCTCGCTACGATGAAAATGGACCTGGAAAAGAAGGAACTGTAATTCATGCAACTTTTACGCTAAATGGCCAAGAGTTTATGTGTATTGATAGTTATGTAAATCATAATTTTACATTCACTCCAGCTATGTCTCTTTATGTAACTTGTGAGACAGAAGAAGAGATTGAAACGGTCTTTAATAAACTAGCGCAGGATGGAGCAGTTCTTATGCCTTTAGGTTCTTATCCGTTTAGTAAAAAGTTTGGTTGGTTAAATGATAAGTATGGTGTATCTTGGCAGTTAACTCTTGCTGAATAAAAAAGAAAAAGCATAGCTTATTTGTTTAATGGATTCAGTTAAAAACTTGAAAAATGAAATAACATAAAAAAGCGTTCCAACTGTCAATAGGTTTGGAATGCTTTTTTATGTGTAAGTGAGTTGTTTAAAACTCACCAATTCTACGATTATTTTAAATGAATTGAATGGATATGTAACTTTGTGTCTTTTTAGAATTTTTAGTTATTATTAGCGTTTATCTGTTAATATAAATATAGACAACTATGTATTAACTATCAGGCGGGTTAATAGAAAAAGGAAAGCATAAATAGTTAATAAGTTTATACTTAAAATGCAACTAGATCGTTAGGAGGACTAATCGCAATGGATACTACACAACAAAACAGTAATGCATGGGATAAGAAGGTTGAAGAAGGTTCTAGATACACGCAGCCTGTAAGTAGCGAGGTTATTGAGAAAAGCAAATCAGGTGAATGGGAGATTACAGTCACTACGGAAAAATCAGTTCCTAGAGAGTGGTTTCCAAAGTCATTAGATGGATTAAAGATACTTTGCTTAGCATCAGGTGGTGGACAACAAGCACCTGTTCTAGCTGCTGCTGGAGCAGATGTAACAGTTACTGATATATCTAAGAAGCAATTGGAACAAGATGAAAAGGTAGCAAAACGGGATGGTTTGACTTTAAAAACAGTACAAGGAGATATGTCAGACCTTGGTGATTTTGAGGATGAATATTTTGATATTATTGTAAATCCTGTTTCTAATTTGTTTATAAAAGATGTTCATCTTGTATGGAATGAAGTTTCTAGGGTTTTAAAGAATAAAGGTATTCTTATTTCTGGATTTACAAATCCGTTACTATGGATTTTTGATGATAACCAAGAACAAAAAGGTATTCTTGATGTTAAACATTCAATTCCTTCATCAACATTGGATTATTTACCAGAGGATGAAGTTCAAGATTACATCGATTCAAATCAAACAATAGAATATGCGCATACTCTAGAAGACCAAATCCAAGGCCAAGTTGAAGCTGGTTTTGTTATAACAGGTTTTTATGAGGATGATTTTGGTGGAACAAGGATATTAGATAAGCATATTAAAACATTTATTGCGACAAAAGCTATAAAGTTAAAGATGGATTAAGAATTTTTGCTTGTCACACGGGGCGTTAGTCGAAGAAGGCTCTTAAAATAGAAAAGGATGGCGCTTGCCATCCTCCTTCTTATGTATTTTGAGTGTCGAAATTATTCTCAAAACAAGTTTTACACTATCATTTGTATAATTAGGTTGTGCTTTTATATTAAGAATTTTGCTTGCCGAATCTTTTTCCGAGTTTTGCTAACAGTTCAGGCTGATCCCCTTGGCTCATTGCAACTTCAATAAAGATAAGTCGATTCTTATTAAGAGTAATTTTAGATAAGACTTCTGTTAACTCTGTTTCATTTTCTACTTTAAATGTTAGACTTTTTTCTTTTGACCCGAATACGTTTGGAAATTTATCATAATCCCACATTTGTATATTGTTATATGGTTGATTTTGACCATGAATCGCACGTTCAACAGTATATCCGTTATTATTGATTAAAAATATGATTGGTTTTAAATTATGACGTAACATAGTCGATAACTCTTGTACGGTTAACTGGAAAGAACCATCACCAATTATTAATATGTTACGACGTGATAAATCAGCGAGTTGTGTTCCTAATAAAGCAGGTAGTGTATAACCGATAGATCCCCATAACGGTTGTCCTACATATGTAGTGTTATTTGGTAAAGGGATAACGGCACTACCAAAGTATGGTGTTCCTTGCTCTGCAATTAAGACGTCGTTTTCTTTTAAAAAATGATACATTTGCTGCCAAAATCGTTTTTGAGTAACGTTTTGTTTTTTAGGAAGGAACTCTTCAGTAATTGATGATGATGCCGAAATAAAAGGCTGAATTTCAAGAATTTCCTTGCTGCGATGTTCTAGTGAAGCGCTTAAATGTTGTAAAACATCTTGCATAAGAACAGGACCATATTTTTTATCTATAATTTTCACAGTATAGGGATGGATTTCTATAACTTGTTCTTTCGTAAAACCTTGTGTAAAGCCGCCAGTAATAGTATCAGTTAATTTCACACCTATACTAATAATACAGTCAGATTCATCAATTCTTTTTCGTAAGTAGGGTGAACTAACATCACCACTATAAACCCCTATAAATTGCGAGTGTTTTTCGGGGAATATGCCTTTTCCCATACTTAACGTTGCGATAGGAAAACCAGTTTTTTCAACGAAATGCTGTAAATCTTCTTCAGCATGAAATCGATTCACTTCAAAATCAGCTAGAATAACAGGTTTTTTCGCGTTATTTATTTTGGAAGTAGCATGCAGAAGCATTTTATCAAATGCTACTTTATTACTTAAAATCGGGTTATTTAAAATGGGTTCCGTAGGTTTATTAATTGGTTTATTATATACATCAATCGGTAAATTAATATGAACGGGACGTTTTTCATTCCAACATGCACGTAGGACACGGTCAATTTCCTCAGCTGCATGCTCAGCGGTTAAATTTGTTTGTGCTACAGTGATTTCTCGATACATATTGGAAAAGTGATCGAACTTTCCATCACCCAATGTATGATGAACGAGCTCTCCATTTTCCATTACTTTTGTTGTTGGCGTACCCGTGATTTTTATAACTGGTACGTTTTCGGCATATGAGCCAGCAATGCCATTAATGGCGCTTAATTCTCCAACGCCGAAAGTAGTAATAAGAGCAGCGATTCCTTTTATGCGAGCGTATCCATCTGCTGCATATGCCGCATTTAATTCATTACAGTTGCCAATCCACTCTAAATTTTCATGTGCAATCACATCATCTAAAAAGGCAAGATTATAATCACCAGGAACACCAAATATATGCTCAATTCCTAATTCATATAGTCGATCTAGCAAATATGTACTTACAGTATATTGCATTTTCATGTGAATCATCTCCTAGTTGTTTTAGGTTATTGTAATTAACTATTAAACAAACTTAAAAAGGTCAAGTACCTTGATTAAAATATTCATTACTGAATTGTGGTATAATTTACATGTAGGGGGAAAGTAGATGACACAACATAAAGAAGAACAAATGAATGAGGCATTAGCATTATTTTACTTTGCATATAAAACATTTACTGAAAAGCCAGATGAAATTATAAAAGAATACGGTATACAGCGTGTACATCATAGAATACTGTTTTTTATTGCTCGTTTTCCAGGGATTAGTGTAAATGAGCTGTTATCGCTGTTAGAAATAAGTAAACAAGCTCTTCACGGACCATTACGCCAACTGTTAGAAAAGGGATTGATTGAGAGTAATGAAGCTACACATGATCGTCGTGTGAAACAGCTATCTTTAACGGAAAAAGGTACAGATTTAGAGAAAAAACTGAGTGATGTTCAAAGAGAACAAATGGATGCTATTTTTTTGAAATTTGGTGAATCATGTGAAGAAAATTGGCATCAAGTTATGAATGAAATGGCAAATAGCCGTTCAGGCTTTGATGCATGGATATCGAAACGTGAAATACCAGTCAATCAAAAATAATGAGAAAATATATCTGTCTTTATAGTTTGAAAAAGAACAAATAT
>NZ_BOQD01000280.1 GCF_018332515.1 Bacillus hominis | reverse complement strand
TCGTTTTCTTAGCTTGATGGACATAGGACGTAGCTCCATACTATAAAATCTAATAGTATTTATATTTTTCCGAAAAATCAAAACACAATACAAACTTTATTGTATAATGTTGTAAAAAGATGTCGGAGGGATTTAATGTTATATAAAATATCTCAATTCACAATAAAACTTTCATCAATTCTTTTATCACTCTTACTATTACTAAATTTACCTTATTTATTTATCACTCAACAGGGATTCACTTTTCAACCAATTCATTTTTTTAATCAAATCGTTACTATGTTAAAACAAGTTTTCTCACCTGAATCATTAGTAGTTATAGGATCAGACCCGAAATTTGGTCATTTCAAAAAGACACCATTATTTCCAACTGTTTTAGAACCTTACCTATATTCATTTACTGTATTATTTATAGCCTTTTTTCTTGCACTCTTTCTATCATCTAGTATGGCATTTTTTTATTTTTTAGCAAAAGATTATATAAAAGAATGGATAAACCGGATTGTATTCATATTAGAAGCTATCCCTGATATGATGATGATGATTTGTTTGCAAATATTTTTCATATGGGTACTTCAGAAATTCGGGGAATCTCCTGTCACCATTATTTCTTTTAATGAAAATCGAGCTTATTTACTCCCTATTTTATCTTTAGCAGTCTTACCTACATTACAAATGTTTCGGATGATGGTGTTATACATAAAAGAAGAACATGGAAAACATTACGTAGAGGTTGCATATGGAAAAGGACTTTCATCAAGTTATATACTATGCATTCATTTATTCAAAAATATATCTATCCACTTCTTTCACCATTTAAAAACGATTTTTGTTTTCTTACTTTCTAACTTATTCATTTTAGAATTTGTTTTTAATATGGAAGGCATTATTCAATTTTTATTTAAGAAGGCGTTTATTTCACCTCCAGCTGCATTTATCATACTTGTTATGATTATTTTACCGTTTTATTCCATTTTTCAAATAGTCTCATTCATGATGAATAGATGGCATAAGCAATTGAAAGGAGCAGCATTATGAAATCTATTTGGAAATCAAAACGATTTTTAATCGGCTTTACTTATCTATTCATACTTGTTTCAGCTAGTTTTATTTATAGTTGGTTCTTTAAAGATAACATCCCAAAACCTCCTCAGTTACTTTACAATGACAATAACGAATTACTTGGAAAGGCCCCCTTTCCGCCATCGTTAATGCCGCCTTTTGGATCTGATCGTTTTGGAGAGTCTGTTTTCTTACAAATTGTAGAAGGAGCAAAATTCACCATTTTATTAGCCGTGGCAATTAGCTTCTTTCGAATTTTATTCGGAACATGTATAGGAATCCTCCTAAGTTTATATGCTCCAAAATTCAAGAGATTTTTCCAGTCATGCTCAGAAGTTTTTTATTATATTCCAACTCTATTTATCGCATTTATACTCATCACGCCCGTTAATATTGTAATCACATCAAATGCTGATAGATTAGACCCAAATATTTCATTTTCGTTTTATCAAGTACTCGTACTTATTTTCGTCGCTCTACCTACACTTTCTTTATATATATCCTCAGAGGTTGATGAATTTATGAAACAAGATTACATTTTAAGTTCTCAATTGCTGGGGGCTAGCCGTTTTCATATTATGCAAAAACACTTACGAGTCTTATTACTTGATCGCTTATTTGTGTTATTTATGGAACATATCGTCCAAGCACTCATACTCGTGATCCATTTAGCGTTGCTTGACATTGTAATTGGCGGGATACAAATGCGGGAACTCTATGACGGAGTGCTCAAACCTGTTTCTCTATCTAATGATTGGGCAGGTCTTATTGGATTAAATCGTTATGAAATGAATCTTTCATGGTGGATTATTTTTTATACTCTCGCTTCATTCTTTATTACGATTCTTTTTATTAAGCTTATGACAATCGGGATTCAAGATGCACTGAAAGCAAGAGATTCGCAAGTTGTAGCAATTCAAACCGTTCCAGATCATAAAAAATTTGTTAAACATAAAGATTCTTTTTCGTTTGCAAATAAAGTGAAACTTTAATCAGTGGGGGTTTTCTTCATCCCCCACTGATTATCAGCCCTCACCAATCGGGCTTTTACGGGCAGTTGATTCCCCACCTAACTTCTTTGTTTTCACCGAATTTTGAAGTGGGGGGCTTACTGCCCGGCAAATAGCGGGATAAATTGAACCTTTAATCATTTCTCATTAATCGGCATTGCTATTAGTGGAATATAAAGAAGATGATCCCTATTGAATACAGGGATCATCTTCTGCATGTCGTCTAAATTTTTTACATATCCTTTGCTAGACTCATGCTTTTTATATTTAAAATGAATTATTTACAATCTCAATTATGCTGTTTAAAATCGATTACCATACGCCCTTGAATTCTACCTTGTTCCATTTCTTCGAATACATCTTGTACTTCATCTAGTGGACAAGTTTGAACAACCGGCACTACTTTTCCTTCTGCACCGAACATAAATGCCTCCTCTAGATCCTTACGAGTACCTACTAGAGAACCAACTACTTCAATTCCGTCTAATACAAGTCGTGGAATGTTTAAATCCATAGTTTCGACTGGTAACCCTACCGCAACTACTTTACCGCAAGCACGTACTGCATCAACTGCTGAGTTGAAGGCTACTTTAGAAACCGCTGTTACTACAGCAGCATAAGCACCACCAAACTCCTCTTGAACAATTTTATCAGCAGGGCCTTGAGAAATTGGATTGATAGTCATATCAGCACCAACTTCTTTTGCTAAGGCTAATTTGTCGTCATTAATATCTACTGCAATTACCTTTGCACCAAATACGTTTTTAGCATATTGAATAGCTAGGTTACCTAATCCACCACAACCATAGATTACGATAGGTTGACCAGGTTTAATGTCTGATACTTTAATAGCTTTATATGTAGTTACGCCCGCACATGTGATTGATGATGCTTGAGCAGGATCTAATCCTTCTGGTACTTTCACCGCATAATCAGCTGTAACAATACATTGTTCAGCCATACCACCATCTACTGAATAACCAGCATTTTTCACTTCACGGCAGAATGTTTCTCTACCCGTTACGCAATATTCACAACGTCCACAAGATTGGAACATCCATGCAATACTTACACGGTCACCTATCTTTAGTGAAGTAACATCATCAGCAATTTTAGTAACAATACCTACACCCTCATGACCAAGGATGCGGCCATCGGTGTTTCCAAAATCATGATTCGCAACGTGTAAATCAGTGTGGCAAACTCCACAATACTCTACATCTACTAGCGCTTCACCCGAGTGTAACGGACGTAATTCCTTTTCAATAACTTCAATGTTTGCTTTGCTGTTTTTATTAACTACTACTGCTTTCATATGTGATCTCCCCTTTAGTGTTTTAGAGTTTTAATGAGTTTATCTCACAACTACTGTCCTCACTATTTTGGCTAATTATTGTACCAAATTTAAGTGTTCAATCATCATTACAGGTTCATCATAACATGGAATTTCATAAGCTTATTGTAAAATATTGAACAATA
>NZ_BOQD01000279.1 GCF_018332515.1 Bacillus hominis | reverse complement strand
GCGCTTTCTTGATATTGTAAATTATAAGAGAATTATATTTTATTACACGGTTTGAAAAGTTACATACTAACTTAATAGCAGGAGAAATATTTTTTACTGCTATTACCAGCCTTGTGGGTAGCGTCTTATCAGACAAAACTAGAAAGCAAAAAAATCTATCTTTATGTTTCTAGCGTGATTATCGTAATCGGTATTGTGTTTTACATTATACCAAACGTTAAGACCTTTTTTATCGTAAGTACATGGTTCCTTCAGAAGCACAAACTACTGCCGGTGGGATAAAGTTAGAGTACATTAAAACCGTGATATTGGAGGTAAAAAAGATGGCGAAAAAATTTGTATTTGATGAGGTGCCTGTTGTTCAGACGAAAGCAGGTCAATTAAAAGGCTATTTTTATGATGGAATTCATATTTTCAAAGGAATTTCTTATGCACAGGCAAAAAGGTTTCAAATGCCAGAGGAATTAACTCCATGGGAAGGTATCAAAGATGCTACATCATATGGATATGTATGTCCACTGATGCAACAGGATAATCCAACCGCAGAACTGATGGTGCCACACCGTTATTGGCCTATGGATGAAAAATGCCAGAATCTTAATATCTGGACAAAAGTTCTTGATAAAGATGCTAAAAAACCAGTTTTGGTATGGCTCCACGGCGGTGGCTTCACTGCTGGATCATCCATTGAGCAGGTAGCATATGACGGTTTTAATATGAGTCAACTTGGTGATGTAGTAGTAGTGAGTGTGAATCACCGTTTAAACATTCTTGGATATATGGATCTTTCACCTTTTGGAGAGAAATATAAAAATTCAGCAAATGCTGGTCATGCTGATCTTGTAGCAGCTTTGAAATGGGTTCACGAAAATATAGCTCAATTTGGCGGAGACCCTGAAAATGTTACGTTGTTTGGACAGTCTGGTGGTGGTATGAAAGTTACTGGTCTTATGCAGATAGCGGCTGCCGACGGACTTTTCCATAAGGGAATTGTTATGAGTGGTATTGACGATGGTAAGTTAATGCCTCAACCAAATGGTGATGGAAGAATGATTGTAACAGCAATGCTTGAAGAGTTGGGACTTACAGAAAAGGATGTGGAAGCTTTAGAGACACTTCCTTACAGTGAATTGGTAAAAGTCTATGGAAAAGTATCTCCAGCGATTATGCAAAAGGGCGGCTATATGGGCTGTGCACCACTAAAAAATGAGTATTATCTTGGAGAACCTCTTATACATGGCTTTACCGAACATGCAAAAACTATTCCATTAGTGGTAGGATCTGTATTTGGTGAGTTTGCATTTAATCTAGCGACTTTTAATAAATATGAGCTTTCTGATGATCTAGAAAAAGAAATGCTTTGCAAGAAATTTGGTGAGCATACACAGGAGCTTATGGAGTTGTTTGTAAAAGCTTATCCTGAAAAGAAAGCGGTTGATTTATTGTTGCTTGACAGAATTTTCCGTACGCCTTCTAAAGAGCTGGCAAAACTTTTGGTAGAAGGAGGAAAGGCTTCTGCTTTCTTGTATAATTTTACTCTGGAATTTCCGATTGCTCACGGAAAGGCAGCATGGCATTGTTCAGACATTCCTTTTGTCTTTCATAATACAGATAAAGTTGAAATCTGTAATATTGATGGCATTTCAGATGAACTGGAAGAAAAGATATTCCAAGCAGTCATCCATTTTGCACAAACCGGTAATCCAAATCACCCAGGGCTACCTGAGTGGCCAGCTGTGAAACTAGAGGACGAGCCTACTATGATTTTTGATCGAGATTGCAAGGTTCTTCATAATTATGATGATGAATTGATAAATTTATTTAATGAGGTATGCGGTCCTATCAGTCTTGCAGAGTTATTCGATCAGGACGTTCAGCATTAAGAAAAAGAAAAAGTACCATGCTGGACATGAGGCACCAGCTAAGGTGAAGAAGTAGCGTACCCCCCGTTACTCGGGGGATTTGCACTATCCATCTCAAAAATATCATCTCTTTGTTTTTTATAGCAAATATTTTATTAAACAGTTTGAAAACGATATGCTATGTATTTTGCTATTCTAAATCACTAATTTGGGCTTTGTGAAATTATATATACAACTCAAAAGGGGGAGAAGTATTATGGAAACAATTAAAACACCTTTTACGCGATTGGCTGTGGGCATCTCAATTGGTTTTGGATTGATGCTTATGGGCTTCCTGACCGTTGGTGCAATATTGATACCACTAAAGGTTATGGCTATTGATCCTAATGGTTACGCCACATCCTATGGTCTGGTGGCAGGAGTAAGTGCAATTTTTGCCTTAATCGGTAATCCAATTGGTGGTGCCATCAGTGACCGAAGCAATGTGGCTTTTGGAAGACGCCGTCTTTGGATTTTGCTTGGTGCACTGCTTGGTTCATTATGCATCATGTATATTTATTTCTCGAAAACGGTTTTAGGCGTCGTGATGGGATGGGCAGCGGCACAGTTTTTCTTTAATTTCAGCTGGGCGGCTTATACGGCTTTAATTCCTGATCAAGTAGAAGAATCCAAAAGAGGTACCATGTCTGGTATATTTGGTATCTTATTGCCTCTGTTCATGACTTTAGGAATGGTATTGATTCAAATCATGAATAATGCAACTGATTTCGTTAAGTTCACAACGTTTGCTGCTATTGGTGTTATCGGACCAGTCATCAGCTTGTTCTTGATAAAAGAAGGCAAGGTGGAATTCGTTAAAAAGAATAACAATAATACTGGATCCTTCGTTGGAAAAATAACAAAATTTTATCCAAGTCCAAAAAAATTCCCTGAGTTTACATGGGCTTTATTTTCAAAGTTCCTACTTATGCTAGGATATTGCAGCATGTTCTATTTAACAATTATGCTAGGTGATCGTATGCATATGGATAAGGAACAAATTACATCAACTTATGCTAATATCATGATTTTTGGTAATATTTTCACTGTTATTGCCAGCCTTATAGGTGGGGTTTTATCAGACAAAATCAGAAAGCAAAAAATATTCCTTTATATTTCTTGTGTAATTCTAACAATTGGTATTTTATTGTACGTTATACCAAGTGTTCAGGCCTTCTATATTGCTGCTATTGTCTGTGCTATAGGCGGAGGTTGCTTTATGGCTGTTGATACAGCTATGGTTGCCCGCGTGCTGCCTAATCAAGATGATGCCGCTAAGGACTTTGGAATCATGAACGTTGCTAATTCTCTACCACAATCCATAGTGCCTGCAATAGGACCACTGCTTCTTTCAATAGGAGGCTGGAACTTCTTTTTCATATTCCTTGCGCTTATGCCGATTATAGGTATGTTCGCAATTATGCCTATACCGGAAGTAGGTCATAAGCTGAAATCTGAAAGAGAATTGGAAACAAATAAGTTAGGTGATATCCAGGCTTAAACGATAGTGGAAACAGAATGAAGAAGTTAATTAACAAAGCATTTACAAATAAACTATGAAGGAATCTTCTATGCAACACAATAAATTATACGGAAAAATAGGAGGAAACATGGGTAAGAGGGCAGTAATTTTTGATTTAGATGGGGTAATTGTTTCAACTGATGAGTTTCATTATGAATCTTGGAAAAAAATGGCCGATGACGAAGAGATATATTTTGATAAAAAAATAAATGAACGGCTCCGTGGAGTGAGCAGAATGGAGAGCTTGGAGATTATTTTGGAAAGGTCAGAAACGCTTTATACTTTACAAGAAAAAGAGGAGATGGCTGCAAGGAAAAACACTTATTACAGAAATCTGCTTAATAAATTGTCAGAAATGGATATTCTTCCTGGGGTTATGAATGTGTTAAAAGCATTGAAGGAATTAGGTGTAAAGATAGCTATTGGATCATCTAGTAAAAATACGCCCTTTATACTGAAAAAAATCAAACTTGACGGCTATTTTGATGCTGTAGCAGATGGAAATGAAATAAAATACAGCAAACCACATCCTGAGGTTTTTCTGTTAGCAGCAGAAAAATTAGGAATGGATACTTTTGAATGCGTTGTCATTGAAGATGCTGATGCTGGCATTGAGGCAGCAAATGCTGGAGGTATGAAATCTGTAGGAGTAGGATTTGCAGCGAACTGTGTAAATGCAAAATATAGAGTAAAGGATTTATCCTTACTATCAATAGATGAATTACTAAAGGATTAATGAAAGGAAGGTTAAAAATGATGAATTTAAGAGAAAAGCCATTTTATTTGAATGATGAGGATATCCAATGGGTAGAGAAAACAATAGCTTCCATGACAGAGGATGAAAAAATATGTCAGTTATTTTGTTTAGTTGCTTATTCTGATGATGAGGATAATATAAAAAATCTAGCTGCAAAGTATATGCCTAGCGGGTTGATGTGTAGACCTATGCCAGCAGCTGAGGTTGTTAATACAGTGCGTATCCTTCAAGAAAATTCAAAAATTCCTATGCTGATTTCAGCAAACTTAGAAAGTGGCAGTAATGGTATTGTACAAGAAGGAACAATGATAGGATCTCAGATGCAGGTTGCTGCTACTGATGATGATGAAATGGCGTACAAGCTTGGCGTTGTTGCTGGTCGTGAAGGTTCAGCAGTTGGAGCTAACTGGGCCTTTGCACCAATTATTGATATTGATTATAATTTCAGAAACCCGATAACTAATACACGTACTCTTGGTTCAGATCCAGACAGAGTTCGCCGTATGGGTGTTCAATATGTAAAGGGTGTTCAGGAATATGGTGTAGCTGCCTCGATAAAGCATTTCCCAGGTGATGGTATGGATGAGAGAGATCAGCATTTAGTTACATCTATAAATTCCATGTCCTGTGAAGATTGGGATAAAACCTATGGAGCTGCCTACAAAGCTTGCATTGAAGCTGGTGCTATGACTGTTATGGTCGGTCATATTATGCAGCCTGCATATACTAAGAAACTTAATCCACAAATAGAAGACAAGGATATGTTACCTGCTACACTATCTTATGAATTAGTAACGAAGCTATTAAAAGAACAATTAGGCTTCAATGGGTTAGTGGTAACAGATGCATCATCAATGGCTGGTATGGTAATTCCAATGACAAGAGATAAGGTAGTACCACAGGCTATTGCTGCTGGTTGTGATATGTTCCTATTTACAAAGAACATAGACGAAGATTATGAATATATGAGAAGAGGCGTGCAGGAAGGAATTATTACAAAGGAAAGATTAAACGAGGCTGTAACAAAGATACTTGCTCTTAAAGCGGCATTAAAGCTTCATAAAAAACAAGCGGAAGGAAAGCTAATACCTTCGCTGGAAGAAGCATTAAAAGGGATTGCTACTGAGGAACATAGTGCTTGGGCAGCTGAATGTGCAGATAAAGCAATCACATTAGTAAAAAAGGAAGAAGGGGTTTTACCTATTAGTCCAAAAAAATATAAGAAGGTGTTGTATTACGATATAGAGAGTCAACAAGGTATAGCGTACTCAGTTAGAACTGGAGTTGCTAAAAAGGTTAAGGATCTTTTAGTAAACGAAGGCTTCGACATAGACGTATTTAAACCAAGTCCAGGCTTTGAAGGTTTAGCTAGTAGTTACAAAGATATTACTGAGAAATATGACCTGATAATATATTTAGCGAACATGGCAACAAAAAGCAATCAAACCACAGTACGTATAGAATGGGCCCAACCTATGGGTGCTAATGTTCCTGTTTATATGTCAGCTGTTCCAACTATTTTTATTTCTGTAGAAAACCCTTATCATCTTTTAGATGTGCCAAGAGTTAAGACATTTATTAATACTTATAGCTCAAATGATTATGTATTACAGGCGTTAGTTGATAAATTGATGGGGAGATCAGAGTTTAAGGGCACAAGTCCTGTAGATGCCTTTTGCGGTAAGTGGGATACTAGGTTGTAATAATTATTACATTCATTAACTTTTTGATAAAACCTGCACCATTGACGCCGAAATAGACTTGGTGAAAACTGGACTTACTGTGACAACAACAGTAAGTCCTTAATCTGTTTGTTATCGTGAGAGAAGCATCAACTTTGGTGCATGTATTAAATATTGTAAGTGTTTAAAAAATCAAAAAATGATAACTGATACTACGTCAAGAAAATAGACATAGTTTTTTCTACAGTGCTTTCACTTGGTGGCAGCACCTTTTATTAGAATTGTCCCCTTGGTTTAACAAATGCTTTTTTGTAAATAATATGTTCGTTAAACAATTAATTAAGGGGGACTTGTATGCCACAGGATCGAAAAGTAGAAGTTCAAAACGATGCATACGAAGGAAAAGAGATCATACCAGATAATCCACAATATGTACCGCGTCACATGCAAATGGAGCTGCCTCACGAATTTTCTATAAATCCTCTGTTTGCCCGCGAAGGAGAATCAGCCGTTCCGCGCTTTCACATGCCTGATAAAGGCATGTTACCAGAAACAGCGTATCAAATCGTCCATGATGAAATTGCTCTTGATGGCAATGCCCGCTTGAATCTTGCAACATTCGTTAGCACATGGATGGAGCCTGCCGCAGAGCAATTATATGCCAAATCATTCGACAAGAACATGATTGACAAGGATGAATATCCACAGACAGCCGAAATTGAGGAGCGGTGTGTCCGCATTTTAGCCAACCTCTGGCATTCGCCCACCCCCATTACGACTATGGGTGTTTCAACAACTGGATCTTCGGAAGCATGTATGCTCGGGGGGCTTGCGTTAAAGAGACGCTGGCAAAACGCACGCAAAAGCGAAGGGAAGCCGGTGGATCGTCCCAATATTGTGTTTAGTTCTGCTGTTCAAGTCGTTTGGGAAAAATTCGCAAACTATTGGGAGGTTGAACCACGCTATGTGAATGTTAGCCCAGAGCATCCCCAATTGGATCCTCAGGGGGTCCTCGCTGTCGTGGATGAAAATACGATTGGTGTAGTACCGATTCTCGGTGAGACTTATACCGGGCTTTACGAACCGGTTGCCGCCATTGCGAAAGCGTTGGACGATTTACAGGAGAGGACGGGCCTCGACATTCCCATGCATGTGGATGCGGCTTCGGGGGGATTTATAGCACCGTTTCTTCAACCAGATTTAGTCTGGGATTTTCAATTACCGAGGGTGAAGTCCATCAATGTATCCGGACATAAATATGGATTAGTCTACCCTGGGTTGGGTTGGATAATTTGGCGGGAAGCTGAAGATCTCCCTGAGGATCTAATCTTCCGCGTCTCCTATTTGGGCGGGAACATGCCGACTTTTGCCCTGAATTTCTCTCGTCCTGGCGCACAAGTGCTCCTGCAATATTACAATTACCTACGTTTGGGGAAAAGTGGATACTATGATGTCCAAAGGGCTTCTCAGAAAGTCGCTCTTTTTCTTAGCAAGGCGATTCAGCAGATGGAACCGTTCGAACTTTTGTCCGATGGTTCGGATATTCCGGTTTTCGCTTGGCGGCTGAAAGATGGTTACACATTAAACTGGAATCTTTATGATTTATCTCGACAATTGCGTGTGTTCGGCTGGCAAGTACCCGCCTATCCATTGCCTCCAGATATGGAAGAGGTGACGATTATGCGTGTTGTGGTTCGAAATGGATTATCAATGGATCTCGCGCATTTATTTTTGATGAACCTCAAACAGGCCGTTGCCTTTCTGGATTCCCTGGACGGGCCTATGCCACATGATACGAAATGTGATAATGGGTTTCATCACTAAATGGGGACAGATCCCGTAGTCATTAAGTTGAGCTAACCACCGATGAAATTAACTATCTTAGATGAATCCTTCCATTAAGAAATTTATTGGAGGGACTTTTTATGGAGATTAAGTCGACCAATAAGAATATGCTTTATACAGAAGAAAGTTTATATCAATTATCGGTTTGGGGAACAGATTAAGCACCCAATCTGATAAATAGACGGAGAGATTCCACCTATTGATTCAAAAAATATGAAAATGGGTAATAGAATCTTTAGCCTATGGGAAAAGTAACATTATAAAATAAACTAAAAGAGCCAGCTCATACGAGTAGGCTCTTTTAGTTATCTACTATTTCTAATTGTCCTCTTATTTTCTCCGGAATATCCTTTTCAAAAATGACGTCGTAAGAATACACATACTTTCCTTTTACATGAATTTTCAAGTAAGTTTTTCTTATAAAATCATTAGGAGTGTTCGTTCCTACTGTATATTCTTTCTCATTCCTTAATTCATCAACACCTTTTAGTGAGTACATAGCTCTTCCTTTATGATGGTAATCTGGAACGCCATATCCCTTCGCAACGGCGTATACATTTTTTTCTTCAGCAATCGGATTAAATCTGTCTAAATCCCCGCGTAATATGAAAGGTAGTAAGTATATAGGGAGGCCTATTCCTATTATGCAAATTACAAATTTCTTCATGATTATTTCTCCTTTTATTCATTTACATGTTTCAGTATAGAAAAAAATTCTTATGAATAAAGGGAGATTTTCTTAAGATTTTCTTAAAAAGAATTTTAAGGTTATTTTAACCAAAATTTTCATGGAAATCCCTTTAAAAAGAATAAGAGTTCGTATACAATGAGAACAAATGTTCTTTTATTAGGAGTGATTACCTTGTATGATTATTTTCTTTTACCTAATCGTATTATTCTATGTGTAGATCTTCGTAGCTTTTATGCGAGCGTATCATGTATTAAAAAAGGACTGGCGTTATACAAAATTGGCCGTTGTAGGGGATGTGAATCAGAGCGGATCAATTGTGTTAGCAGCAACACCGCCATTAAAAGCGTTAGGGATCAGGAAGATGGCAAGATTGTACGAAATACCGAAGCGACCAGATATTATTATTGTGAATCCAATTATGCATACGTATATGAAGTGTTCAACTTTCATAACTGGTTTAGCCTTGCAGTATGTCGCGCCCGAAGATTTTCATCAATCGCAATATCCTAATTTTTTTCATTGGATGACAGCGAGAGAAACGCTTACGTTTATGGGGCAGCTTTCGGGATTGAAAAAAGAAGAATTGTCAAAGTCAATTCCAAAAAATTTGGAGAAAGTTGGACTAAGGGGCGAAGAAAACTCAAAGGTAGGTACATTTTCTGGTGGAATGAAACAACGACTTGGTATTGCACAAGCATTATTGCATAAACCTTCACTAATTGTCATGGATGAACCGGTATCCGCATTAGATCCAATCGGCCGACGGGAATTATTGAATCTGATAGAAGAAATAAAAAAAGATACAACCATTTTATTATCAACCCATATATTAAGCGATGCAGAAGAAATCTGTGAACGATTTGTCATTATAAAAGATGGAACAAAAATAGAAGATACGACGATTACTGAGCTTTTACACCGTAATAGTGAAAATAAATTAATTATTGAAATAACAGATAAAGATCGAAAATGGATTGACGTTGTTAAAAAATTACCTTATGTGAAGGACGTAGAAGTGATTGGGCTTAAAGTTAAAGTGAAGGTTGAAAGTATCGAAGTAAACAAAAATTTATTGCTCCAAAATGCACTCGAACATAAAGTGGACATCGTTAAGTTTGAAGTGAGCAACGATACTTTAGAAGAAATTTTCTTAAAATTGGTGGTGCAAAAATGAATAACTTAATGGTATTGATAAAAAAGAATGTGTTCAAATGTTACGTGATTTTAAGGTGATTTGGCTACCAGTTGTTTTTATATTTTTAGGGGCAACACAGCCGGTAGTAACTCATTACTTGCCATCAATTCTAGAAGCATTAGGTGGCGGTCAGGGTATTACCATTGATTCGAGTATGGCAGCACAAAAAGGAGGCGAAGTACTAGCGAGTACTTTGGGATCCCAGTTTGATCAGCTTGGAATTATGATTCTAGTAATTTCTATGATGGGTGTCATTCAAACAGATAAAGCAAACGGTATGTGGGCCTTTATTTTAACAAGGCCCGTTACTGTTACTTCATATATAGGTGGGAAAATAGTATCAAATTATTTAATGGTAGCTTGTAGTGTAACAATTGGATACTTTACCTCTTATCTATATGTAAATTATCTTTTTACTGCTGTTCCATTTTTACACATGATTACTGGGTTACTATTTTATCTAATTTGGGTTCTTTTTATCGTATCTTTCACAACAATGATAAGTGCTATTTTTTACAGTCAAGGTATTATTGCGTTAATTTCAATTGTTTTCCTTTTTGGTTGTAGATTAATCGTCGGTTTGAGTAAACATGCAATGGAAACGCTAGTTACGGGATTAGTAAATTCAAACGCAATAAGCAATATACTACTAACTGTTTTTTGATTTTATTGACACTCTTCGTAACGAATTATTGGATTATTAATAAAAAGTTTAATCATGAATAAGTAGGGAACAACCGTGATGAGGATATGGGATTTTTGCGTTGGTTTAGTGGTAAGGATCTTACTTCTGTATTTATTACCTTACTATCAATCTTAATAATTGGGAACCATCTACTTACTCATGAATGTACAGAAACTTATAATTTAAATAAATTAAAGCCGATAGTTCTTTAACGTGGGTATAATTCTGTCAATCTACACTACTCACAAAAAACAGATCAAATATCATTTTGAATTTGATCTGTTTTTTATTTACAGAAGATGTCTTCTGTTAACAAAAGATAAATAACTTGAAGGTTTCAATTCTTTTTACAAACAACTCACCAAATTAACATATTTTAGATTTATTGTTATATATGTTGATTATTTTATATGGATAGTTTTTTTATAATTATTACATCACAGGAGGTT
>NZ_BOQD01000278.1 GCF_018332515.1 Bacillus hominis | reverse complement strand
AAGATAGAACACTTAGAGCACATATATAAGTTATTTTTTTCATTTTATCTCCTCCTCTAATTTAATTATAACAATATTCTGTTAATTTAGGTAGTTATTGTAAGAGGAAGATAAAATAATATTTCACCCTTACAAAATTGTCACATTCATGTAAGGTAATTCAATAGATTCGCTACTTTTTCCGTGTCATAATAAAGACATAAGAAAGCTAATCAAAAAACTATAAGTTAGTAGGAGAGTGTCAGTCATGATTGTAACAACAACGTCTGGAATCCAAGGTAAAGAAATTATTGAGTATATTGATATTGTAAATGGTGAAGCTATTATGGGTGCAAATATTGTTCGTGATTTATTTGCTTCAGTTCGTGATGTTGTCGGTGGTCGTGCTGGTTCTTATGAAAGCAAGCTAAAAGAAGCGCGTGATATTGCAATGGACGAAATGAAAGAACTTGCAAAACAAAAAGGTGCGAACGCTATCGTTGGTATTGACGTAGATTATGAAGTTGTTCGTGATGGCATGTTAATGGTTGCTGTAAGTGGTACAGCTGTACGTATATAATTAAATAAAAAACAGGCTCACCCCTCGAAGCTTATGCTTTGAGGGGCTTTTTTAATAACTCGTCAAAAACACTTTCCCTTTCGTTTTCTCAGCAGACTGCACAACATCAACCGCTGTTTTCACATCCGCTAAGTCATACGTAGAATGGACTTTCATAAAACGTAGTTGCTTATTTTCTACTAAGCGGATTAAGTGACGAAACGTTTCTTGCCATTTATATGCGGACATTTCACTATTCCAATGTCGTAAATGAAATATGTTAGCGTGCACTTTTGCTTTAGTGACAATCTCTGCCCAGTTTACTTGTATTCCTGATAGAAGGCCTATAGTTAAAAAGTACCCATTTGGACGTAAGCAAAATGCTAATTCATTTCCATCCGGTCCCCCAATAGAATCAATCGCAGCATCTGCACCTATCCCGTCTGTTAATTCCATCACTGTTTCATAAAGCGGGGTAGTGGAAGTATCTATTACATATTTGGCACCGAGGCGAAGTAATTCCTCTGTATGCTTATTATTTCTTGTCACTGCAATTAATCGGAAGTTTAAAATTTGTGATAACTGAGCAAAAAGATGACCAATAGCGGATCCACAAGCATTTACTAATAAAACATCATTCGGTTTTAAGTTTAGAGTTTCTGTGCATGTGACCCACGCCGTAAGGGGATTAATATACATTTGTGATGCTGTAAAATCATCAATTGAATCAGGAATAGGGATTACGAAGTCAGCTGATGTTGTAACAAAATCTTGCCAAGTACCTTCTCCGCGTAATGGCAAAACGCGTTTGCCGATAAGGTCTTTAGAAACGAAATTTCCTACATCTTCTACAATACCAACGCCTTCATAACCAGGTATGTTAGGTAAAGGGATTCTATGTGCATATGCTCCGGTTACTGGAATTAAGTCAGATGGATTAATCGGTCTGACTAGCATACGAACTAAAACGTCATTATCTTTTAGTGGTTCTATATTTTTATATTCAACCTGTAACACATCTTTCGGATTGCCAAACTCATGAAATTGAATGTATTTTCCAAGCAAAATAATTGTTCCCCCTTAGTGTAGTTAGATTTATTATAACATTTTTAGCTTGTGCGCTTATTGCATTAGTACTAGATAGAAGGGAACAGAAAGGTGCTATGTATACATTTGATGGAATTGTGAGAGAGAAGTTTTAAATAAGGGGAAGTGGGTAGAAAAATATAGTTATAGAAGGTAATTAATAGATTTTCTTTCCAAATAAGTATTTGTTATTCCATATAAAGACGAAAAGGAGGGAATAACCCCTGAAATTCCGTTTTCTAACGATATTTTGGGAAAAATTCTCTTTTATTTTTTATTTTCATTCGACAAAATACGACACTAATAAGACAGGTCATCTGATATGATGAGTTTCTAAATCTTACATATTATCATTGGAGGAAATATTTAATGGGTAAAATTTTCAAGTTTGGGTGTTTAGGATTAATCGGTTTAATCGTACTAGGTATCATTGGATCTGCATTAGGTGGCGGAGATGATCAAAAAGAAAAATCTTCTACAGAGTCAAAACAAGAAACTAGTGCTCCAGCTACTAAAGAAGAACCTAAAAAAGAACTTTCTAAAGAAGGTGAGTCTTCTAAAGTTAAAATCGCTGTAGGATCTGTTGAATCAGTAGATTCTGTAGGTGGCGAATATTTAAAAGAAAAAGCACAAGGTGTGTTTAAAGTAGTTGAAGTTACAGTTACAAACAATCAAAAAGATGC
>NZ_BOQD01000277.1 GCF_018332515.1 Bacillus hominis | reverse complement strand
ATACATCATTATGTATCAAATTTAATTTTATGATATATATAGAATTTTATATTAATTACAAAAGAAATAAAAGATTTAATTTTCAGTTTTCTGTTTTAACATCCTATTTATTACCATTCCCCTTAGTACGCAATAACATAAATATAATTCATACAAAAAAACTGAGGTGGACATCATTCACCTCAGTTTCTTTACGAAAACAAAAACTTATTTAATCGAAGATAACCCTTTGGCAAATTCACCAATCTTTTGTTGAAACACATAATCAAAGTTATATTCCTGTCCTGTTAATTCTTCATTTACTAAAATCGTTGTTGCGCCTACTTCCCTCTTTGCGATTTCTGGGAATGAAGCGACAGGTTGTACTTTTAATGACGTTCCCATTACGAGAAGTACATTTGTTTCATATAATCGTTTTATCGCATTTTGATATTGAGGTAACGTATCTCCGTATAAAACAACATCTGGATTTAGTATGAAATTACACTTCCCGCAGCGCGGCACTTCATGATCAATCATATATTGTAAATCATATCCCGTTTTACACTTCGGACAATGCGCAGTTTGAAGTGTTCCATGTAAATCAATTACATGTTTACTACCACCTACTTGATGCAAACCATCAATATTTTGCGTTAAAATTGTTATATCTTTCCCTTGTTCTTCTAGCTCCGCTAAAAAACGATGCCCACGATTTGCTTTATACTGGTGAAATGTATTAATTTGAAAGATTTCTTTATAATGCTTCCAAAATTCTTTCGGACTTCTATTATAATAGCCTCTCGACAAATACATCTCTACATTCGCATCAGCATACAATCCATTTGATGAACGAAAATCTGGTATACCGCTTTCCGTACTTGCACCAGCACCTGTTAACACTGTAATTTTCTTTGCTTTTTCTAAAATTGAATGTACTTCTTCAAATTGCTGCACAAAAATCACCTCTATGTATTTTCCTATACTTATTATACCAGTTGTTTACAGTAGGTGTTGTACAATTCGTTTTACTTACTACGTTGCATTATCTAAACCCAAACTTTTTTGGGCGTAATTAAAGTTTCCAAGATAACTACTGTTCAATTAAAATAACGTTATTTAATTTTAATTCTGCAAACTGGCATAAAACCTTTCGAAAATTCAAACCAGCTTTAAGAATAATTGTTTATCTTATAAATTCACAACTGATTATGTTATGGAGAATGTAGTCGCCCTTGCTAGGAAACACAAAGATACACTTGTTGGTAATGGCGTAGCATTCTTAGTAGCTAAAGCACTCTCACAATCAATTCTGGATTGTTTAGAGGTAGATTCAGTGAAAGGTGTGTCTAATGAGCAAATGACGATTTTTCAATTCATTTAGAAAGCAGCCTTCTGGCTGCTTTTCTTCATCGATGGGCTTAGATAGTTATGGACTACTGGGAGCCCCTTAAGTTATACTTGTATAATATCAAAAATTAATAAGGGGTAATATTAACATTATGAAAGAAAAAAACGAACTTGTTCAAAGTATTCCTCAAACAGGATTTTTTGGGCATCCAAAAGGATTATTCACTTTATTCTTCACTGAGTTTTGGGAAAGGTTTTCTCATTACGGAATGAGAGCTATTTTGCTGTATTATATGTACTATTCGGTCGCAAAAGGTGGATTAGGAATTGATCAATCTACCGCAACCTCGATAATGGCAATTTACGGTTCCTTACTGTTCATGTCTAGTATTATCGGCGGATGGATATCGGATCGTTTACTTGGTCCAAGTAAAACCGTATTCTTTGGTGGCTTTTTAATTATGATTGGCCATCTTATTTTAGCTTTACCGGGTAGTAAAAGTGCGCTATTTATCTCTATGGTCTTCTTAGTTCTAGGAACAGGGTTGTTAAAGCCTAACATATCGAACATCGTAGGAAGTTTATACAGTAAAACAGATGCGCGTCGTGACTCAGGGTTCAGTATATTCTACATGGGTATTAACTTAGGTGCCTTACTTGCACCTTTAGTTGTCGGAACATTAGGTCAGCAATATAATTTCCACCTTGGTTTTGGAGTTGCGGCAATTGGTATGGCAATTGGGTTAGGGGTATTTGTTGGAACAAAACAGAAAAACCTTGGTCTAGTCGGTACGCAAGTACCTAATCCATTATCAGATTCGGAAAGAAAGAAGACTATTAAGTATTTCAGTGTTGGTCTGGTTGTATTAATATTGCTAGGTGTGGTTACAATTCCAACTGGGTTGTTAACTATAAATCGTTTTACATTCCTGATTAGTATCTTAGGGATTGTTATTCCAGCTTATTATTTCATTTATATGTATCGTAGTCCTAAAACAACAAAAATAGAGCAATCTCGTCTTCTTGCGTATATACCACTCTTTATTGCAGCTACAATATTTTGGTCTATACAAGAACAAGGTGCTATTATCTTAGCGACATACGCGGATCAACGAACTCAATTACAGTTCAATGGAATTACATTGCATTCCGCTTGGTTCCAATCATTAAGTCCAATCTTTATCGTAACGCTTGCCCCGATTTTTGCATGGATTTGGATAAAGTTAGGCAAGAAGCAGCCTTCAACGGCAAAAAAATTCGCTATTGGGTTGCTATTTGCAGGTTTATCATTCTTAGTTATGATTATTCCGGCTTTAATCAACGGTACTCACTCTTTAGTGAATCCTATGTGGTTAGTCTTTAGCTTCTTTTTAATTGTAATTGGAGAAGTTTGTTTATCTCCTTCAGGGTTATCAATAACGACGAAGCTGGCTCCAGCTGCTTTCTCTTCGCAAACCATGAGCTTATGGTTCTTATCAACTGCGTCTGCGCAAGCAATAAATGCCCAAGTTGTTAAACTGTATAATCCTGCAACAGAAGCAATTTACTTTGGTGTTATTGGTGCTATCTCCATTTTAGTTAGCATCCTGCTGTTTGCATTATCATCAAAAATCCAAAATTTCATGAAGGGACTTCAATAACGGTCTCTTATTGAAATGAACAAATACAAGTTTCTATGTGAAGAGTAGCCAAGCCGGTTACTCTTTTTTTGTATAACCATAGCAAACTCCACACAAACGCAATATAATGTATGCTGGAGCAATGATGTTTCTAGGAAAACAAAACATACCTAATAGACTAATACGACTTGGTAAGAGAGCTGACTATTTATTTAAAAAGGAGCTTCTTAAACATAAAGACTGCGTCATCGATTTACTCGATGAACGGGAAATTTGCGAATAAAAGACCAAAACTCCAACTCATTCATGGTTTAAAATACTGATGAGCTGGAGTTTTCTCATTGCTATATATACAAATAAAATAAAGATTACTAAAGGGATATATGTGAAAAAACTATTTCTTTTGGAGGATTTCAATAAAAGAAATAGTTTTTTGGTTGTTGCAGTAAATGAAGTCATGTAGAGGGCTACTAAAATACTATATATCCAACTTATTCTAATAATTTTATTTGGGTAGGAATCCCTTTATCTTCCAGTAAATTATTTGCGCTTAATCCCGAAAGATTTTCAATATCCTCTTGAAGAACAGAAATGCTCATTTCTAGAACATTAATAAAGTTTGGGTCTTTATCCGATTTATTTTTTTCTTTTTTTAACATCAAAATGAAGTCTTTTATCAACTGTTCTTTTTCATCAAGATTCTTCATTAAATCTTGTGTTTTTTTATCAAATTCATCCTTTTGCTCTTCGATCTTTTTATTATATATTGATTCACATTTAGAATATCCTTCCATCCTGAACTTTTGTTCGGTACTACTTAGAAATACCATATACATGTCTCCAATCAGAAAATTTATTATCTAATGCCAAGTATTTCATATCATTAGAAGAAAAAGAGTTTACATCATCATTGAATACATCTAAACATCTATTAAGCAATTTCATTCGTTCGTCGTTGTCAGTATTTAAATTATCTTCTCTTAGCTTGTTAATAACTAATATTAAGTAATTAATTAATTTTTTCTTTTCTTCATCAGTTTCCTCGAGCTTTGACAACATTTCCAGAAACCCCTCATTTAGTTCCACTATTATTCTAGCGTAAACATCACTTGCTTCTTTATATCCCTCATCTAAATAATCACTTTCTGATTTAAATAATCGTGTAAAAAGAGAGTCGCACTTTTGCGCACCTATCCTCCTCAAAAGATTGTCTGTTTTCATTCTCTCATTCGAATTTGAATTCATTTCTTTACCCCTTATTTAATATTAAATTTGTATTCATTACCTTGTATTAGCTGATTAAAATTATTGTAAATGAATTCAGCTTTTACATTTGCTATAAATTGAGTATCTGTGGCAATACGATATAAAGTAACTAACAATCCTCCAATATCTAAATTTTTAATCGTTGGTTTTCCTTTTAGTGTAGATTCAACTGCCACTACAACAAGATTACTTACTGACGCGATTATGTTTGAGTACATTAATATTTTTCTTGTTTTCACCTTATATAAATCTAATGAGCCACATGTTTTTTCGTTATAGAAGATTCTATGAAGCATAGCTATTAACATATTAATCAACATAGAGTATGTCACTTGTTTGCCTACTATTTTTAAATTACCAGCATCAATACCGTATTGAGCAAGTTCTTGAGAAAAGTCTGGTGAAAGTAAAATAGTGCCTGGTATCGGTAGACCAGCTTTTGAATATTCATCAGATTTTATATGTAATCCTTGTTTTATTAATGCAGCCGCCAGTATCTCCGGTTCATTAAATGCCCGATTTTTTGCTTTCTCAAACATAATTGTAGTATCAGCCTGTTCCGTTATTTTCGCTTTTAAATAGCCATTTGCCATTGGAGAGGGCGTTATATGATACGTATTTAGTTTCCAGCTAGTTAGAGTACTAGTCATAATGTTCGAAGTTCCAAATATCCAACCTAATAATGGATCATGTCCCAGCGTTCTATAACGATGCGCATTACCACTCAGCCCAAGATCAAAATCTGGACTACCAAATTGCACATCATACGGAACCCCATTTGCTATTATGTCACTTAATGAAGCTGTATAACTTATGCTATTTGCTTCGTTATCTATTTGACCAAACTTATCATCGAAAATCTCTTTTTCTCTCTTTTTGTAGTCTTTTTCACTGACATCGTGGGTACTGCGTTCTTCAAAAGGAGTTAAAAGATACTGCCTTAAACATTGTAAGGACACTGCTAAAAATAGAAATGAATAATCCTTGATGTCTAATTTCGTTGCTTCTGCAAACTTCCTATCAATATCTTTCAAATAGAAACTTGCGTTTTCAGCAACTTCTTTAACCCTATCATTTTCATCAATAATCATTTTCATATCTTCTCGTAACAACTCCGATTCATTCTCTAGCTTTTTACTCCTAATAATTAATTTTTCAAATTCATCCACTCAATTCACTCACTTCGTTAATGTAATTTTTTACACTTAAACAAT
>NZ_BOQD01000276.1 GCF_018332515.1 Bacillus hominis | reverse complement strand
ATTATTTCCTTGCTGAGGACCTCTTCCGTTGTTCTCTTGCTGATGTCCATTATTTCCTTGCTGAGGCCCTCTTCCGTTGTTTTCTTGTTGGTTTCCATTATTTTCTTTTATTTGCTTGGATTGCTGTTTCTGGGATTGCTTTTGTTCTATATGCTCCTGCTTCTCGTATTTTTCTTCTTTTACAGGAGACAAATCCGATGATGCATCAGGAGATGACTTTGGTTGCGTTTGTATCTCCCCATCGTGTTCCTCCTGATCAGATGACGGCACAGGAGGAGTAAGCGATTTTTTCTTCTCATTCTCTTGCTTTATATAAACACCTGTGCCAATTCCTGCTTTCTTAGCATTCTCTCGCATTTGCAGCGTACTGCTTTGATATTCGACTGTAACATGTTTTATCTCATACTCTTTCTTTAATTCCTGCATAGCCTTTTCCAACTCTGGTTCTAGTGACTTGTCCTTTGTAACAGCTGTTAGCATAACTTGCTTATCATTCGTTAAGTACTTATCCTCTTGACTCTGCTTTATAATTGTACGTATTACGTCTTGCAGGTGTTTATTTTCCCACCGTTTCATTTCTTTTAAAATGCGCTTTCCATCATCATTACAAGCTCGCAAATCTATAACACGAAGATCCTTTGTTACGCCCACCTCTAAACTCGGATTTATATCAACTGAGACATAAGCAAATACTTTTTCTTCCGGTTGGTTGTAGAAAAACAGCAACACACATAGAAAACAAGCCAAAAATAACGATGCAGGCTTTAAGAAAGAAGGGATTGAAAAACGCGGTGCTCTTTGCTTTTGTTCATTAAACGAGATTTCCTCTCCAATCATGTAAGAGTGCGCTTTTCTTTTAAACGCGATAAACTCTCCATTTGGAGTTAAAACAACTACACTATGTTTTTTTATATCCATCACAATCCCTTTATTCATCATGCTGTCTCCCTCTTATATAATCCAGAATATATGTATAGTTGTTTGCAAAGATAATACACATTGCAATAATGTATTTTCTATGCCGCTCCAACGTTTTACGACTTACCCTAACAAGCGGTTCAATATGTTTAAGCGGTAACTTTTTCTTTCGGAATAGCTCGTCCATCATTTTCTCTTCTTTTATAATAATCTTTACAATTCCTACTAAGTGTTCACGCGTATCACGATGCTTAGGAGATTCCTTAGCAAGCTCTGAAAATGTGATTTTAAACTCAGCTAGCACACTTTGAAAATGAAGAATTTCTTCCTTACGGTTACTATTTTCCATCTCTTTCATATACTCCGTAAGCGATACTTGCATTTCTAACATTTCCTCTTGCTTATCTTCTTTTAAAAAGACAAGATTATGCTTAGATTCCTTGCGTATATAGTCAATTACATCTCTTTTTATAAGAAGATCAGCAAACGCTAGAAAAGATTTTCCTTTTTTATATGAATACTGTTCAATTGCTTCGTTAAACGCAAACAACCCAATACTATATTCATCATCCTGTTCCGTAATATATCGGCGGCAGACAGACGATATTGATTTTCTAATAAAAGGTTGATACTGTACGATAAAAGCTTCCTTATCTTCTCCGTTGTTTTGTATGTTAAATACGATATCTTCTATTTTCGTTTTTTTTAAGATCTTCATTACTAAACTCAACACTAGTAATCTCCCTGCCTCCTTCTGTTTTAAATAGCAAAATGGTCACTAAATAAGTGACCATTCAAGCACATTTTCTTAGTACTTTTATTTGGACTTGTCTTCTTGCTGTTGTTCATATTTTTCACGATCGACTTTTTTTAGCGTTTTCTTGATAATTGTTCTTTTCTGTTCACGCTAGAGTTAAATCTGCATTTTAATATACTCTCTTATTTTCTTTCGCAATAGCGTCCGCTTGTTTTTCTTGCTCTTTGTCTATTTTAGCTACAATCTTTAAATAACTCTTCTATATATTGTTGGTAATTTCAGCCTTTTCTTTCGATTTCCCCACTTAATCTAGTAAATTTACTAATACTTCAATGTTGTTTCCACTATGTAATTTTACTTTCATTGCTTCTTTTTCTT
>NZ_BOQD01000275.1 GCF_018332515.1 Bacillus hominis | reverse complement strand
ATTGTGGAAGGTGAGAATATGCGCTTACTTGTAGTAGAAGATAATGCTTCTTTATTGGAGTCTATCGTACAAATTTTACGCGATGAATTTGAAGTAGATACAGCGTTGAATGGAGAAGATGGATTATTTTTAGCACTGCAAAACATTTATGATGCAATCCTACTTGATGTGATGATGCCAGAAATGGATGGATTTGAAGTTATCCAAAAAATACGAGATGAAAAGATTGAAACGCCAGTCCTGTTTTTGACAGCGAAAGATTCTTTGGAGGATCGAGTTAAAGGCTTAGATTTTGGCGGGGATGATTATCTCGTTAAGCCGTTTCAAGCACCGGAACTAAAAGCAAGAATTCGTGCTCTATTAAGACGAAGTGGTAGTTTAACAACAAAGCAGACAATTCGTTATAAAGGAATCGAATTGTTTGGAAAAGACAAAGACGCACAAGTCGATGGGCAAGCAATTAAGTTGACCTTAAAACAGTATGAACTTCTAGAGTACCTCATTCAAAATAGCGGTAAAATTTTAATGCGTGAACAAATTTTTGATCGTGTTTGGGGATTTGATTCAGATACAACAGTAGCTATCGTAGAAGTGTATGTTCATCACTTACGTAAAAAATTAGAGCCATTCGGTTATCAGAAAGATATTCAAACTGTTCGTGGTATTGGATATATATTAAAAGAACAATGAAAAAGGGAAGCATGTTTCAAAAGACACGCATTCGTCTAACTATATTAAATTCGTTAGTGTTTATTATATTAATTGGAGTGTTAGGAAGTTTAGTGTATTCATATACATCCAATGAAATTTATAAGGGAGTAGATGAATCGATAAAGGACTTTATTATAAAGATAACGAGAGAAAAGCCACTAGGACCTCCACGATTTGAGGTGGGTAAAGAATTACGTATAGGGGATTCAAAAGCTTTTTACTTAATATGGGATGAAAGTAAGCAATTGCGAGAGATTGATCCGAGAGTTCGAGATCGTAGTTTTCTGGAAGAAAATAAAATAAAGCTATTCCCAAAAAAAGTTGGAGATTTCTACGATATAGAAATAAAAGGGAAAAGTTATAGAACCGTGGCAGTCAAAGAAACTATACGTTCGGGAGAGAAGGTCACATTTCAAATATTACGTGAAACTACGACTGAAACAGAAGTACTGCGTACATTGTTTTTAATTCTTGTTATTGGTTGTAGCATAGGAAGTCTATGTGCAATAGGAATCGGCTTTTTCTTAGCTGGCAGGGCACTCGTACCCATCCAAAATTCATGGGAGAAACAGCAGCAGTTCGTGTCTGATGCATCACATGAATTAAGGACACCCCTTGCGGTTATTCAATCAAAAACAGATATATTATTCCAGTCACCATCTGCGACGATAGAAGAAAAAGCGATGGATATCTCTACAATTTCAAAGGAGTGTAGGCGATTATCGAAGCTCGTAGCTAATTTATTATTGTTAGCACGTTCGGATTCTAATCAAATCGAGATGGATAAGAAAACATTTGAAATGGATAAATTGTTAGAAGAAATAGTAGATCCATATAAAGAGATTGCTTCTTATCAAGAAAAAGAGATGATATTAAAAGTAGAACGTAACATATCGTTTATTGGCGATAGAGAGAGAATTCATCAATTGATGGTCATATTGCTAGATAATGCGATGAAGTATACGAATGAAGGTGGATATATTCAAATTACTTGTATGCAAACGAGTAGTTCAATTCGCATACAAGTGAAAGATAACGGGATAGGAGTTAAAGAAGGGGATATTCCAAGGTTATTTGATCGTTTTTATCAAGGGGATAAAGCGAGAAGTCCATCAGAAGGAGCGGGGTTAGGTCTTTCAATCGCCAATTGGATTGTAGAAAAGCATTATGGAAAAATATCGGTAGAGAGCAAATGGGGAGAAGGAACTTGTTTTGAAGTGATTTTCCCAAAAAATCAAAGATTATAAGTGAGAAGACGACCTTGTTTTTACAAGGTCGTCTTTTTTAAGGGAAAGTTAAGGAACAACTTGTAGCATGTATTACATAATGGAAACTTGTAATGGAAAGAAAAGACGTAAGGTTTTTTTGAATGAATTGGATAAATCATAAGGTTATTTCTAACAGAGATGAAGTTTATGTATAGTATAAAAAAAATCATGGGAAAGCTGGAAAAAGAAAGTGTGAGAGGGAGGAAGAAGTCTTGAAAAAGAAAATGATGACGGTATTCACTATTGGAGTAATGAGTTTAGGTATATTAGGGGGGGCCTCTCCTTCTGGAACGCCAAAAGGAAAGATCGATTACACGCAGCGTAGTAAGGAACAATTAAATGATGGGAAAATACATGCAATGCATACAGAAGAAAAAGCGGAAAAATTAGGCATTGAAACGGATGGGAAAGAACAAATTACGTTAGAAAAGGAAATTCATGAAACGGAAGTAGGAAGAGAAGCGGAAAAATTAGGTATCTCGGTAGAAGGAAAAGATGTTGGAATTCTTTCAGAAGAAATTTATGAAACAAAAGTGAAGCAAGAAGCATCAAAATTAGGCATATCTATAGAGAATACATCGATTGTAAGTTTAATTGATCAAATTAATAAGATTAAAATTAATAATGAAGCAGAAAAGCTTGGTGTTTCAACTGAAGGAAAAGAAGTAGAAGAAATTGAGGAAGAAATCTATGGAACGAAAGTTAGCGAAGAGGCAGAAAAGCTAGGTATTGCTCAACAAGGAAAAGAGATGGAAGAGTTAGCACAAGAAGTGTACGAACAAAAAGTGCAGGAAGAAGCAAAAAAATATCATATTGATTTATATGGCAAAGATATATATCAAGTATTAAGAGAAATCAATGAACAAAAAGTGATACAAATGGCGGATGAGCTTGGTATGGATAGAGCGAATGTGAATATTCAAGATTTGGCGGAGAAGATAAATCTTGAACAACCTGAAAAGGGAAAAGAGCTTAAGTTTGTTCCGATGGTTCAAACAGATGCTGATGCGTTTTATTCGTATTTAACGAATTAAAAAGGGCGTGAGAGTGATACGGAAATGGAAGTGGTATATATGTATGGCCTTACTATGTATAGGGATATGGGGTGCATATACAAATGGGATTACAAAGTATGTGGAGAAAGTAAAGGGATTACTATCCTCAAGTATACAAAGTCAAAAACGAACAGAGTTTAGTAATAACAATGAAAAAGTCATGTTATCAAATGTGCCTTTAATTCAGCAGTTACCAGAGTTAGAGAGAGGCTGTGAAGTAACAAGTTTAGCGATGATGTTACAATATGCGGGTGTGTCTGTAGATAAGATGAAATTAGCAAATGAAATAAAAAAAGTTAATTTTTTAGATGATGGTGTAAGAGGAAATCCGAATGAAGGATTTGTTGGGAACATTTATACGTTTTCTGAATCGGGATATGGTGTATATCATGGACCACTTTTTCAATTAGCGAAAAAATATTTACCGAATGAAGCTGTGGACTTAACAGGGAAGAGTATAGAAGAACTTTATAAGAGTGTAAGTAATGGGCAACCGGTAGTAATGATTACGAATGCAACATATGCCCCATTAGATGAGGATGAATTCACTATATGGGAAACAAGTGGTGGAGATGTTTCTATTACTTATAATGAACATTGTGTTGTTCTTGTTGGATATGATAAGGAGTCTGTTTATATTCAAGATCCACTTAATGATAGTCCGAATGTAAGCGTACCGAGGGAGAATTTTGAAAAGGCTTGGATACAGATGGGGAGCCAAGCAATTAGTTATGTGAAAAGTTCAAAGTGAAGTAAGGGAATAAGAGTATACGGATTATAAAGAAGGGTTTGTGAGAAGTGTTTTAAAGAAGCAAAATTGATAAGAAGAAAGAGAACTTCTATGTATGGAAGTTCTCTTATTTTGTAATTTAAACTTTTAAGAATAATTACATATGTAAAAATGCATAATCAGCAAAAAAAATACGTGCTATTATTATAGTTTGTTTCCAATATTAATCGAGCAGCCGAAACAATGAAAGGTTTAGCAGGCGATGAAAATGAAGTAACGAATGCTATTGATGAAATTGCAAAGGCTACAGAAGAACTATAAGAAATGACTAGTAAATTTAAAGTATAATAACAGCAAATAAGTAAGGTGAAAATAATATCACCTTACTTATTTTTCTATTCAGCAATTAGGGGAGTTATTAACGGGATGAAAAAAAGAAAAAAACTATGGAATTTATGGAAAACGATTACATTGTTAGTTTGTACAGTTGTAATTTTTTCTTTACTCGTAACAGATATTTTAATTAGCCATAATGTTGAACGAACGACAGAAGAAAGCCAGGCAGAGAAGGCAAAAACGATTGCACGTATTGTGGCAAATGATTCTATTATAATTGATGGGTTGGCGGGGAAGGTAGATACCTCCTTGATTCAAGGGTATACAAATAAGATATTAAAGAGTACGGATGTTCAATTTATTGTAGTTATGGATATGAATGGAATCCGGAAATCTCACCCCAATCCTCAAAAAATAGGGCAACATTTCATTGGAGGAGATGAAGGAACGGCATTGAAGGGAAAGGAACATGTGTCGTTAGCAGAAGGAACTTTAGGGGTCTCTATGAGAGTATTTATACCGATTTTTTCTGAAACAGGGGAACAACTTGGAGCGGTTGCGGTTGGAATTTCAGCAGATAATGTAAAAGAGCGAGTTAAGGAAAGTAGACATATTATGTATATCGGTGTTGGAGTTGGAGTATTAGTTGGCATTATAGGAGCGATATTGCTAGCTAGACATATAAAGAAAAGTTTATTTGGTCTTGAGCCGCATAGGATAGCGAAAATTCTTGAAGAAAGAAATACGATGTTGCTTTCGGTGAAAGAAGGTATTATTGCTGTAGATAAAGAAGCGAAAGTAACGTTAATTAATAATGAAGCAAAACGGCTATTTAAGAAAAGTGGACTTGAAGAAGACTTTATTGGTAAAGATGTTGAATTGTATATGCCGAATTCACGTATAAAAGAAGTGTTGCAAACAGGAGAGGTACAATTAAACGAAGAACAAAAAATTTATGGGATTACGATTGTTACTAATCGTGTTCCTTTATATGTAAAAGGAGAAATAGTTGGTGCAATTGCAACATTCCGTGATAAAACAGAAATTAGAAAATTGGCAGAAGAACTAACTGGTATTAGGCTATATGCGGAAGCTTTACGGGCACAATCTCATGAATTTATGAATAAAATGCATGTCGTATTAGGGTTAACGCATATGAAACAGTATGAAGAATTGCAGAAATATGTAAGTAGTATGGTATCAGAGCATCAATATGAAATTGGGGGGATTATGAAAAAAATTCAAAGCCCAGTATTTGCAGGGTTTTTACTAGGTAAACTTAGTTATGCTAGAGAGAAAAATATAAAGTTAATTATAAAAGAAGATTCTTACTTACCAGAAATATATGATGAACGTATCATTCATGAACTAATCACTATTGTCGGAAATTTAATTAATAATGCATTAGACGCAGTGACAAATTGTGAGAAGAAGCAGGTTGAAATTGGAATACAATATGGGGATACATTAATCATTACAGTACAAGATACGGGGAAAGGCATAAAAGAAGATGAAATTGATGCATTATTTATAAAAGGTTATTCTACAAAGGGTGATAATCGGGGGTATGGTTTGCATCTTGTAAAGGAAAGTATACAGCGAATAAATGGGGAAATTTATGTTCATTCATTGTTAGGAACGGGGACGACAATAACGATTGAAATACCTAAAAGTAGGGATGAGAGATAAGATGATCAAAGTTTTGATTGTAGAAGATGATCCGATGGTGGCAATGTTAAATACACATTATTTAGAGCAAGTGGGAGGATTTGAACTTGTTCATGCAGCTAAATCAGTAAAAGAGGCGATAGAAGTATTAGAGAAATCACGAGTAGATTTAGTATTACTTGATATTTTTATGCCTGAGGAGACTGGATTTGAGCTGTTAATGTATATTCGGAATCAAGAGAAAGAAATTGATATTATGATGATTTCAGCTGTACATGATATGGGAAGTATCAAAAAAGCATTACAATATGGCGTAGTAGATTATTTAATTAAACCATTTACATTTGAACGATTTAAAGAGGCATTAACTGTATATCGAGAAAAACTTACTTTCATGAAAGAACAACAAAAAATCAGTCAATCGGAATTAGATTCACTACTTTTGCAAAAAGAAAAAAGAGAGCCTTTCGTTAATAAAGAGCTTCCAAAGGGATTAACGAAGCAAACATTGCAACTCATTTGGAAGAAAATCGAATCGCTTAATGGACAAGCATTTACAACTGATGAAATGGCGCAATTAGTAGGGGTTTCGAGAGTTTCTATTCGAAAGTATGTAATGTTTTTGACTGAAATCGGAGTATTAGAGAATGAAATGGTGTATCAAAATGTGGGAAGACCGGTGAGTAAATTAAGGTGTATTGACCGAAATAAAATAGATTTTTACGTATAAGCGACTTATTATAAGTCGCTTATACTTTTTTTAATTACAAAAGTAGTTACAAAACTTACAAAAACTATTTTTACTATTGAAAGCGTTTTAATATTGTTATTAAGAAAACAAGGGGGTGCCATATGGGGATTCAAAAGAATGTGGAAGCGGTATCATTTTCTGAGGAAAACGAAGTGCAAAGAGAATCTTTCGCTTCTAAAATTATGAATGTAAAAATCGGTGTTATACCTTTACCGTTATATGTAGTATTGGCAGCTATTATTTATGGGGCATCTGTATATAATAAATTGCCAGCAGATATGATTGGTGGATTTGCAGTTATTATGATTATGGGTATTTTCTTAGGTGACATTGGGATGAGAATTCCAATTTTAAAAAATATCGGTGGTCCAGCAATTCTCTCATTATTTATTCCATCGTTACTTGTATTTTTTAACTGGATGAATCCAGCTTCAATGGAAGCTGCGACTATGTTAATGAAAAAATCGAACTTTTTATATTTATATATTTCTTGTTTAGTAGTAGGAAGTATTTTAGGAATGAACCGTAAAGTATTAGTACAAGGTTTCGTTCGCATGTTTATTCCTTTAGTGGTAGGGACGCTAGCTTCTATCGCAGTAGGCTTATTAGTAGGTTCACTATTTGGATTTGAAATGAAACAGACATTCTTCTTTATCATCGTACCAATTGTGAGTGGTGGTATTGGGGAAGGGATTTTACCATTATCGTTAGCTTACGGTGATATTTTAAATGAGCCATCAGCAACATTTGTATCGCAGCTTATTCCTGCAGCTATTATCGGAAATATGTTTGCAATTGTGAGCGCAGGATATATGAAGCGTTTAGGTGAGAAGAGACCTGAGCTTAGTGGGAATGGTGTATTAGTAAAAACAGATAATCAGGCAGAGTTATTAAAAGAGCAAAATATAGAAAAACCAATTGATTTCTCATTAATGGGAGCAGGCTTATTAATTGCATGTACATTCTTCATCTTTGGAGGATTTGCTTCTAAGTTCATCGGTATTCCTGGGGCGATCATTATGATTTTTTCAGCGGCACTTGTGAAATACTTTAAATTAATGCCAGCAAAAATGGAGCAAGGAGCATTCCATTTATATAAATTTATTTCAAAGAATTTAACTTGGCCGTTAATGGTCGGGTTAGGATTGCTATACATTCCGTTAAAAGACGTAGCGGCAGTTCTTTCGGTAGGATATGTTGCTGTGTGTGCATCAGTTGTTCTTACAATGGTAGCATCAGGTTTTCTTGTAGGGAAAGTGATGAAAATGTATCCTGTTGAATCAGCAATTGTAACGGGATGTCATAGTGGTTTAGGTGGAACTGGAGATGTCGCGATTCTATCAGCTTCAAATCGTATGGAATTAATGCCTTTTGCGCAAATTTCAACGCGTTTAGGCGGGGCAGCAGTGGTCGTAACAGCGACAATTTTATTGAAAATGTTTTCATGATTAAACAAGCTAGCTATATTCATATAGCTAGCTTGTCAAATTAAGGGGAGATTATAAGTATGTTAGAAAATCAAATTAATGAAAGATCATTGTTATTGCATAAAGAGTTAGTAGGGAAAATTGAAATTACAAGTAAGGTGGAAGTGAATTCAGCGGATGATTTAAGCCTGACTTATACACCAGGCGTGGCGGAGTCTTGCAAAGCAATTGCAGCAGATGAGGAAACAGCTTATGACTATACAGCACGTGGTAATATGGTAGCGGTCGTCTCAGATGGAACTGCAGTACTTGGTTTAGGGAACATTGGACCGAAAGCGGCTATGCCTGTTATGGAAGGGAAAAGTATTTTATTCAAGAAATTTGCGAATGTAGATGCTTTCCCATTATGTCTAGGGACGACGGATGTAGATGAAATCGTTACCCTTGTGAAAAATCTAGAGCCTACATTTGCAGGTATCAATTTAGAAGATATTGCAGCGCCACGTTGCTTTGAAATTGAAAAACGATTAAAAGAAGAAACGAATATTCCTGTATTCCATGATGATCAACATGGAACAGCCATTGTCGTTTTAGCAGCTGTTATTAATGCACTAAAAGTTGTAAGTAAACAAATGGATGATGTGAAAATTGTTATTAACGGTGCTGGTTCGGCAGGAATTGCAATTGGAAAATTATTATTAAAAGCCGGTGCAAAACATATTACGTTAGTTAGCTTAGAGGGTATTGTTTGTGAAGGTGAAACATGGATGAATGAAGCGCAGATCGAAGTTTCAAAGAAGACAAATCGAGAATTCGTGCGCGGAGCATTAAAGGAAGCGATTCATCAGGCTGATATTTTCATTGGTGTATCTGCCCCTAACGTATTAACGAAAGAACTTGTACAGACGATGAATGAGAAGCCAATTGTGTTTGCAATGGCGAATCCAATTCCAGAAATATTCCCAGAAGATGCATTAGAAGCTGGTGCAGCTGTAGTAGGAACTGGACGTTCCGATTATTCGAATCAAGTAAACAATGTATTGGCATTCCCTGGTATATTCCGTGGTGCGTTAGATGTGCGCGCGACTGATATTACAGAAGAGATGAAATTAGCGGCAGCATATGGAATCGCTAACATCATTACGGATGAAGAGCTTCATGCGAGTTATGTAATTCCAAATCCATTAGATAAAAGAGTTGTTCCAAGTGTCGCAGAAGCAGTAGCAAAAGCAGCTATTGATTCAGGAGTGGCACAGATTACGAAAATGCCAAGTTATAGATAGTCAAAAGCAGTGCCTTTTAAGGCACTGCTTTTTTGGAGATAAGAAATTAAAATAATGCAGAAGAAGTGTAGAGTTATTCGTGTCCCCTCATTATTTATCTTGCCTCAAAATTGGGCAGATACAAAGAAGTAGATTAGTTTTGACAACTTACTCGGCATTGATTACAAATTGATCATAATATCTTTCATTTACATATATGTTTAATACCCATAATCCAGATGAAGGTAGTGACATTACGAGAGGGAGTTCCTTTATGGTTGTATCGACTGTATTTGAAGTAGTCCAAGTTTGTTTGGAAGTTTCTTTTTGAAAGAGTACTGGTGTTGGAGTTGTAGTTCCTTGTTTTAACGCGATAATAGATAGTTTTCCAGTTGGCATTTCAGGATCTAGGAAGAACCACATTATTTCATTTTGTTCATTTGCGATAATAGAGCTATCAGCCATCGCAATTTTTCCTTCAATGCCTTTTAACGGTATTTTTCCTTCTACGAAGGATGGGGTTTCTTCCCAATTTACATCTTTTAAAACACTAAGATGAAAAAAGGAAGGTGCGTTAATTTGAGAGGATGACGTTTCTAGTACTTCTTTTTTAGGTACATTTGAATCGGGTTGTACTTGCGCACAGCCAGTAATGAGGAAGGAGAAAAGTAGCATAGTTCCGATTTTTTTCATGGTGCCACACTCCTAATTTTTATTGTTAGTGTAATTGTATTTGCTAGCAGGCGGGACAATTCCTTTAAATCATAAAAAGAGGTCGTAAGTTTTGTACGACCTCTTTTGACATTTTCTATCCCGATTGGTGAGGACTAATAATCAGTGGGGGATGGCCCCCGCTGATTAAAGTTTCACTTTATATTTGTTCAGTTGAAAAGGTAGGTTCTCTCTCTTTTTGAGGCATCGTTAAGAAAATAACAGAAAGGACGATACATACACCGCCTAATAATTGATATGATCCAAAAGATTCATTTAGCCAGGTGATTGAAACAATAGCGGCCACAAGTGGTTCAATGCTAGATAAAATACTTGTTTCTGTTGCTGCTAAATATTTAAGACTACCGATATATAGAAAGAAAGAAAGGGTACCACTAATAATGATAAGAATAAGCATAGAAAAAGTTTGAAGTGTGAAAGTTTGCGAAATCTGATTCCATTCAAAAGAACGATTACAAATAAGCAGTGCAATCCCTCCAATTAACATCCCCCAGCCAATTACGACAGTTGTTCCACATTCTTTAATAAGAGAAGCCGGATGAAGGGTATAAAACGCAAAGCCAATCGCTGTTAATAGGCCGAAAGTAATAGCTGCTTTAGATAAAACAATATTTTCAATTGAACCGTTTGTAATAATAAAGTATGTCCCTGTTAGAGCAGTTATAATTGCGAGTATTTGCATAGAAGCAGGGAATTTCTTTTGCTCAAACGCAACGTAAATGGTAATAAGAACAGGACCTAGAAATTGAAATAGTGTTGCCGTTACGGCATTACTAATATGAACTGTTTCGATAAAAGCGTACTGCGCACCAAGCATGCCAAGAATAGAGAAAATTATAAGTTGTATAAAGTGTTTAGGATGTTTCCAAATGTGAAATATGTTTTGGTTTTTAATAAGCAAGAAAGATAAAATGAATATTCCTGCAAGTAACAGGCGAACTGTTAAAAAATCAATTGATGATACGTTAGTATGTTGAAATAGCCACTGAATCATGGGACCAGATAATCCCCATAGGGTAGCTCCTGTAATAATCATCGTAAGTCCGATGCGTCTACCATTGTTCATTATCATGCATCTCCTCTCTAGTATTTGATTATTAATGTGTTACATGATAAAAGGAATTATATAGAACTTCTGGTACTGTAAAAAGTATCAGTTATGTGTTTTTGGGAGGGGTCAGATGTTGTGTTAGAACTAACGCCTAATTTGAATACAAATAGTAAAATGGCATTGTATGTGCAATTGTATGAGTATATAAAAAAAGAGATTAAAGATGGAACGATTCCGGCCTTTACGAAATTACCGGCTAAGAGGAAGCTGGCGACATATTTACAAGTGAGTAAAAATACAGTTGAAGCTGCTTATGAGCAACTTCTTGCCGAAGGATATATTGAGTCGATTTCTAGAAAAGGTTATTTTGTATGTGAAATCGAGCAAATGATTCATGTGGAAGGCAGCGAAGAGGTAATAGGAGAAGCGCCTTTTCAAAATAAGGAGTATAAATTTGATTTCACTCAAACTGGTGTGGATACTAATACTTTTCCGTTTCATGTATATCGAAAAATTACGAACGAGGTATGGCAATTTGAAAATAAAGATTTACTTTTTATTGGACATCCGCAAGGGGAGGTAAGTTTACGAGAAGAGATTGCGAGCTATTTGTATGAATCTAGAGGTGTACGATGCGTAGCTAGTCAAATTGTAATAGGAGCGGGTACGCAAATATTAGTAAAAATGTTATTTCAGTTGTTAAAGGGAAGTCGTTATGCGGTTGAGAATCCTGGGTACCATCGGAAAATGGTTGTTTTTGAGCAAGGGGAACAAAATGTACAAATGTTATCTTTAGATAGAGATGGAATTCGTATGTCACAGCTAGCTGATAGCCATGCAAATGTTGTATTCGTTACACCTTCGCATCAGTTTCCTTGCGGGATGATTATGCCAATTACGAGAAGAATGCAGCTTTTGCAATGGGCGAAAAAAGAAGAAGGAAGATATATTATTGAAGATGATTATGATAGTGAATTCCGCTATTCAGGAAAGCCGATTCCGGCGCTGCAAGGGTTAGATAGAGATGGGAAAGTAATTTATATGGGGACGCTCTCTAAAGCGCTATTGCCATCATTACGGATGAGTTATATGGTGTTGCCAAAATCCCTCATTAAGCAGTATCAGGAGCAATATTTATTTTACACACAAAGCGTTTCAAGAATGGATCAAGAGATCATTAGGAAATTTTTAAATGACGGGCATTGGGAAAAGCATATTCATAAAATGCGTGTTGTGTACCGAAAGAAGAGAGACCGTCTTGTTTCGGTAATAGAAAAATATTTTTCTAATCGCATTGAAGTAATAGGGGAGGATTCTGGCCTACATATTTTATTAAAAGTGCATAATGGGATGGAAGAGAAAGAATTAATGGAATCTGCAGCTGAAAGGAGTATTAAAGTGTATCCTGTTTCGATGTATTATAAGGAAGGGACTTCTCCTGAAAATACAGTATTGCTTGGATTTGCGACTTTATTGGAGGAAGAAATTGAAGAGGCCATTCAATTATTATATACAGCATGGTTTACGAGAAAGTAAAAAACATCCTCATAAATGGAGGATGTTTTTAATTATTTTTCTTCATCTAGGAAAAGAACCATATGCTCTTCATCCCAATATTGTCCGTTATATTTTAATGAACGTTCCTGCACACCAAATGTTTTAAATCCTAATGACTCATACAATTTTTTTGCACCATCGTTTCCGACAACAACGTCAAGCATAACTTGCTCTACTTCTAAAGATTTAGCAAGCTCAAGGCATTCTTTAATAAGTGCTTTTCCAGCTCCAAGTCCGCGTGCTTTTGGAGACACGTATACTGAACCAATTTTCGCTTTATGTTCTTGTTTTACATATGGTTTCGTTTCCAATGTGGCAACTCCGATTAATTTTCCATCTTTAAATGCACCTAGTGTATAGTTTTCATCTTGTGCTAATTTTTGGGCTTTATATTCAATAGCACACTCTTTATTAATAATATCTTCATAAGAAGAGCTGAAAGCTTCCGGGTTTTGTTTTAACCCTTCTACTCGAAGTTCTAAGTAAATTTCTGCTTCGTCTTTTGTTAATACATGGATATCCAATTATATCACCCTCCAAATCTTTTACAGTTGTACCTATATTTTATATTGAAATAAGAATAATTTCAAAAGCTTAGCTTATATGAGCTGGTTTTATAAATAAAATAGCACCAGTAGTGTTGGCTATTACTGGTGATTTCACACATATATTATTCAAATGGTAATTCAATTATAAAGTTTGTTCCGACTTCTAATTCGCTTTTAACTTCGATAGAACCATTATGAAGTTCTACAATTTCCTTTGCAACAGCCAGGCCAATCCCTTTTCCTCCAGTAGCTCTTGTTCTGGATTTATCGACACGGTAAAAGCGATCAAAAATGTGTGGGATATCTTCCTTTGGAATACCTTCACCTTCATCTTGTATACTTATTGTAAAAGTATTCGCACTGGTTAGTACACGTATTGTTATAGAAGTGTTTTCTGGCGAATGTTGATAAGCATTATGCAATAAATTTAACATCACTTGTTCCATACGCCTTTCATCTATACAAACTTCTAAATCATTTTTACAGTATACATGAATTTCTATTTGCTTGTTGGTTAATGTTGTTTTTGTTTTTTCAACCATTCGTTCTAAAAATGGCCTAAGGAGCATTTTTTGTTTTTTAATAACGAATTGGTGTTGCTCTAATTGTACGAGCATAAATAAATCTTGTACGAGATCAGTTACACTATCGGTTTCATCCTCGATGATTTGTAAATACTCTTCACGTTCGTTCTTCGTTAGAGAATCTCTTTTTGCTACCTTTGCATAACCTTTCATATAGGTTAATGGAGTTAGTAATTCATGCGCTACACTAGCGAGAAATTCGTTTCGTTCTTTTTTCATATACGTAAGTTCACTAGATAAATCTTCAATCGTTTTTGCTAAGCTTCCAAGTTCATCATTTCGTTTAATTCCTAATTGAATCGGCTTATTTAATTTCGACATTTTTTCTGTCGCCCGCTTCATTTTTATAAGCGGTTCTGTAATAACACGAGAAAAAACAAAGACAGAAATAGTTGTTAAAATAAGTGTTAAAATACTCACGATAATGAATTGATCCATGAGTCTAAGTAGCATATTTTCTAAGAAGGATGTTTTTAAGAACATGTGTAATTTGCCTTGAAAGTCTTTTGTATCAATTGGTGTTACTGTTGAGATGAATTTTGATTTTTTCCAATCTTTTTCTACTATTAATCCTCCTCTTTTAACGGGGGAGATTTTACAATGAAGTTGCTTTTGCATATCTTTTGTTACTGTTTCTGAGGTCGAAATGATGTTTCCATTACTGTCAGTTATAACAATGGCTATATCAGAATTAGTAAGTGCTTCTGTTTCCATTAAATCTTCAGCGGCACTTTCAATAGAGAAGCCGGAAGAGGCAGGGCGGTTGTGATGTTCAGTATGTTTTTTTTTCTCAGCGTATTTGCCGTAATTGCTCCATTTTGCACGCTGTTCAATCGTATTTCGATAGCGATTTCCTTTCTCTAAAAGAGCAAGCGTTTCTTCTTCAACACGCATTTTTGAAAGACTTTTATAAAAAGATACGAAAGCGATTGCCTCAATACATAAAGCTAATATTAAAAAGTATGTCCCAACTTTAAGGGAAAGTTTGCTCATTTTCTCACCGTACCTTATTTCATATAAAGTAATTATTCATTTTTCCATTTATATCCGACTTTATAGACAGTTTCTAAGTAATCTTCAACTGGAAATCCTTTTTTGCGTAACTTATCCCGTATATTACGAATATGTGAATCGATAGTTCTGTATTCGATGTCTGTTTGATAGCCCCAAATCTTTTCGATTAAATCGTCTCGGCTGTAGGCACGGTTTGTATTTTGTAAAAATAGTCCGAGTAACGAAAATTCAATAGGAGTTAGTGAGATTTTTTCATTATAAACTGTAACGGTATGTTTTGTTTTATCCCATTCAATACCATTGAAGCTAACAAAACCATCTTTCTTTGTGCGACGTAATATAGCCTCGATTCGCGCGACTAATACATGTTCATCGAATGGTTTTGTAATATAGTCATCTGCTCCCATAGTCAGGCCTTTGACCATATCATAATTTTGGTTGCGAGCTGTTAGCATAATAATTGGAACTTTGGAAATTTGACGGATTTGATAGCAAGTATCCCACCCATCCATATTCGGCATCATAACATCTAATAAAATAATATCGAAGTCCTTTTGTTCGATTAATTCTAGCGCTTCAAGGCCAGAAGTAGCTTTCATACAAAAATAGCCACGGGGGCTTAAGAACAAATCTAATAATCGTAACATACGTTCTTCATCGTCTACTAATAAAATTTTCACCATAATCTTGTGCACCCCAAACTATTCATTCTACTTGTATAGTTTACATGAAAATAAAAAAAAACTCTTTTTATGTGATTGAATGGATGGCTGATTTTTTCAATCAGGGCAATTGACATAAAAAATGCACTAGTTTTGCACAACTATTTTTTATAATAGAAAATGTAGCGACACAAATACCCTATGTTGCGACATAACGTCATGTCATTTTATTTATAAAATGACAATTCCATTCTATTGTGTATGTGAGATAGAGAGGGTTTTCGTATTCACCTCGCATCGGATAAGAAAAATTTCCTATCTCACACTTTTTTAATATAAAGGGGATTGTACACATGAGTAAAAAAGTAGAACTTTTACAAAAAGAAAAGCAAGATCGTAATGCGATTGTAATGTGTGTTGCGGTATCTATGCTTATTATGATAAGTTGCGTAAATAAATTTTTCGGGATTTTATAATAGAAAAAAAGCTTATTGCTTCTTAAGAAGCAATAAGCTTTTTTAATGTGTTCTATATAATCAACCAAGGTAGAATTGCCAATCCAGAAGTTACAATTGCTGTAGCAAATATTAAAAAGATAGCTTGTTTGTTTTGTTTCATGTTACATTCTCCTCTACATATCAATTGCATGTTATACGTTCATTTAATAAGATCCTCCCCACTGAGTAAAGTTTCACTTTATCCCGCATTAACGGGCAGTAAGACTCCCATCCAAGAATTTAGTGGGTGCGAAGAAGCTAGATGGGAGATCAACTGCCCATAAACGCCCG
>NZ_BOQD01000274.1 GCF_018332515.1 Bacillus hominis | reverse complement strand
TCCAGCACCATCAATTGTTAATTTTGGCAAATTTGTTCCTCCTCACGTAAAATTGTATATAACATATTTATGACCGCGAATTATCGAACATAAACATTATTTTTTTATAAGCCCCGTAACTTTTTCGTTTAATTGATCGTTTATTAAGTAAGCGCTGAAAAGGAGTGGTTATTTTGTGCACAAAAGTAACTGAAATTTTAAAGAATCATATCGATATGAATCATTCAAATATAAACTTTTTAACTGAGAACTATGCAGAGTTAAAAAGATACTGTACATTTTTAACAAAAAACAAGTGGGACGGTGAAGATCTCGCCCAAGAAACGGTTTATAAAGTTCTTCAAAAATACGGTAATAAAGATATTTGTATGACGCTTCTATATAAAATAGCTAGAAATCGTTGGTTAGACCAGATGAAGTCGAAATCAGTTCATGAAAAAATAAAGGAACAAATTACTTTTGAAGAACCATACGAGAAAATTGCTGATTTGCATGAAATGGTAGGGAAAATGTTATTTTCATTAAATGTACAACAATCCGCAATTTTATTATTAAAAGATGTTTTTCAATATAGTATCGCTGATATTGCTAAAGTATGTTCCGTATCAGAAGGGGCAGTGAAAGCTTCTTTATTTAGGAGTAGAAATAGGCTGAAAACTGTAAGTGAAGAAGGGATTGAAATGGTGGAGTACACGGATGATATTGAAATCGTTGTAACTTCTATTCGTGAAGAAAGGCCTGAATTGTTGACGAAACTTCTCCCAACAATAGATTTCACGAAGTTACCATCAAAACAGCCAGTGTTATTATTCAGTATGAAAAAACCTTCTTCCTACAGTTGTATGCTTTGTGCGGCATAACAATTAGTGGAGGGATTAAAAATGAATACAATTCCATACGTCGTAGAACAAACGAAATTAGGAGAGCGTTCCTATGATATATATTCGAGGTTATTAAAAGACCGAATTATTATGATCGGTTCAGAAATTAACGATCAAGTTGCAAGCAGTGTAGTAGCACAATTATTATTTTTAGAAGCAGAAGACGCGGAGAAAGATATATTCTTGTATATTAATAGTCCTGGCGGCTCAACGACAGCAGGATTTGCAATATTAGATACGATGAATCTTATTAAACCAGATGTGCAAACACTTTGCATGGGCTTTGCAGCATCATTTGGTGCGCTTTTACTATTAGCTGGCGCAAAGGGAAAAAGATTTGCGCTCCCTAATAGTGAAATCATGATTCATCAGCCACTTGGCGGTGTAAAAGGGCAAGCAACAGAAATCGAAATTACAGCAAAAAGAATATTAAAGTTAAAACATGATATTAACAAAATCATATCTGATCGAACTGGGCAGCCAGTAGAAAAGGTAGCTCATGATACAGAAAGAGATTATTTTATGACGGCAGAAGAAGCGAAGGAATATGGAATTGTTGATGCTGTTATTGAGAAAAAATAATGTGAAACAGGCTAGAGAATACGTTGAATTCTCTAGCCTGTTTTTGTTGTTCTTTATTCTTTTATCCATTCATCAACTAAAGTTTGATTCTTTTTAATCCATTTTCGTGCAGCTTCTTCCGGATCTTTCGTTTTATTTAACATGACCATTAAAGTACCAAGCTGTTCATCGTTCATTTTCCATTTATCAAAGTATTTCACAATATCCGGATGATCTTTTTCGAAACCTTTGCGAACTGAGTAATAAATGTCATCTTTTTCACCATATACTTTCTTAGGGTCTTTTAAATATTTTAAGTCAAATTCTGAAAATCCCCAATGTGGATTCCAAAGCGTAACAGCAATTGGTTTCTTTTTCGTATATGCCTTTTTTAACTCACTCATCATTGCAGCTTCTGAAGATTGGACAAGTTTTAATTTTATATCATATGCCTTCATTGCTTTATCCGTTAAATTCATAAGGCTACTACCCGGTTCAATCCCAACAATTTTATTATCTAGCTCATCTTTATGTGCGTTTAAATCTTCTATGCTGTTTATGTTTTTCATATAAGAAGGGACGACTAATCCTAGTCCAGTGCCCTCATACCATTTTGATTTTAAGACAATGTCATCTTTATAACGATTATTTAGCGGTTTATCCGTAACAGGAAGCCATACTTCTAAATTAGCATCAACATCACCACGGGCGACACCAGTCCAAATCGCAGCTTTTTCTAAATACATGAGCTCAACTTTGTAACCTTTTTCTTCTAATAAAACCTTCCACATGTTTGCAGTTGCAATATTTTCTTTCCAACTTGTTACACCTATTTTAATTTTTCCTTTCGAATTAGCATTTGTTGCATTACATGAGGTGAAAATCATAGTAATAAATAATGCAAGGCATATAAGCCATATTTTCTTTCTCATTGAAAACCTCCTAAAAAACTTTTGCCTTTTTAAATAAATGTATAAGTAAGCATTCTTATTATGAACGGAAATGAGAATTTTAAAGAAATCTTATGAATGTCATTTTTATGTAATATTTCTTTGTAAAATCGCAACACTATGTGAATAGATGGGTAGAAAAGGAGTAGTGAAATGGATAATACAAAGGTGCGTGTTGAAAACGTAACAAAAGTATTTGGGAAACACCCGCAAAGAGCTCTTGCCTTATTAAAAGAAGGGAAAAGTAAATCAGAAATTTTAAAAGAGACAGGAATGAATGTTGGTGTGAAAAAGGCAACATTTGAAGTATACACCGGAGAGATTTTCGTTATTATGGGTTTATCCGGTAGCGGGAAATCAACGTTAGTTCGAATGCTAAATCAATTAATCAAACCGACAGCGGGACATATATACATAGATGGTGAAGACATCGCAACGATGGGAAAAGAAGAGTTACGAAGAGTGAGAAGAACGAAGATGAGCATGGTGTTTCAAAAGTTCGCTTTATTTCCGCACCGTACAGTGATACAAAACGTTGCGTACGGGTTAGAAATTCAAGGAGTTCCAGTAGAGGAACGAGAAAATAAGGCGTTAGAATCGCTACAGTTAGTAGGGCTAGATCATCATAAAGATAATTACCCTAGTCAACTTAGTGGTGGTATGCAGCAGCGTGTTGGAATCGCAAGGGCACTAACGAATAATCCAGATGTATTACTAATGGACGAGTCATTTAGTGCATTAGATCCACTAATTCGAAAAGAAATGCAAGATGAACTGTTAGAGCTACAAGATAAAATGGAAAAAACAATTATATTTATTACACACGATTTAGATGAAGCACTTCGAATTGGAGATCGTATCGCATTAATGAAAGATGGAGAAATTGTACAAATAGGAACACCTGAAGAAATTATGATGAGTCCTGCCAACGAGTTTGTGGAGAAATTCGTTGCGGACGTGAATTTAGGAAAAGTAATTACAGCGGAATCTATATTAAAAAGACCAGAAACATTACTCATTGATCGTGGTCCACGTGTAGCACTACAAATTATGAGAAATGCAGGTGTTTCTACTGTATATGTTGTGAATAAAAAGTATGAGTTTTTAGGTATATTAACTGCAGATGATGCAAGTAAAGCAGTACAAAAACAGTGGCCGATTGCTGATTTATTACTTAACGATATTCCGCATGTTTATTTAGATACTTTACTTGAGGAAACGTATGCAAAAATGGCGGAAATGAAATATCCGTTACCCGTAATTGATGAGAAGAAAAGGCTAAGAGGGATTATTAAACGTGAAAGTGTCATTCAAGCTCTTGCAGGTAACATTGAGGAAGAGGTGAAAGACGATGAATAGTATACCGCGTATTCCATTAGGAGAATGGGTCGACTCATTTGTTGCAAGTTTATATGAGCACTTTGAGGGCTTGTTCCGATGGTTCTCATATATTATCGGCGGATTCGTTGATTTACTCACTAATTTTTTAACAATAATTCCAGCCATATTGATGATTATTATCCTATGTTTCCTCATTTGGTACACTACGAGAAAATTATCTTTAGTCATTTTTACGATCATCGGATTATTATTTATTTTAAATATTAACTATTGGGCGCAAACGATGCAAACATTAGCACTCGTACTTACGTCTGTTATTATTTCAATTATTGTCGGAATTCCAATTGGCATTTTAGCATCACAAAATGAGCGCTTTTCAAAATTTTTAAAACCGACACTAGATTTTATGCAAACAATGCCAGCATTCGTTTATCTAATTCCTGCGATAACGTTTTTTGGAGTAGGCGTTGTACCTGGTATTATTGCATCAGTCATTTTTGCAATGCCGCCGACAATCAGATTTACAGACTTAGGAATTAGACAAGTTCCAGAAGATTTAATTGAAGCTGCGAATGCGTTTGGCTCTACCGCATCACAAAAATTATTTAAAGTACAATTACCACTCGCAACCGGAACGATAATGGCTGGAGTGAATCAAAGTATTATGCTTTCGTTATCAATGGTTGTAACAGCTTCACTTGTAGGAGCGCCAGGGCTCGGCGTTGATGTATATCGCTCTGTTACACAAGTAAATATCGGAATGGGATTTGAAGCTGGACTAGCTATCGTCGTGATTGCGATTATATTAGACCGAATTACACAAGGGTTTCATACAAAAAGAAAATAATTCAAAAAACACACTTTATACTACAAAGTGTGTTTTTTGAATTCGAATTACATACGAACAATAACAGAACCTCCAGCTGGTGCACACACTTGGTTTTGCTGTTGTTCCATTGATTTAATTAAATGATTATTTTCTTCGATTAAAGAGATCAATTTAGCTAATTGGCTTTCAAGGCTTGCGATGCGCTGCATCATGTATTGCGAATCATAATGCAGTGTATTCCTTGCGGTATGGGGTGAGTAAGCATATTGTTGATTTAAATTTGGATTCCAATGAGGATGCATATGAATTGTTCCTCCTTAAATGAATTACTGGTCTTTCTTATAGTAAATGCCTATGAATATGTAATGGTGACTTAAAAATCCTTTCAAATGAAGAGGATTATGTAGGGGGAATGGAAAAGTGATAAAGTACATATTTTAGAAATTTTTGAGCGGGAAAGCAAATATATTAGGAGATAGTAACGTTCATGTAAATGGATATTATATGAGGAGAAATTATGAGAGGAGATGCAATTTTGGCTAATAATACAAAAAGAAATGATGCTATGACAATTGGTGTCGCTATAGGTGTTGTAATTGGTGTAATTCCTGGTGTATTTACTGATAATATAGCAATCGGAATAGCGATTGGGATTGCAGTTGGAATGGGGATTACGCTTTTGAAGAAATAATGAGTTGAAAATTATTTTAATGTGAAAATTCTCATTTTAAGAGATTGAATTTTCGGAATATAAAACCTATTTTTCCTTTTTTTGTGATATTATATATGAAAAGGATGGTGATGGATATGCCAATAAACAATCAAGCAGAAAAAAACTGCTTCATTTGTGAAAAACATAAAGGGAACATTACAGTTCCAGGTGGTGCTATTTATGAAGATGATCTCATATACGTTGGACATGTCCATTGGGATGCAGAAGAAACATACCTTGGCTATGTAATGATAGATATAAAGAGACATGTACCTGGCCTTGCTGAACTAACAGATGAAGAAGCGAAAGCGTTCGGACTTATAACAAGTAGAGTAAGTAAAGCGCTAAAAGAAAGTGAAGGTGCAGAACATATTTACACTTTTGTTTCAGGTAATGGTGTACCACATTTACATATGCACATTATTCCACGTTATCCGAATACACCAAAAGAGTTTTGGTCACCAACTGAAGTCGCAAAATGGACTGGCGCGCCATATGGTGACGCAGAGAAAATCAAAAAACTATGCGAAAGAATACGAAAGTATATGGTAAATGAGTATGCATACAACAAATAATACACAATATTCATGGGTTGGAAGTAGGGAAATGTGTTTAGGTGAAATCTCAGTTAAGCAATATGGTGATATTGTACTTGGTAAATACGGCGGGAATATAAGCGCCGGAGCAAAAAAGAATGAAGACGGTGCATTAGTTTGGTCGAATGGCGATTGGGAATTTACCATTATATTAGACGGACATAATAGCGCAGAAAGTGTTGATTTAGTAGTAAGCACAATTCAAGCAGAATATGAAAATATAAAAAGAATTATGAAAGAATCAATTGAAACAGTATTTCGATCAGTTGAAAATCATATCCTTACAATTTTTCAATCCGCCTCATTTAAAGAAAAGTGTCACAGAATTAAAGGTGAAACAGCTTGCTTAATATGTGTAAGAAAAGAAAATTTTATTTGGTGGCTATCTATTGGTGATTGTCTCGTTTATGTTTTTCATGATGAGTTATATAAATTAGGGCAATACGCACTAAATCAACGTCATTTTTACGAGTGGATTGGTAATGTAAATACTTTTGATTTACCTGTTCCTTGTTATTCTTCAGGAGTTCGTGAATTACGCACTGGCAACAATCGAATTGTAATGGTGACAGATGGAGTATTAGAATGTGGGGAACGCCGATATGAAACTCCAAAAAATCTATATAGTGATATGAATAGAAATAATAAGGAACTTAAAGAAAATATTCACAATGTTTTAGAACACGTTCATCATCAATTAGGGCGAGATAGTGCCACAATTATTAGTTGGGACATTAAAAATAAAGGAAATGCTACGTATCCGAGTGATCAGCCGGAGAAAATCCAAACGATTAAGTAAAGGAGGATACCTCTCTGTTTCATGTGAAAGTCATTGTATTAGTTTTATGGATCTTATTCTTAGTTGTTTTAGAAAATATAGTGAGAAAAAAGCTGAATATACCGAAACAAAAAGGATGGAATAATAAATATGTGAACAAGTCTCATAAATGGGGAAACAGAATTATTATTTTTTCTTATATAGTGGTTATTATTATATGTTCTTCTCTTTCAACCCCCTATACATGGGCTTTCTACCTTTTCTGTTTTTAATTACGTTATATAGTTTTGATGCATATATGGAATGGAAATATGACAGGGAATCGAGGGAGTTCTTGATGTCCTTAGGTGGGGCTGTATCGTTAATGATAACAGGGCTGATTCTATATTTTCTTATTTAATACGTATTAATTACAGCCCTATAGCAATGTCATATAATGAGAAATTAAAGGGAGAGAAGAAATGAAAAGCCCTCGATTACGTGCAGAAGCAATGATTTTAAATGAAGATCATTCTAAAGTACTTGTTCAATGTGATGAGAACGAATCATTTTATCGTTTTCCAGGTGGCTCTATTGTATTTGGTGAAACGGGAAAAGAAGCAATAATGCGAGAGTTAATGGAAGAATATGATTTGAAAGTTAATGTTCAAGAGTTAGCAATTGTAAATGAGCAGATTTTTGAGTGGAACAACAAAAAAGGTCATCATTGTACATTAATACATTGGGGAACTGTTCGAGAAGTAGTTACAAATGAAATAAGGCACAAAGAGCATGAGGATATTATTTTAATTTGGAAAAGTATAGAGGAATTAAAGGCAAAGCCAACATATCCTGAAGGAATCTTAAGTTATTTAGAAGAGAATAACCGTAATATCGTCCACTTTATTTTTAATAATTCAATGGGGTAATAGGAGGAATGTTAATGGGAACTTCTACTTTTTGGATTATAAGTATTGTTTTTTGTATAGCTGTCTATTTTTTTGATAAGTTTTTAAGAAAAAAATTGAATATGCCTAAGATAGGTTTTTGGGGATATAAAAAACATGTAAATAGTTTACA
>NZ_BOQD01000273.1 GCF_018332515.1 Bacillus hominis | reverse complement strand
GGTCAAATATTAATAGATGGAACTCCTCTTACAAGTGAAAATTTATTGTCATTGAGACGGGCAATTAGTTATGTGCCACAAGATCCTTTTTTATTTAATGCAAGCATAAGAGAAAATTTATTGATGATTGAGCCGAATGCGAGTGAAGAACAAATTTGGACTGCATTAGATTTTGCGGCGGCAGCTGAATTTGTACGAACGCTTCCAAAAGGGCTTGATACTCTCATAGGAGATCGTGGAGTGAGACTTTCAGGTGGTGAACGTCAACGACTTGTACTAGCTCGCGCTATTTTAAGGCAACCGTCCATTTTAGTATTAGATGAAGCTACAAGTGCGTTAGATACTGAAAATGAAGTAAAAATCCAATCAGCAATAGAAAGATTGAAAGGAACGATGACTATTATTGTTATTGCACATCGTTTATCTACGATACGCAATGCAGATCAAGTTATTGTCTTAGGAAAAGGTGAAATTGTTCAAAAAGGTGAATTTAATCAATTGGCCAAAGAGAGAAAAGGTGTGTTTCGAAATTTATTAGGGTCACAAATGGAAGTTGGTTCATAGAGGAGAAAGAGTGAATGAAGTTTTGTATTCATGCAGTTCGAATCGAATAAAAGCCCGAGTAATGGTCAGTTTTATAACAGGATCTTATTTGGGCTTTTATTCGTATGTTTTCTATATTTTGGGAATGAATATAATCCAGTACCTTGCAATAAACAGTACCTAGTGGTATATTATGGATATGACGGGTACCGTGTATTGAACAGTACTGAAATAAGAAAGGGGGATTGTCCTTGAACGTTCAATTTAAAAAAGGTGTGTTAGAACTGTGTGTATTGGCGCTTGTAAAACGTAAGGATTGTTACGGTTATGAACTTGTTCAGCAAATTTCAAATAAATTTTTAATATCGGAAGGTTCTGTATATCCGCTATTACGTCGTTTAACGAAAGAGGAATATTTTCAAACATATTTAAAAGAATCCACGGAAGGACCGCCCCGTAAATATTATCAACTAACAGAGCAAGGGGAGATGCAACTTACGTTATTAGTAACGGAGTGGCGTGATTTTGCTAAAGGTGTTCAAGAAATTATTGAAGGGGTGGAATGGGATGGGTAAAGAGCAGTTTCTTAAAGAATTATCAAGTCATCTTAGAAAGTTACCAGAAGAAGAGCGACAAGATATTTTATTTGATTATGAAGAGCACTTTCAGTTTGGGATGGAAGAGGGGAAAACTGAATCAGAAATAATAAAGGGACTTGGATCTCCAAAGGTGATTGCGAAAGACTTGCTTGCTTTGTATCGCTTTGATGAGATGAAAAAGGATCCATCGACTTCGAATATAACAAGAGCTGTCATGGCAGCGATTGGACTTAGTTTGTTTAATTTTATTATTGTGTTAGGCCCGTTAGTTGCAATTATCGGTTTTATATTTTCTTTTTGGGTCGGTGGGATTGCTAGTGTAGTGACACCATTTTTCGTTATTGTAAAAGTATTTATGGGCACTTTTATATGGTTGGATCTTTTCGTTAGTATAACGTTTGTTGGAGTAGGTTTGTTGTTATGTATTGTAGCTTATTATAGTACGAAGTGGTTTAAAAGATTATGCGTACGATATGTAATATGGAACTTCAAAATGATAAAAGGGGAGTAGATGATGAAAAAGATATTATTAGTAGCTATCGCTTGTATCATTATTGGAGTAATAGGGATTTCACAAACATATGAAAAAGCAGTACAAACTGCAGGAAAAGGAGATAAAGAGGACGTAATTAAAAACGAAACGCTAAAAAATGTAGAAGTTAAGTTAGATGCTGGAGATATTGTTGTCCAAAAATCTCCTGATTCCTCTTTTTATGTAAAGCAAACAGGAGACGTAAGTAAACAGGAGATTCGTATAGCTGAAGATGGTGACAGATTAAAAATTATAGGGGGAAGAGAAAAGGGTGTTTCGTTTGATTTTTCATTTTACAATTTCGGATTTCAAACGCCTACATTGACTATATTTGTACCTGAACGTTTTTACCAAGAGATAAAAGTAAAATCATCCGCTGGACAAATAGAAATAAGTGATGTGAAAAGTGATCGTGTAAGTGTTGAGACACTTGCGGGAGAAGTAGATTTGAAACATGTAACGGCTAAGAGTGTGGAGGGATCTACAAAAGCTGGTGAGGTGAATTTTAAAAAAGTAATAGGGAAAGTGACAGCGAAAACGGCTAGTGGAGATGTAGATATCATTGATCATGATTCTAAATATGATTTAGAGGCAAGTTCAACTGCTGGAGATATAGATATTACTTTATTGGAAAAACCGCAAGATGCAGTTATTAGTGGGCAAAGCGCTGCTGGAGATGTAACGATTTTTAATGAGGAAAATAAAAATATAACGATTGGTAATGGTAGTAAAAAGATTAGCGGAAAAACCACTGCTGGAGATGTTACTATTGAAACGCGTTAATAATTAATGAAATGCACTCTTTTGGATGAACGGAAATCTATCAAAATATAAAAAGAAGATAATGCCCTATATAAATAAGGGGATTATCTTCTTTTTATTATTTTTAATGTAAGTCACGATATACGCCAATTACTTTTCCGATAACTGACACTTGTTTTAAAATGATAGGTTCTAGTGAAGAGTTTTCCGGTTGTAGACGGAAATGGTCTTTTTCTTTATAGAAGCGTTTAACAGTTGCTTCGTTATCTTCTGTTAAAGCAACTACAATTTCACCGTTGTATGCAGACTGTTGTTGACGAACTACGACTAAATCACCATCAAAGATACCAGCCTCAATCATACTATCTCCAGAAATACGTAACATAAACACTTGATCTGATCCAGAAACGATACTAGCTGGAAGTGGGAAGTGCTCTTCTACACTTTCTACTGCTGTAATCGGTAAACCGGCAGTAACTTTTCCGACGATTGGAACTTGAATAACTGATTGTGTTTCTGTTTCTATTCGGTTGTCACCTAAAATTTCAATTGCTCGTGGTTTTGTTGGGTCGCGTCGAATATATCCTTTTTCTTCTAGTCGTGATAAATGTCCGTGCACTGTAGAACTAGAAGCGAGGCCGACTGCTTGGCCGATTTCACGTACGGAAGGTGGATATCCTTTTTCTTGTACTTTTAGCTTAATAAAGTCGAGAATGTCTTGCTGGCGCTTCGTTAACTTTTCCATGTTTTCTAACACCTCGTTTTCTTTCGTTTTTATTATTATTAAGTATAACATGCGAATAAACATTCTACAAACATAAGTTCGAACAAAAGGCGAATTTATGATACACTATAAGGAAATATATTGAGAAAGAAGGGTTCAAAATGAATGCAATTATTTATGCACGTGTGAGCACAACAAAAGAAGAACAGGAAACATCATTATTGCGTCAAAAAGATGAATTATTGCATTTAGCTGAGCGCTATCAAATGGATGTTACAAAGGTAATTGAGGAGCAGGCTAGCGGTTATACAATTGAACGTGATGGCATATTAGAAGTACTAGATACAATTCGAGATGAACAAGTTGATGTACTACTTATACAGGATGAAACGCGTCTTGGTAGAGGAAATGCAAAGATTGCATTAATGCATTGTTTACATAAAGAGGGAATAAAAGTATATACGCATACGCATAATGGAGAATTAGAACTCTCTGACTCTGATTCGATGGTGCTAGATATAATTGGGATCGTTGAAGAGTATCAAAGAAAGATCCACAATTTAAAAATTAAACGTGGTATGCAAAGGGCGGTAGAGAAAGGATTTCGTCCGGAGAATAATTTGAAAAATCGTCATTTAAGTATAGGACGTGAGAAAAAAGAAGTGCCAATTGAGGAAATTGTACGTTTACGCCGAAATGAATTAACTTTTGAAGAAATTGCAGCAACACTTCGTGGTTTTGGTCATGATGTTTCAAAAGCAACTGTACATCGAAGATATGTAGAATATACAAAGCAATTGCTTGATAAAGAAGACTAACTATTGTATGATAATAAACAGTTTTGAGTAGAAGGGGGATTCGAGATGCCAAGTCAAGAACTCATTGAACGCATTAACTTCTTAGCGAAAAAAGCAAAAGCTGAAGGCTTAACTGAAGAAGAACAACGTGAGCGCCAATCGCTACGTGAACAATATTTAAAAGGATTTCGTCAAAATATGTTAAACGAATTAAAAGGAATTAAAGTCGTTAACGAAGAAGGCACTGATGTTACACCGGCGAAATTAAAAGCTTTAAAAAAGCAAGATAATGCAAAATTAAATTAAAAGATGGGCGCAGCCCATCTTTTTTTATGTGTTAAAATCGTTATTTAATAACTTTCCAGTTGTCATTTTTCGTTGCTTCTATCCTTTTATGCTTCAATATATAGTTAGCGATAAGTTCAGACATATCTGTTGGTATGTCTTTTACTATTGGTTTATTTTGAAACATAAAGAAGTTCCCGCCACCGCTTGCACGATAATTATTCATAACAACGTCATATTCTTCATTCATATTAAGAGAAGCGCCTTTATACTGTAAAGACTCTATTCTCTCCCCAATAGGTTTTGAAATGTTTAATACATACGAAATCCCTTCCCACATATCGTAATTATAGTGCGCAGGTTTTGGTTCTATGAATGCAGGATTAACAATTATATCTCCATCTTTATTTAATGTGAAATAAGTAGCAGAGAGTTCGAGAGCATCTTTTATATCTGCTCCAGTCACTCGAATAACCTGTAATGTGTTTGGATAAATATAATTGGTAACGATATCCCGCATTGTGACATGTTGCGGGAAACCTGGAGATGTATTTTGGAACAAGCTTGTACAAGAAATAGAGACATTAGCTATTTCCATCTGTATTTTATTTATGAATTCAATAAAAGGATGGTCTTGCAAACGAGTTTGCATAGCATCTGAAATTCGCATGTCCCCATGAATGATTCCAATAGGTTGATCAAGCCATTTTTGTGTTTTCTCTTCATAATCGGCTACCAAGGAAAGAACATCTTTATCTGCCTCAATTCCTTGCACAGGCAATAATTGTGAATAACTCTCTTTCTTCACCCATTTTTGTTCCATTTTTTCAAATGTTACTGTTACTTTTCCAACTGAATGTCCATTGCATCCGGTCTGTAAAATTGTTACACCATTAATCACTGTGTGAGCGATTTCTCGGTGTTGGTGGCCTGTTAGTAAAATATCTATGCCTTCAATTTCATGGCATATTGCATATCCTTGGTTTTCACCTGTTAAAACTTCAGTCGGTTCCCCAGTTTGTAAATCACGTTCAAACCCTCCGTGATAGGCGACGACTAGTAAATCTGGTTTCTCATGTTCGCGGATGTAAGAAACCCAGTTTCTTGTAGTTTCGAATGCGTCTTCAAATAGTAAATCTTTTATGTGATGGGCTTGTTCCCAATTTGGGATGTAATGCGTTGTTACCCCTAAAATAGCAATTTTCATATTTGATTCGATATGTTTTATTATATATGGTTTCCCGAAATAAGGTTTTTTTATGTTTTTATCTAAAATGTTTGCTGATAGGTACGGGAAATTTGCAGTATCTACAGCATGATTTAATATATCCATTCCATAATTAAATTCATGATTGCCGATAATTGCAGTGTCATACTCTAAGTAGTTAGCTAATAAGGACATTGGATTTTCCTTATCTTTTTCGTATGTAGCGTAATGATAGGTAAATGGTGTTCCTTGTATAAAGTCACCGTTATCAATCAAAAGAACGTTTGCATTTTGAGAACGTTCTTTTTTTATGAGAGTAGAAATTTTAGCTAAACCAATTTCTGCTTTGGAGTTATCTTGGTAGTGAATTGGATACACAGTACCATGTACATCGCTTGTTAATAAAATATTTAAAGTTACAATTTGATTTTGATTCAACACCATTCACCTTTTCTATTATTATCTTTCAATTAATCATATCAAATATATGAACAGAATTTTAATGTGAATGTATAGAATGTGTAAAGATTCTGTAAATAAGCAATTGTTTGTAAAAATGTGTGATATATTTCTTCATGTTTATGGAAGGTTATTTTATAACAACGAAAAATGGAGGCATTAACATGTTGAAAAAAGTTTTTGCAATGAGCACAACAGTTGTACTAGCGGCGGGATTATTAAGTGGATGTGGAACGAAGGAATCAAGTGCAAGTAAAAATGAAGATGCGAAAAAAGGTTATGTACCGAAGACGCTAAATGTTCAATTTGTTCCTTCTCAAAATGCAGATACGTTAGAGGCGAAGGCAAAACCATTGGAAAAGCTATTAAGTGATAAATTAAACATTCCGGTAAAAGTTAGTATTTCAACGAATTACAATACAATTGTAGAAGCGATGGCATCTAAGCAAGTAGATGTAGGATTTTTACCTCCAACAGCGTATGTGTTAGCGCATGAGAAAAAGGCTGCAAACGTAATTTTACAGGCGCAACGTTTTGGGGTAGATGATGAAACTGGAGCTCCCACAAAGGATTTAGTAGATGTTTATAAATCAGAGTTTGTTGTTAAGAAAGATTCTAATATTAATAGTGTAAAAGATTTAAAAGGTAAAAAAATTGGCTATCAAGATGTAACATCATCAGCGGGCTATGCATGGCCTGCGGCTGTATTGTTAAAAGAGGGAATCGATCCGTTGAAAGATGTGAAACCTGTTACATTAAAAGGTCATGATCAGTCACTTATTGCTCTTTTAAATGGTGATGTAGATGCTGCTGTTGTATTCCAAGATGCTCGCAATATTGTAAAAAAAGATTATCCGAATATATTCGATCAAACGAAAATAGTAAAATTTACGGAGAAAATTCCAAACGATACGATTTCTGTACGCTCTGATTTAGATGCAGAGTGGAGCAAGAAATTACAAGATGCTTTCATTGAAATAGGAAAGAATGAGGAAGGGCACAAAATCATTAAAGAAGTATACTCACATGAAGGATATGTAAAATCTGATGATAGTAAATTTGATATCGTTCGTGAATATGGAAAGAAAGTGAAAACGCAATAATACATATGGAATGGAAATGGCGACTAACTGGAAAGTGTGTGATTTCAGTTAGTTTGCCGTTTTTCAGTTATTGATAATACATAGAAGGTAGGTAAGATGTGTGATAGAGTTTCGAAATGTTTCCAAAGTGTATCCGAATGGTACAAAAGGATTGAATAATATAAACTTGAAAATTCAAAAAGGTGAGTTTGTTGTAATGGTTGGGCTATCCGGGGCTGGAAAATCTACACTTCTCAGATCGGTAAATCGCCTTCATGAGATCACAGAAGGAGAAATCATTATTGAAGGGGAGTCTATTACTGCTGCAAAAGGAAAAGGATTACGACGCATGCGCCGAGATATTGGTATGATTTTTCAAAGCTTTAATCTTGTGAAGCGATCAACGGTACTGAAAAATGTATTAGCTGGGCGGGTTGGATATCATTCTACATTGCGTACAACGTTAGGTCTGTTTCCGAAAGAGGATGTGGAACTTGCATTCCAGGCGTTGAATAGAGTGAATATCTCCGAAAAAGCATATGCACGAGCTGATGAATTATCAGGGGGACAACAGCAACGTGTATCAATTGCTAGAGCATTGGCACAAGAAGCAAAAATCATATTGGCAGATGAGCCTGTTGCTTCGTTAGACCCACTGACAACAAAGCAAGTAATGGATGATTTGAAGAAAATTAATGAAGATTTTGGAATTACGACAATTGTAAACTTACATTCTATTGATTTAGCAAGGCAATATGCTACTCGTATTATTGGATTACATGCTGGTGAAATTGTATTTGATGGATTAGTAGAAGAGGCAACGGATGAAAAATTCGCTGAAATTTATGGGGACGTAGCTCAGAAAAGCGTATTATTAGAGGTGGCAGCAAAATGAATGAAGTGACGATATATTCGAAATCGATACCGAAGCCGCCGAGTAAATTGAAACATATGTTAACGGTTATTCTAGTTATTTTACTGTTGTGGGGTAGTAGTGTACAGGTCGACGCATCATTTTCAAAACTAGTAGTTGGTTTTCCAAATATGATGGATTTATTGAAGGAAATGGTGCCACCAGATTGGAGTTATTTTCAAATTATTACAACAGCAATGTTAGATACAATACGTATGGCGATTATTGGAACGACTTTAGGGGCGATTTTAGCCATTCTACTTGCACTATTTGCCGCAAGTAATGTATTTACTAGTGTATTTTTGTACAGTCCAGCTCGATTGATTTTAAATTTTATACGAACAATACCAGATTTATTATTAGCGGCTATTTTTGTAGCGATTTTTGGAATAGGACCACTTCCAGGTATTTTGGCTCTTACTTGTTTCTCGGTTGGACTCGTAGCGAAATTATTGTATGAGTCAATTGAATCAATTGATCCAGGTCCGTTAGAAGCGATGACAGCTGTAGGAGCGAATAAGGTGCAATGGATAGTTTATGGGGTCATTCCGCAAGTGAAAGCGCACTTCGTCTCCTATGTACTTTATACATTTGAGGTGAATGTACGTGCAGCAGCTGTTCTAGGTTTAGTAGGAGCAGGTGGTATTGGATTATATTATGATCGTACACTTGGATTTTTACAATATCAACAAACTGCCTCCATTATTATTTATACCCTTGTTGTTGTATTGCTAATTGATTATATAAGTACATTGTTGCGGGAGAAATTATAATGAGTAAAACGACGATAATCATACCAAAACCGAAGAAACTGAGTGTAAATCGCTGGATTATTTTTATAGCACTTACAGTTGTATATGTATGGGCCTTTTCGGGAGTCCCGTTAGAGGGAATAAAGAATACGGCGGTAGAAATTACAAAAGCAATTATGACAGGCGTATTAAACCCAGATTGGTCGTATGTATCTTTGCCAGATGGTGAAGATTTATTACATGGTTTAATTGATACGTTGGCAATTGCGATATTAGGTACATTTATTTCTGCTTTTTTATCTGTTCCATTTGCTTTTTGGGCGGCAACGAATATGAGTAGTGGAAAATTAACTTCAGGAACTGGGAAATTTGTACTTAGTTTTGTTCGTACATTTCCAGAATTAGTTATGGCTCTTTTATTTATAAAAGCTGTTGGTCCAGGCTCTTTTGCCGGAGTTCTAGCTTTAGGGTTACACTCTATCGGAATGTTAGGGAAACTATATTCGGAAGGAATTGAAAATATAGATAAGGGACCGACGGAAGCGTTAATAGCAACGGGTGCAAATCGGTTTCAAATACTTTGGTATGCGGTATTACCACAAGTGTTACCGGATTTTCTATCGTATACGTTATACAGGTTCGAAATTAATGTACGATCCGCTGCGATTTTAGGTGTTATTGGAGCAGGTGGTATTGGTACGCCATTAATTTTTGCACTTAGTTCACGTAATTGGTCTCGTGTGGGAATTATTTTATTAGGTATCATTTTAATGGTAATTATAATTGATTTTATTTCAAGTTCTATTCGTAAGCGAATTAT
>NZ_BOQD01000272.1 GCF_018332515.1 Bacillus hominis | reverse complement strand
AAATATAAAAAGTACCTTATTTTTAATTCGCGCAGGAAGAAAATGGGGGTAAAAAAATAAATTTATGTATTAAAATAAAAAGCTGAAAAAGGCACTCATACAGCGCCTTTTTCAGCTTTTTAAAATACTTAATTACTTAACAAAGGAAGAATCTCATTGGACAAATAATTAATTATGTGAAACAATAATAACAGATAAGGAGACGTTGCTTTTCCTTAAGTGCTTCGTATTGAATTTATTCTAGTAAGAGAAGGTGTGCTTAAAGAAGTTAAATTAAATAAGGAGCTGTTTTACTATATGCAACAAAATAATGATTTGAATTTTGAACCTCAAGACGTTAATATTGTCAATCCTAAACAAGCGAGGAAAGCAGTGGTTGCTACTGGCATTGGGAATGCAATGGAGTGGTTTGACTTTGGATTATACGCGTATTTAGCGGTTATTTTAAGTCAAATATTCTTCTCAGGTGTGGATAATAGTGGTTTGCAACTTGTACTAACATTTGGTACATTTGCGGCGGCCTTTCTAGTTCGACCAATCGGAGGTATTTTCTTTGGTAGAATAGGAGATAAATACGGCCGAAAGATTGTTTTAAGTACAACTATTATTTTAATGGCACTTTCTACATTATTCATCGCATTACTACCAACCTATGAACAAATTGGTGTATGGGCACCAATACTACTTTTAGTTGCTCGAATGATTCAAGGCTTCTCTACAGGCGGCGAATATTCAGGAGCAATGGTTTATATCGCAGAATCTTCTCCAGATAAAAAGCGTGGTATACTCGGTAGTGGTCTTGAAATTGGAACACTCTCAGGTTACATTGCTGCTTCGGTAATTGTTACCATTTTGACGTTATTGTTAACAGATGAGCAAATGCTCAGCTGGGGATGGCGTATTCCTTTCTTAATTGCGGCACCAATTGGTTTGGTCGGTTTATATTTACGACGTCATTTAGATGAATCTCCAATCTTTCAAGAGATGGAAAAAGCACAAGAGGAATCTGAAGACAATGAACCATTTTCATTTATTGATATATTAAAATATCACAAAAAAGACTTCTTATTAAGCACAATAATTGTTGCCTTCTTTAACATTACAAACTATATGATCCTTTCGTATATTCCTTCTTATCTAACACAAGTATTAAAAGTCGAAGAAACAACTGGCTTATTAATCATTTCAATCACGATGGCATTGATGATTCCACTGGCACTTTATTTCGGTAAATTAAGTGATAAAGTTGGTAATAAGCGCGTAGTACAAATCGGTTTAATTGGTTTAGCAGTATGTTCAATTCCAGCATTTTTACTAATAGGCAACGGACATATTGTAGCCATGTTTGCGGGTATTTTCGTTTTAGGTTTATTCCTTAGTGTTTATGAAGGAACATTGCCTTCGTTATTACCAGCACTCTTTTTCACCGATGTACGTTATCGAGCACTTTCGATCTCCTTTAACATTTCTGTATCGATATTCGGTGGGACAACACCGCTCGTATGTTCATACTTAGTTCATGCAACTGGTAACCCGCTCGCACCGGCATTTTATTTAACAGGTGTAAGTATTATTGGATTAATTGCATTTAGTGTACTATTCGTTACAACATCAGGACGTGCGCTAAAAGGTTCTTATCCTACAGTAGAAACGAAAAAAGAAGCACACCTAATCGCTAAAGAAGACCCAGAAGAAACACTTTGGTGGCATGAAGAATCTTTAGCAATTGAAGCAGGGAAGAATGCTTAAGTTTGAAAAGTAATTTGTTGTTAAATCGATATTTCTTGTCGAAACGTTGATATATTTGATTTTGCGTCGATATAATTTCATTTACTAGTACAATCTTAAGTAAGAAGAAAAAGAATCTAGTCAAAA
>NZ_BOQD01000271.1 GCF_018332515.1 Bacillus hominis | reverse complement strand
GTTGATGGACCACTTCTTAAATTCACATTTGTTCCTTGTATATATGCGACACCAATTGCGCTTCCATCACTATTGCTCGTCTTTACAAAATTAATGTACGAAGGATCATTATACACCCATTGTCCATTTCCTAAGTCTAACCATCCGTTACTTTCCTGATATACAACATACGATTCTGGGGAGTTTAGTTGACGAATAACTGAAGAAGACGTTGATGGACCACTTCTTAAATTCACATTTTTCCCAAGGATATAAGCAATCCCCTTCGTTTGTGGTGTTGGCTGAGGATTTGGAGGTTGTGGATTTGGAGGATTCGGATTTGGAGCTACTCCAAAAATAGCTGCTATTCCGTTTGCATATGCTTGACTTAAATCTTCAATAAATTGTGGGTTTTTCAATAAATTAGCATCAAACGTTGTATCAATAAAAGCAGTCTCAGTTAAAATTGCATCCATTGCAGTCTCTCTTAGTACCGCATAATTTGCTTTTTTTGCTCCTCGATCACGAAGGCCGTATTTTGTTAATACAGGATTGACTGCTACATGCATTTTTTGTTGCTTTTCATATGCGGAACTACTATTAGATAGCGCATTGTAAATATAACTTTCAAATCCAGTGCCACCGCCACTATTAATGTGAAATGAGATAAAATAATCCGCACCAAATGAATTAGCAATATTAGCACGTTCTGATAAAGAGATAAACACATCACTATCACGTGTCATTTTAATATTGATTGGATAATTTGCAGATAAAATATCTCGCACACGTCTAGCAATTTGAAGTGTTAACTCTTTTTCCACTAACCCATTACCAACAGCACCAGAATCATATCCACCGTGCCCTGCGTCTATAACAAGTTTCATATATCTTTTTCGTTCCTTTCTTTATTGTAATAAGCTTTCATTTCTACTCGTCCTATTTTATGTTAATTGTACAAGTTCCGTTACAAATACAAATTAAAACCCCCCTTATGTAAGAGGGTTTCTATCACTTTTTTTTAACCAATTTAAAATGAATATGTATGATTGATAGTGGATGTAACGTACGCAAAATAAAAGAAATAAAAGAAATATTCCAACGCCGCTATATAGCAAACCAAACTTCAAAAAGATGTTCAAAAGAGGCGGGAAATGAGATGCGTTTTGTAATACAAATAACATGCAAAACAAAATTACAAACACAGGTATATATTGTAATTCATATGGCCTTCTCTTCTTATACATTTTTTTTCGAATGAAAATCTGGCATAACTCTGCTACAATAAAGCAACTTCCAACTAATGCAAGACCAGCAGTCATTGTCATACGTTCACCTACCCCATATTCATTTTATCAAGTAATCAATATTCACTATATTTTCTTTACATATATTCCATTTTCATCAATAAAACCCGATCCCTCTATGAAAGATGTAGCTTGTTCCGTAAACATCTCTTGCAATACTTTTATTTCTTTCACATTTCTCTGTTTCATCATTTCTTCAAATGTAAAATACGTATTTGTCCCATATCCATAACCTTGATAATCAAAATGAATAATTAACTGTGACAAAATAGCACTCTCTTCTTGAACGCTATAATCTATTACACCAATATATGTATCATCAACTTTTACACAATACTGAACCTTTTTCTCATCTAAGCTGTGTGAGTGAAACATTTCCTTTACAGCGCTTTCATTTTCTATATTTACTTTCTCAAACGTAATCATATGTTGTCCATCCTTTTACTATTATTGTATCAATAATAAATGTAATTTATGAAAAAAACCTTAAGATCGAATGCGACCTTAAGGTTTTTTATTAAACTAAGCTATACGCACGCTTTGTTTCTTCGTGGAACTTATTCGTATCGTATTTATGCTCAACATAAATTTGATGCCATACCATAAACGCAAGTACAGTCCAAATTTTACGGCTATAATCGCCTTTATCTGCACAATGTGCTTCCAGTAAGTTTAATACATACTGTTTTTCGATTAAATGCTCTGTTTTACTTTCGTTTATAATATTTATAGCCCAGTCATGCATTTCGTCTTTTAACCAGTGACGAATTGGTACCGGGAATCCAAGTTTTTTACGATCTAACACGTGATCCGGAACGATTCCGCGTGCTGCTTCACGTAAAATAGCTTTCGTAGTTCCGTTAGCGATTTTAAATTCTGTCGGAATTTTAGATGCTACGTCAAATACTTCTTTATCTAAGAATGGTACACGAAGTTCTAATGAGTTTGCCATCGTCATTTTATCAGCTTTTAATAAAATATCGCCGCGTAACCATGTGAACATATCAATGTACTGCATTTTACTTACATCATCATAATCTTTAATTTCGTTATACAATGGTTTCGTGATATCCATATAGTTAACACTTTCATCGTAATACTTCATTAATTCAGCTTTCTCTTCTTCACGGAAGATTTTCGCATTTCCATAGTAACGCTCTTCAATTGGCGTACATCCACGCTCTAAGAAGCTTTTTCCTTTAAACCCTTCTTTAAGAGCACCACTTAATGCTTTTAGAACACTCTTTCCTGGGCTAGGAATGTAAGAAAACATTTTTAAAGAGTTTGGCTCACGATAAATGTTATATCCACCAAATAGCTCGTCTGCACCTTCACCAGAAAGAACAACCGTTACATGTTTACGCGCTTCTTTCGCAACGAAATACAATGGTACAGCTGCTGGATCCGCTAAAGGATCATCCATATGCCAAATAATTTTTGGGAACTCATCCATAAATTCTTGCGCTGTAATGAATACGTTATGGTTTTTAACTCCTAATTTCTCAGCAGTTTCTTTCGCAACATCAACTTCACTGAAACCGCGTTGTTCAAAACCAATAGAGAATGTTAATAGATTTGGATTCATTTCTCTTGCGATAGAAGCAATAATAGATGAATCGATACCACCAGATAAGAAAGAACCTACTGGTACATCACTACGCATATGTACTTTTACAGAATCGTATAGTACATCACGAATTGCTTGGATATGCTCCTCTTTCGTTGCGCTTGAAGCGTTGAAATAAGGATTCCAGTAGCGATGGATTTCCATCTCTTTACCGATTTCTTTTACGAAGTAATGACCAGGCTCAATTTTGTTAACATCAATTGTTAATGTTTCTGGCTCTGGACCATATTGGTACGTAAAGTAGTGTTGTAATGACTTTGGGTTTACCCCTTTGTCTTCCAATACATGCATAATACTTTTCTTCTCAGATGCGAAGAATGTAGTATCACCTTGTTGTGCGATGTATAAAGGCTTAATACCGAAGTGGTCACGTGCACCGAAAAGTTTCTTTTCTTCACGATCCCAAATCATAAATGCGAACATACCACGAAGGTAGTCTACACATTTTTCTTTCATATGTGCATACAATGCAATAATAACTTCTGTATCAGATTGTGTAGCAAAAGTTGCACCTTTTTCAAGTAACATTTCACGTAGTTCTACATAATTGTAAATTTCACCATTAAAAATAATTACATATCGATCATTTTCATAAGTTAGCGGCTGATGTCCTGCCTCTAAGTCAATGATACTTAAACGGCGGAAGCCAAATTGTACATGTTCATCACGAAAATATCCTTCGTCATCTGGACCGCGGTGGAAAATCATCGTGTTCATATTTTCAAATTGATGTTTTTCTGTTTCTGAAAACTCTCTAGGGTTTTCACATAAACATCCTACAAAACCACACATACTTCTTACCCTCTTTCAGTTTTCATTCTGTCTCAATACTACTATATCAACCCTATTTATACTAGCATAATCAACTGAATATGGCGACCAAAAACTATAAAAAACTCACTCCATTTCACATTTTTAACATTTTTTTATGAAAACATGAAAACTAGGCACTCACCTTTCTCCGCTTTTGTCATATGATATTGCAAATTGATTTCTAGGAGGGAATACCATGAGTGAAGAAAAAAAAGATTCTTCTCGCCCACCGGTTCGTAATTATTTAAAACAAATTGATGACTTTTTCGAACAAACACCTCTTCGTGGCGTAATTGCTGATTTAAATCATTTTTTCCAAAAAGGAAACCGTTTATTAACATTCCCAGTAGATTTATACGAAGTTGGTGACGAACTCGTCGTTACAGCCGAACTACCAGGTATACAAAAAGAACAAATTCAAATTGAAATACAAAGCGAGTACTTAAAAGTCTCTGTAAAAGAAGATATACTTGAAGAGACAGAAGAAGAACAAACATCTCATAACTATTATCGCCGAGAACGTTCCATTTCGGAAGCGTCAAGAATTATTAAGTTACCATATTTAATTAATAAAAAAGCAGCGAAAGCTTCTTATCAAAACGGTGTATTAGAAATTCGTGCAACGAAATTGCCACAACAGCATGACATTTTATCCATAGACTAAAAGACAAAAAAAGAAGGGTGCTAAGCACCCTTCTTTTTAATCCACTAATCGCTTCATATCACGTATAATATCTTCGTATGGCGTATTACTAATGCCACTATATTTTTTCATAACTTTTCCATTTTGATCGATTAAATAAAAAGATGTACCGTGTATTACTTGCCCATTCTCTGGTTTATCTACAAGCGATTGGAAGTTATCTTTTGAAAACTTTGTAATATCCTCTAGTGAATAACCTGTTAACAAGTTCCAGTTACTTGTATCTTCTGTAAACTTTTGAATGAAAGCTTTCAAATTTTCTGGCTTATCAAGGTCAGGATCTACACTAAACGAAACAAACTGAACATCTAATTTCTCTTCCTTAGCCATTTTTTGTAATTTAGCCATATTAGCAGTCATTGGCGGACAAACCGTTTGACAGCTTGTAAACATGAAATCAGCTACCCAGACTTTCCCTTTTAAATCTTTTGTACCAAACGGCTTTCCTTCTTGATTTGTAAATTGGAAAGTTTCTAAATCCCAGTTTAACGGTTTACGTAATTTTGATCCTGAACTGCTACAGCCTGCAAGTACAAAGAGACAAAATACAACCATAAGACCAATTAACTTTTGATACTGCTTCATTATTAAACCTCTTTTCTCTTCCCTTAATTTATGTAAGTTATGTACATCATAACAAAAGTAAATACTACGAGAAAATTGTTTACTTCATTTGTTCACGAAATCGTACGATTTTACGTATGTTACTTCTTTATTTTAAGCTAATTACTAGACAAAATATATTTTACTACTATTATTTCTCTAAACATTATTTGCGAAACAAAGTTCATTGTTAAATTTGTAAATACCTCCCCCTATTTTTTTACAATTACTTAAACATTAATCCATGTTAAACACTGTTTTCCTTTACAACATTTCGGTACAATACAACTACAACGATTTTAAATGAGGTGATGTTCATGTCTAAGCGCTATGAAAATATGGATAATGTAAGTACAAAAAAATCAATTCGCTCCTTCTTACGCTGGCGTAAAGAGAGAAAGCAAAACAAAAAAGATTTTTCTTTCCTAGTAG
>NZ_BOQD01000270.1 GCF_018332515.1 Bacillus hominis | reverse complement strand
TTGGTATATATTTGGTTTATGCTTGGTATATATTTGGTTTATGCTTGGTTTATATTTGGTTTATGTTTCGTTTTCGTTTGGTTTCATTAATTACAAAATCAGTTACAAAAGTTACAAAAGCTATTTTTGTTATCAAAATAGACTTATATTACGGAGGAGAGCATGAAAAAATGTCTTTAGGAGGGGGCAAAAAATTTTGGTGAATAAAAATGTATTATCAAACTTGGACATACTCATGTTATGAATCTAAACATGAAGGGAAATAGTATGAATAAACCAATAGCATTTAAATGAAAACATTATTAATCAAAAATTTATGCTCATTTTAAGATGGCAGATATGATACAACATAAAATTTTGAGATTTGATAGGGATGATAAAGCGTTGTAATTATTCCGATTACAACCTTATCAGTATGATTTAGAATTAAATAGTTTATATAAAAGTAAGAGGATAATAGATTTACTTATAGCGTGCCGTTGATTCAGAAAGAAATACAATTGATTTTTATTTAGATGAAACAAGAAAGTATAAGGCCGCAGAGCGTTTTTTAAGAAAGCTTTGCGGTCTTTTATGTTTTAAACCCTTGTTTTATTACTCTATACAAATACGCGGTGAATCCTATGGTAATTCAGAACAAGATTGTCATTGTAATAGGTAATTGTTTCTAGTTTGAAAATTTATATTGGGAGTCTTAAAGATACGGTAAATATAAAGGAGATGGGTTAAATAATGAAATACACACTTAAAGATCTTATAAATGTAAACAAGTTTAAGAATATAACAGAGCAATTTTATAATTTAACTAAAGTCCCATTCTGTCTCCTTGATAATAATCAAAATGTTATATTTTCCAAAGGTGACCCTTTTATTCGTAATCAAAAAATTCAATTGTCTCAAGAAATGCGTATTCCCATCATTATTGAGCAGGAACATATAGCAAGCTTTGTTATAGGAGCAAGTATTAATAAAGAGGTTATTGCGGATTCTCATATAACACATTTTAAATGCATTGCAAATCTAATTGAAGAGATGGCAATACAACAATTACAATTGAAAAAAATTCATGAAAAAGATTCACAAATGAATACGATAACAAATCATGAGGAAAATTGTTTAGGGAATATATTGCAAAATATGCCAATTATGATTAATGCTATTGATGAAAAAGGAAATATTATTATGTGGAATCGGGAATGTGAATTAGTAACTGGATATAATGCAGATGAAATAATTAACAATCCAAAAGCGATGAAATTGCTATATCCTCATAGACCTAATCGTAACGATTTGTTGCAAAATGGTCCCGATTTTAGAGATTGGGAGATGGATATCACATGTAAAAATGGTGAGATAAAAACTATTATGTGGTCCAATATTTTACATAGTATTCCAAATTTAGGATGGAGTGTCGGAGCAATTGGAATTGATATAACTAAGCGTAAGAGGATGGAAGAGAAACTGAAACAAACCTCGAATGAACTAGAATTAATTTTTAAAGCAATTCCTGATTTGTATTTTTTGTCAGAACTTGATGGGACCATTAAGGATTGTAAAGTTAATTCTGTATCCAAATTTTATGTTCCAATTGAAGAATTTATCGGGAAGAAATTCCAAGAGATATTACCAGTTCCTATCATAAAGCAATTTGAGAAGGCCATTAACCAAATAAAAACTTCATCCGCTCCTGTATTAATAGATTATTCTCTACAACTAGATGATGAAATTTATTATTTTGAAGCAAGACTTTTACCGCTTTTTGAGGATAAAATTATGATTATTGTACGTGATATTACAGAGCGTACAATAACGACGGAATTATTAAAGAAATCAGACACACTTAATGCAGTAGGGCAATTGGCAGCTGGGGTCGCTCATAAAGTTCGTAACCCATTAACCGTAATTAAAGGATTCATGCAATTATTGCAACAGGAAGTAGGGAAGGATAAAGAATGTTTAAGCCTAATACTTTCTGAAATCAGTAGTATTGAAAAGGTTATTCAAGAGTTTTTATCTATTGCAAAACCGAATGCTGCAGTATTTGAACCGAAAAACCTTTGTACTATATTAGAGAATGTAGTCGATTTAATAAGTACACAAGCAATTATGAAGAATATTCGTATTGCATTGAATATGGATGTTGAAAACTTATTGATTGAGTGTTGCGAAATTCAATTAAAACAAGTTTTCTATAGTATTTTACAAAATTCTATTGAGGCTATACAAAATGGTCAAGAAATCATCATTAATGTGAAAAAACATAATAGTACCGAGGTTAAGATTTGTATTTTAGATAAAGGAGTAGGTATTCCTTCTGAAAGAATTAAAAGACTAGGTGAACCTTTTTATAGTACAAAAGAAAAAGGGACGGGTGTTGGGCTCATGATGAGTTATCGAATTATTGAAAGTCATGGTGGGAAAATAAGTATAAAAAGCCAGGTTGGGAAAGGAACTACTGTTACTCTGTTTTTCCCAATTTATAACGGTGACTTAGTTGGTGATGTTAGTCCAAATAGCATGTAATCATAACTAGCAAATAAATCTCTGGAAATGAAAATCAAACTATTATCTTGTAGAAATATAGGTGGTCTGAAGTGAGTTGATTAGGCAAAGAAAAATGGATTTAATAGAGATAATGTAACTTGAATTTGAAGTACAACTCCTAGTTTCAGTAGACGTTATATTTTATGCATAGAAGTAAGAGGCTCCTTTCAAAATTCAATTAAAAAGTTAGATTCATAATGTAACGGGAGATAAAAAATAGGGAAAAGAAGGGTGCTCTAAATACCATTTAGGCTAAGTCGCATGTATATCTTTAAAGTGAAAAGTTTCTTTTTCTCAGCTATAGAAAAAGAAATTTTTTTACTTGAGTGATAATTTTTTATGATATTTGTGAAAGGGTTTTGTTATATTTTTGAAAGAAAAATGTAATGTATATAAATTAATATGAACTTACGAATATTGATTTTATATCATTCGCCATTGATGGAGGAACAGAGGAGATTTAATGTATGAAAACAAGAATTGCAATTATAGAAGATGAAGATAGTATACGGGAGATATGTAAACGGTACTTAGAAAGGGAAGGATATGAGGTATACACTGCAGTGAACGGAGCAGAAGGATGGAATGTATTTCAACAATTTCAACCGGATCTAATTATTTTAGATTTGATGATGCCAGAAAAAGATGGTTGGGAACTATGTGAGGAAATTCGCCAACATTCCAATGTACCGATCATCATGTTAACCGCGAGGGGAGAAGAAAGAGAGCGGATTTTAGGACTAACAATGGGGGCGGATGATTATGTAACAAAACCCTTTTCGCCTCGTGAATTAGTATTAAGGGTACAAATTATACTAAGAAGAGGAAATCAAGTAACACTTCAAGGAATAGAGCCTGAATCAGGAATGATAGAGTTTCTAGATTTGAAAATTGATCCAACGAAAAGAAGTGTATTTGTTTGTCAATATGAAATAGAGCTAACAGTGAAAGAGTTTGAAGTGCTTTATCTCATGGCAAAACATCCTAAACAGGTGTTTTCACGGTCTCAACTTCTTGAACAAATTTGGGGATTTGAGTATGAAGGCTGCACAAATGCAGTAACTGTATTAATGAGTCGTTTACGTGAGAAATTGGAGAAACATACAACTAAGAATCGTTGGGTTCATACGGTTTGGGGCATCGGTTATTGTTTTGAACCAGATGGAGGAAACGATAAATGAAGTTACGATATCAACTGTTATTGATGAATCTATTAAGCACGGGTATCATGGTGATTTCTATATGGTACAGTGAAAGGCAAATGCTACTTAGACCAGAACAGACACGGTTATTAATAGTAATAGTAATTGTAGCAATGATTATTTCTACGATTATTTACTGGTTAATGACACGCCCTATTATGAGATCTATTCAAAATTTAATTGCCTTAACCAAACAATTTAGTGATAGACAATTTGGAACGATGTACATAATAGGAAAAGAACCGGAAGAATTTAAAGAATTAGCAGAAGCTTTTCAAGAAATGGCCAAAAAACTAGACGAAAGCTTTGCTAAGTTAGAAAAAGGGGAAAAAGCACGTACAGAGCTGATTGCGAATATTTCCCACGACTTACGAACTCCTATGGCTAGCATACAATTGATGGTAGAAGCGTTACAAGATGGATTAATTGAAGACCCTGATATGAAACAACAATATTTAAAGACAATCCTAAATGATATACAACGATTAAGTGGACTAATTAATGATTTATTTGATCTTTCTAAGTTAGAACTTGGACAAGAAGTTTTTCATCCAAGTTTAATACATGTGGATAGCATTCTATTAAAAGTAATAGATTCACATGATATCTTATTGCAAGATAAAGAGATTGATTTGCAGTTGCATGTTTCTGAGACATTACCACGAATTTGGATTATGCCATGTAAAATAGCACGAGTTATCAATAATTTGTTGCATAACGCGATTCGGCATTCTCCTACATGTGGAACAATCGAATTAATTGTAGAGGAAAATAAACAGAAGCAGCAAGTTCAATTCACTTTGTGTGATGAAGGAGAAGGGATTTCTCCAGATGATCAATTGCGTATATTTGACCGTTTTTTTAGAACGGATCCATCAAGAAGTTCACAATCTGGAGGTTCTGGGCTTGGTTTAGCTATTGCAAAATCGCTAGTTGAACTGCATAAAGGACAAATTGGTGTTCGGGACCGCCAAGATGGGAAACAGGGATGTGAATTTTGGTTTACTCTTCCTGTTACATCAGAAAAAAATGAGTCGGTTGAAAGACTTTTGTAACATTTACGAAAGGAAATTGAAAGATGTATATAATAAGATTACTGTATCGAAGGTGATTATATTTTAATCTGAAGTGAATAGTATAAGTATAATTTCATCTTTTGTAATCTTGTAGATATGATGAAAGAGAGGAAGAAATAAAATGGGTCAACTGAAAAAATAACTCCCGCAGCTTTAGCGTGTGCTTGTTCTAGTAAGTCCAGTTTTTTCTTTAAAAGTAGAAGTAAGTACAGTATCTTACTCTTCTAGTTCAATCACTTCTGTTGAAAAAGAAAGCCTGTCATTAAATATTAAAAATGGACAGGTGCCAGAAGAAAGGTTCAATTTCAACAGGTGTAATTAAAACAGATGATTAAAAACTAGTTCGTTCAGATGTACTAGAAAAATAAAGAGGTATGGAAAAAGGAACATTATTTTCTAAACTGCCTTTATGGAATAAAAATAAAGGGATCACATACATAAAAAATATATTGAACAGAGGTAATTACACGATGATTTTAAAGTTATTATTTATATTTTTTGGCGTAGTCTTAGTATTATGGGGTATATATAGAATGAAAACGGATGAAGCATTTATAGGGAAAACACAAACAAGAAAAAATATTTTCAATTTCTTTATTTTAGGAGAAACAGCGGGGCTGGGACAATTCTTAAGCGGAATTGCATGTGTAATTATAGGGATTTTATCTTTTATAATTAAATAGTTTAAAAATAAAAGGGACACAACTTTAAAAAAGTTGTGTTCCTTTTATTTTTGTCACCTATTAGATTTACAATTTATTAAATAGCAAAGTAAAACTGCCTTTTTGTTTGGTTAGGAAATAATTTATAAAATTTGTTCTTGCAATTTTCTCATCTTTCTATGTGTTAAGAAATTCTGCAACGGAACCCGTTATATCAATAAAGTAAAAAAAGATTTGTGAAAGACTTTTGTAACATTTGCGAAAGGGAAATGAAAGACTTGTGAGATATTATGAAATCAATCTTACTAGTAGATGTTCAAACATGTATAGGAAATATGGAGGAAAACTAAGATGAAAAAATTAAAGCCAATACTTGGTGCAGTAAGTAGTTTAACTATGGCATTGACGATAACATCCCCTGCTTTAGCTGAAACAAAGCCTGAACAAGGCGGAAAAGTGGAAACCTTTCAAGAAGATACCAATCTAAAGGAAGGACAAAATATTATCTATGGTGATTCTGGAAAAAAGGGAATCATGATTATGGAAGAACCTCAGGAAAATAATGATTGGGACGATGATGGTATTCCTAATGACGTGGAAGAAAAAGGATTTAAAATTGTATTTAATGAAAAGACAGGAAAAAATGAAGCTCAGTTATATGATCTAGTGAAAGACTTTGGAAAAAAGAGATTTATAACAAATCCGAAGAGTGCAAACTCAGATGGAGACCCTTTTACAGATAGCTATGAAGTGGAGCATTATGATAGTGATTCTGATACAGATTTTAACCCCATGATCGCGAATGTGCCAAATCTACAAATTGCTGTAAAACGTATCGATATTACTCCGGTTGCTAGTATTACAGATTCAAATGGTGAATCACGTACTAAGAGCTGGGAAAAAAGTCTATCTGTACAACATTCTTTTAATGTTGGTTTAGCGGTTGAAGGCGGCGCTGAGGGATCGGCAGTGGGTCCTGTACCTTCAGGAAAAGGATCGTTAAATGTAGGATATGGTTACTCTAATACAAAAACGGAAACAGAAAGCATCTCTAATAGTTTTGATTGGTCAACAGCAACAACTGTTGATTCAGCTAAAGCAGCAAATGTGCGCTTCCATCTAGAATATAAAAATACGGGTACAGCATCTGCTGGAGATGTTTCACCTCACTTTAACATTCGATTAGGAAATAAAATTATTAATACTGTAAAGGCAACACAAGATCGTTATAAAGCTAACTTGTTAACTACAGCAAAAGGTGGAAATAATAAAACTGAAATTCTAATGGATAGTATAGAAAGTCAAGCGGATGTAAAAATTTCTCTGACACTAGATGAATTAAAAGCAGTAGAACAAGGGGCACCACTTTCTATTGAAGTCTTGCCTACCAGTACGATGAATGTGTATACAATGAAGGATGGACAATTTGTAAATTTAGGAGATTGGTCGCATTTTGCATCAAATGTAAATGCTTCTACTACATTAGTAGAAACAAACTATGGTTCTATACCAAAATATAGAGTCTATACACCAAGAACGGGCAAGGAAAATCCTGCTAATATTAATCATAATCTTTCGCTAGACGAACTCTTTGCACATACTGGGATAGCTGATAAAGGTTGGGTAGCGAATTATGTAGTAAATGGTCGCCTAAACGAAGATCGAGTTCGTTATGGCCCAGATAGGACTCTTTTTGAACGAGGTAAGAACCTTGGTTTCTTTGATAATCGTGCACTACAACCAACTCTATCATATAGCAGTTATGATTATAGCAAGAAAAAGATTTATGCTTCGGTTATACCAGGTATATTTAATTTAAATAAAGAAATATTTGTTACGGTTCGTAATAAAAAAGGTGAGAGTCAAAAGGTAACATTAGTTCGAAATCAGAATTCAAATGTATATGAATCTAAAGAAAATGAGCCTGTAGACATAGCAGTTAACCGTGCATTTCTTGGAGAATCTCACGCTAAGTTTGAATTAATTGATATAAGAGACCGTAAAACTGAAGTTTCCACGCCCCTTGTTTCAAATAAAAGCTATCTAGACGCTATCGATAAAATAGTAGTAGATAATTCTGGAGAACCTATAGTAGAAGGAAAACAGTATTATTTGAAGTCAGCTACTAACTTCGCTAACGGTGTAAACGAATCTTGGAGCGCTGGTACTTTAAGCCAATCAATTAATGGGAGATATGTACACTTTTCACTTAAGGGTAATAATTGGGATGGATTGAGACTCGGTCCTGTCCAACAAGCAATACATGGGCCAGACGTTCAAGCAACACCAGTAATACTTGAAAGAAAAGGTAAATCTAGACCGGAAGAACCATTCAAAAAAGATGAAGAAGTGTTTATGAAGTTTACGAATAGTAGTCATAGTAATTATCAGTATTTAAATATTGGAAATGGTTATGACTATAGTTGGTTAGATACTGAATACAATAAATCTACTATTAAACTAGACAAGCTTACTAATCAGAAGAACTTCTATATAAAATCTGATTCTAATTATATAACATCAAGAGAAAATCAGTGGACTAGTTCCGTTGCAGATAATGGTATTGCCCCGCTTGTAGGTGCTGGTGAGCGTGTTTTAAAATCTGAGCATACAACTTCACCAGGTAATTATCACCAATGGGAATTAGAAAGTATTAAGTAAAGAATTATGTGGTATATGTCCCCCTGTCTATATGGATGGGGGTATATATATGAGGTTATAAAGGTATTAAATCTTTCTGTTGGAAATGTCAGTCTTCTCGGTTCGGGTTATTTGAATTTATTAGCCTGATGGATATGTGGCGAAAACTAGGACGGTAATACCTAAAATAATATAAGTAGTATTACAATTTAAAATGAATGCATAAAAAAAAGACACTCTCAAGAGCGTCTTTTTTTAGCAGCTGAATCCGCCACCAAAATCACAGCCTCCACCGCAACTACCACCATATCCCATAATAATTTCTCCTTTACGTAAGAGGGGAAAATATTGTTTCACTCTTTTGTTTTAACGGGTTTACATTACTTTATGTTCTTTAATAATGAATGAGCAGGTCCTTTGAGAAATGATTAAAGAAAAACAACATGCAGGAATAAAGTTAGCGAAACGAAAAGGAATTTACAGAGGAGAGATAGTTAAGGTTTTGTTGAATAAAAATGCATTACAATAGTTTACTATTTAATAGAGAGTTTTGGGAAAAAAGCTTTATTTTTCAATAATATTGAATTTATGTTTTTAGTTACTAATATAGTGATGAATTGTATTCGATTCGTATATAACAATTTTCCAGAAAAAGTAATTGTATTTTTCAGATAAATGAATTATTATAAAATAAGCAATTTTACAATTTTGCAAAGGGAGGAGAATGAAGAGGCTTTTACGACTTAATAATAAAGAACAACTTTTAAGTGTGCTAAAAGTGATACTCGCCTCATCATTTTCAGACCAAAAAGGAATTAGGGTACAGCGTCTTACTTTAAAATGCGGCTATGAATCATCTAAGAGGGGGAAGTGAAGTGGCAAACAAAGAATTGAAAAGAGGTTTAGAAGCACGTCATATTCAAATGATTGCTTTAGGCGGAACAATTGGTGTTGGTTTATTTATGGGGTCAGCCAGCACGATTAAATGGACAGGTCCGTCAGTAATGCTTGCTTATGCAATTGCAGGTATTTTTATCTTCTTCATCATGCGTGCCATGGGAGAAATGTTGTATATGGAGCCAAGTACAGGCTCATTTGCAACGTTCGGTCATAAGTATATTCACCCGTTAGCTGGTTATATGACAGCGTGGAGTAATTGGTTCCAGTGGGTTATCGTTGGGATGTCAGAGATTATCGCAGTTGGAGCGTATATGAAGTATTGGTTCCCAGATCTACCAGCTTGGATACCAGGTGTTATCGCAATGGTTATTCTTGGTGCAGCTAACTTAATTTCGGTTAAGTCATTTGGAGAATTTGAATTTTGGTTTGCGATGATTAAAATCGTTACGATTTTATTAATGATTATTGCGGGATTTGGTCTTATTTTCTTCGGAATTGGTAATGGTGGAGAAGCGATTGGTATATCAAATCTTTGGTCAAATGGCGGTTTCTTTACAGGTGGTTTTTCAGGGTTCTTCTTTGCATTATCACTTGTAGTTGGAGCATATCAAGGTGTGGAATTAATCGGGATTACTGCTGGTGAAGCGAAAGATCCGAAGAAGACACTTACAAGAGCAATTCAAAGTACAATTTGGCGTATTTTAATTTTCTATATCGGTGCGATTTTCGTTATTGTAACTGTGTATCCGTGGGATCAATTAAGTACAATTGGTAGCCCGTTCGTAGCGACTTTCGCGAAGGTTGGTATTACGGCAGCGGCAGGACTTATTAACTTCGTTGTTATTACAGCGGCAATGTCTGGTTGTAATAGTGGTATTTATAGTGCTGGACGTATGCTGTATACGTTAGGTGTAAATGGACAAGCGCCGAAATATTTCGCGAAACTTTCTGGAAATGGTGTGCCTTTATTCGGAACAGTTGGTGTAATTATCGGTTTAGCGGTCGGTGTTGTGTTAAGTTATATCGCACCAAAAAATTTATTCGTATATGTATATAGCGCGAGTGTACTTCCTGGTATGGTACCATGGTTCGTTATTTTAATTAGTCAAATTCGTTTTAGAAAAGAAAAGGGAGCAGAGATGAAAGATCATCCGTTCAAAATGCCATTTGCTCCTGTTACAAACTATTTAACGATTGCCTTTTTAATTATGGTGTTAATCGGTATGTGGTTTAACGATGATACTCGTATTTCACTAGTTGTAGGTATTATTTTCTTAGCAATCGTTACAATTAGTTTCTATGCTTTCGGAATAGGGAAGCGAGCTCCGTTAGACGTTCAAAATGATCAAGAGATTTCAAGTAAATAAAGGTAAAAAAGTCCGATTTCATATTTAGAAATCGGACTTTTTTATTAAAACTTTTCTAATACAATCTTCCCAATTGTACGTCCATCCTCAAGTAATGCATGTGCCTTTTTAAGATTTTCTGCATTTATCGGTGTTAACGTATCATTTAAAGTTGTATGAAGAATACCTTCATCTAATAGTTCGCTCACTTTGTTTAATAACTCGTGCTGCGTAATCATATCGCCAGTTTCATACATTGCTTTTGTGAACATAAACTCCCAAACGAATGTAGCACTTTTACTTTTTAAAATACCCATCTCAAGAGGGTGCTCATTTTCTACGATAGAGCAAATTTTTCCTTGTGGTTTAATGATGTCACCGATTGCTTGCCAATGTTGATCTGTATTATTTAAGCAGAAGATGTAATCGACATCTTTTAGCCCAAGTTCTACTATTTGATCTTTTAGCGGTTTGTGGTGGTTAATTGTATGGTTAGCACCGAATTTTTTCACCCAGTCTATCGTTTCCCCGCGTGAAGCAGTTGCGATTACATTTAGTCCAGCCCATTTTGCAAGCTGAATTGCGATTGAACCTACACCACCAGCTCCGCCGATAATTAAAATGTTTTTAAATGTGTTTTCACTTTTCTTAGCGTAATCAATACCTAAACGTTCAAATAAACCTTCCCACGCCGTAATAGCTGTTAAAGGAATTGCTGCAGATTCAGCATCACTTAAAGTTTTTGGTTTTTTACCAACGATTCTTTCATCAACTAAATGGTATTCACTATATGTACCTTGTCTCGTAATACTTCCAGCGTAAAATACTTCATCGCCTTCTTTAAATAATGTACAACCTTCGCCAGTTTGTACAACAACACCACAAGCATCCCAGCCAAGTATTTTCGCGATATCTTCTTTTTTATCTTTCGGAGAGCGAACTTTTGTATCAACTGGGTTAACGGAAATGGCATTAATCTTAACAAGTATATCTCTTCCTGTCGCAACAGGTCGTTCAACTTCAATATCAATTAAACTGTTTTCTTCTTCAATAGGTAAGTATTCATGTAAACCAATTGCCTTCATTTGTATTCCCTCCATTAAAGTAAGAGTCGTTTTCTCTTTCATTATAGGGGGGAAAGGTTGTTATGTAAAAAAGTACACTCTAATTATTTTTTTGTTAAATTATAGATTATTCTAAATATTAACTGTGTGTGGTATGTTTATGGTAGAAAACATTGCGAGGTGAATGGCTAATGACAGCAAAACTAAGCAAAAGCGATTATTTAATCGTACTGGCAATTATCATTATGTATTCGTTAATTGGTCACGTATTAAATTTAGATGTTTTAAAAGTTATGGCTATTCAACAAAATGGATTTAGCATTAGTTTTGTAGGCATTGCTATATGTTACATCACAGCTACTGTATTGTTTTTTGCTATTCGTAAATTGAAAAATAGTAAGTGAAGATGGAATGAAAAAGTAGAAGGATTTTATTTCTAAAAAGAAGAATTTTTTACTGTATTACTTTATACGAAATTAAATGTAAAGGTGGATACATAATGACAGTGAAAAAGCTTTATTTCGTCCCAGCAGGTCGTTGTATGTTAGATCATTCCTCTGTTAATAGTACACTCACACCTGGTAAACTATTAAACTTACCTGTTTGGTGTTATCTTTTGGATACAGCAGAGGGACCTATTTTAGTGGATACAGGTATGCCAGAAAGCGCGGTTAATAATGAAGGTCTTTTTAAAGGGACATTTGTTGAAGGACAAATTTTACCGAAAATGACAGAAGAAGATAGAATCGTAAATATATTAAAACGTGTAGGATATGAGCCGGAAGATCTTCTTTATATTATTAGTTCACATTTGCACTTTGATCATGCGGGAGGAAATGGCGCTTTTACGAATACACCTATTATTATACAACGAGCGGAATATGAGGCAGCGCAGCATAGAGAAGAATATTTGAAAGAATGTATACTGCCGAATTTAAACTACAAAATCATTGAAGGGGATTATGAAGTCGTACCGGGTGTTCAACTATTATATACACCAGGACATTCGCCAGGGCATCAGTCACTATTCATTAAGACGGAAAACTCTGGACCTGTGTTATTAACGATTGATGCATCGTATACGAAAGAAAATTTTGAAGATGAAGTGCCGTTCGCAGGATTTGATTCCGAATTAGCTTTATCTTCAATTAAACGTTTGAAAGAGGTTGTGATGAAAGAGAACCCAATTGTTTTCTTTGGTCATGATATGGAGCAGGAAAAGGGATGTAAAGTGTTCCCTGAATATATATAGTGAAAAAAGGTCATGAGCTCATTCGCTCATGACCTTTTCGATTAAATGATTTTTTTAAATAGGTTATAAACCTTTTTTGAACTATCTTCATTTAATTGATAATACGTAAGGTTTAAATCATCAGGAGTGTCTTGCTGAGCGATCATTACTTCGCTACTGTCGTGATCGACTACCCATATGAAATATTTTTTATAAGTACCATCTTCGAATGTAATCCACATATCACAATCTATTGAATCTGATCCCTCTTCATCTAATGTTAATTTTCCTTTTTTTGCGGTATCCATACCCGTAATAAACGTTTTTAATTCATCTGTTTTTGTGAGAAAGATATCCTTTTTTGTTTTAATTGATTCTACATGTATATCTTTTATTTCCTGTTTTCCTAAAAAAACAGGGGGCTCATTTGGGTCTCTTTGAGTTGAAATAATAGTAGCTTTCTTCTTTGGTTTACTTGCTGTATAGAGATCTTGAATAGATTTTCCAGAGTTTAAAAACCATACGGTTCCAAAAATAATTAATGCGCTACCTATCAATAAAATGATTTTCTTAATAGGGTATTCTCCTCTCTATTACTTCGTGTGAAGAGTTTTTCTATTAATATATGATAGGTAAGCGCAAAGTATTATAGTTGAACGTGTTTATTATGCACAGTTTTAATAGGGCGATCAACGAGTAAATTGTAAGTAAGCCCTATTAATACGAAAATTCCACCGACAATTTTGCCCATTGAGAGTTCGTGTGACAAGAAGAAATCAATGATAGTCCCCGTAAATAATTGTCCGATAAAGATGAGTAATGTTAAATAAAATGCTGGAATTTTAGGAGTAATATAGTTTGATAATGAGATGACGATAACACCTACTAATCCGCCTAAGTATACAGCGATAGGAATAGATTGCAGTGTATGACTAGAAATATACAACGAATCTGAACTGAAAATTAAAAATAACATAGAGAAAAATAATCCAGTAATATAATTAAAAAACGTACCTTCCCAATTTCCAATTTTCTTTGCTAAATTCGCGTTAATAATCCTAGCAACCACGATGGATACTCCAACTAAAATAGCGATACAAATATATAACATATTCTTGCCCCCATTAATAAATTGTCATGATAATAATTCCAGAAGAGATGAATAATAACCCAACTAGTTTTTTCTTTTCAAACTTCGCAACTTTCATACCTAATAAACCGAAATGATCAATTACGATAGAAGCAATAGATTGACCAAGTAAGCCTAATGCGATAGTAATAGAGGCACCAAGAGCAGAGAAGCTTATATTGCTAAAAAGAACAGTGAATACACCAATCGCTCCAGCGCTATATAAATAAAGCGGAATACCTTTTTCAAAGTGAATTTTATTTTTGTTAAGGATTAGCACGAAAACAACAGCTATTAAACCTACAAGATGAATGACAACACTCGCTGTATAATTGCCAATCAACTCAGATAAAATTCCATTCAATGGAAGCATGGTGGCAATAAGCACCCCAATAAAGACAGAAAGAAAGTTATACAATGTAATATCCCCTTTATATTTCATGTTTGTAATGACTGTATCACGCTGAAATTGTGTATTACTATGACATATGTCATAGTGGAAGAAGAAAATTTTGATTAAAATGGGGATGAGTTGTAAAGGTGGGGGAGTTATGAAGAAAGTATGTAATTCAAATAAATTAGCAGATTATATGAAACAAAATAATATTGACTCATTTTTTAGTAATGATATGAAACCATATATGGAACTTATATTTTTTAAAAAGAATGAGTTCATTTGCAGAGAGAATGAGGAAATAGACTATTTATATTTCTTTGTTGAAGGAAAGGCGAAAGCGTTTAATACATTAAGTAACGGGAAATCCGTATTATTATGCTTTTATGATAGCTTGCAGTTGTTAGGAGATGTGGAGTTAATTCATTCTCAGAGAATTACTTCAAACGTACAAGTGATGGCAGATTCATATTGTGTTGGTTTGCCTTTAGGAAAAGTGAGAAATCAACTATTTCATGATGCGAAATTTTTAAGATGTATTTGTGGATCGTTAGCACATAAATTAAATCGACTTTCAAAAAATAGTACAATTAATTTACTATACCCACTTGAAAATCGACTTGCGAGTTACATGTTAGCAGCAGGGGAAAGAGCGGTTCAGCACGGAAATAGAATTGTGTTTAGCGGGAATTTAACGGAAACAGCGGAATTGTTAGGAACGAGTTATCGGCATTTATTGCGCACATTGAATACCTTTTGTGATAAAGAGATAATTAAGAAAAACAATGGTTGTTTTGAAGTTGTGAATGTAGAAGTTTTGAGAGAATTGGCCGCGGATGTTTATAAATAGGAGAGGATTATAAATGATTACACCTATATTTAGAATTTTTGATGTTGAAAAAGCGCAGTTGTTTTACTTTAACTTTTTAGGATTTAAACTGGATTGGGAACATCGGTATGAGGAAAATATGCCATTATATATGCAAATTTCGCTAAACGATGCTGTGATACATTTATCAGAACATCATGGGGATGCTTCACCAGGCGGTGCGATTCGTGTGAAAATAGAGGGTTTAAAAAGTTATTATGCTATTTTATCAAGTA
>NZ_BOQD01000269.1 GCF_018332515.1 Bacillus hominis | reverse complement strand
AAAACTCCCACCTCAAAATTCAGGTGGAGCAAAGAAGTTAGGTAGGAGATCGACTGCCCGTAAACGCCCGATTGGTTCAACTAATAATCAGTGGGGGATGAACAAAACCCCCACTGATTAAAGTTTCACTTTATTTTAAGGGCGAAAAGGAGAGGGAACAATGAAGAGAATTTCTTATATTGAAGACTTTGAGCAATGGGAAAGTGGTTTTTCATTTTATAATCCTGTCAAAGTTCGTTTTGGGGAAGTAGATATGTTTGGACATGTAAATAATGTCGTTGCTTTTACATATTTTGAAGAAGCGCGTATCGCATTGTTTAAAGAACTCGGATTTATGCAAGAATGGACACATGAATCATCAGAAACGATGATAGTCGTCGCAGATCTACAATGCAATTTCATAAAACAAATTTATTTTGATGAGCAGTTGAAAGTATATGTAAAGGCAGGAGCGGTTGGGAATTCCTCTTTAGATTTACACTATATGGTCAAAAATGCAGAAGGGGAAGTTTGTTTAGTTGGACGCGGTATGATGGTGCAAGCATCGAAAAAAACTGGAAGAGGGGAACCATGGTCTGAGGAATGGAAGAAGTCACTACAATAATAGAATAAAAGAAAAATAAGAGAGCGATTCGCTCTCTTATTTTTTGTCCTTCGTTGCCTCTTCTAATGTTAGGTGGTGCTTATATATGTATGCGGCATATGGATTGCCAACGTAGCGTAAGTGCCACGGTTCGTATGAATACTCTGTTGTCTCTGTTTTATCCTCTAAATAACGAATGACAAATCCGAACTCATGGGCATGTTCTGCAACCCATTTTCCTTCTGCTGTCTCTCCGAAGATTGGTTCTAATTGGAATTTAGCAGATTTTGAGCTAATATCCATTGCTAGACCAGTTTGATGCTCACTTGTTCCAGGAATTGCACTTACCGAATCAGCCTCAGCTTTTCCTTGGCGTTTAATATATGTATTATGTAATGACTGTTGGCGTTTGTAAGAACGGTAACCTGAAACTGCTGTAAGTTCTAAACCTTCTTCTTTCGCTGCTTGGAACATTTTTTCAAGAGCGTCTGCAGCATCTTTGCGAAGTAATGTTTTCTCTTTATCTTTTGGACTAGTAAATGGTACGTTCGGTTTTGTTAAATCTTCTGGGATGTACCCATCTGGTAATTTACGATGTTTATTGACTAATACAAGAGCAGAATCTGGATTTGTTACAACGGAAAAATTATCATCTAGTTTCTTTGCATTATGATCAGCTTTTGGAAAAGCAGGAATTTCTTCTTTTGGATGGTTACTATGTTTTTGATTTTCGACAGCTTTCGCCTCATTTTGCAGTGGTGATTTAGAACCAAAGTAAGCGAAAGATGTGATACCGATTACAATAGTAGCGGCAGAAATAATTATTATCTTTTTCATGATACCTTGTAATCACTGTCCTTTCTTAATAAAATATGTGTCGTTTTTATTATAAGTCTAGTTTATTGAAAAAGAAATATAAGAGTCATAACGTAATAAAAATGCAAAGAAAATGTCAGAAAATGTGTGAAATTGTAGTATTTTTTTATATAATTCATTTCCTATCTTTCATGTGATTCATTTTTTATGTAATATATACATATAAGGAGATGTAGCGATTATTGAGAATAAAGGACTTCTTGTATAGACTAGGAGTGAATGGGAATGGATTTTGCAACAATTATTGGCCTCATTTTAGGATTTGTAGCGGTAGTAGTAGGGATGGTCGTCAAGGGCGCTGACGTAACAGCCTTATTGAATCCTGCCGCAGCATTAATTATTTTTATCGGTACATTTGCTGCAGTATGTATAGCATTTCCGATGGAACAACTAAAAAGGGTTCCAAAATTATTTAAAGTTCTTTTTAGTTCAAATAAAAAAGATTTAAGTTATGAACAGTTACTAGAATTATTTGTTCATTGGACATCTGAGAGTAGGAAATACGGTATTTTGTCTTTAGAACAACAATTAGATACAATTCAAGATGAATTTCTCTTGCGTGGTATGAAGTTTGTGATTGACGGTGTATCTGCAGAAGACTTAGAACAAATTTTAGAAGCTGAATTAGAAGCAATTGAAGAAAGACATGCAAAAGGAGCTACTATTTTTTCGCAAGCTGGTACATATGCACCTACATTAGGGGTTTTAGGTGCTGTTATCGGTCTTGTAGCTGCACTTGGAAATTTAACTGATATTGAAAAGCTAGGACATGCTATTTCAGGTGCGTTTATTGCAACGATTTTCGGTATTTTTTCAGGTTACGTATTATGGCATCCATTTGCAAATAAATTAAAGCAAAAGTCTGCTGCTGAATTAGAGAAGAAACGTTTAATTATTGATTGTTTATTAATGTTACAAGAAGGTACATATCCATTTATTATGAAAAACCGTATTTTAGGTGCGCTTTCTGCAACTGAGCGTAAAAAGCTAGAAAAAGGAGCAGAAAAAAATGCGGAGTAGGAAGAATAGAAGAAGTAAAAGGAAAAAGCATGACGAGCATATCGATGAAACTTGGTTAATTCCGTATTCTGATATGCTAACGTTGTTGTTTGCGCTGTTTATTGTTTTATTTGCAATGAGTAGTATAGATGCTGCGAAATTTAAACAGATGGCAGTAGCTTTTCGAAGTGAACTAGCAGGTGGAACAGGAAATAAAGAGTTTTTAAGTGATCAAAAACCAAAAGAAGAAAAAGAGCTATCGGCAAGTGGTTTGGAATCTGAGAAAATAAAAAAAGATGCTGAAGCTGAAGTGAAACAGCAAGAAATGAATGAATTAAAAGCAGTACAACAAAGTATTGATAAGTATATTGAGGAAAAGCAATTATCTTCTTCTTTTAAAACGGATTTAACTGAAAAAGGATTAATGGTAACGATATTAGAAAATGTATTATTTGATTCAGGGAAAGCAGATGTGAAGTTGGAGTCGTTAGGGATTGCAAAAGAGATGTCTAACTTACTTGTTTCGGCATCACCTCGTGAAATTACAGTGTCGGGTCATACAGATACGGTTCCTATTGCAAATGCTCAGTTTGCATCAAACTGGGAGTTAAGTACACAGCGGGCAGTTAATTTCATGCAGGTGTTACTCCAAAATAAAGAATTGCAACCAGAAAAATTTAGTGCAATTGGTTACGGGGAATACCGTTCAATTGCACCAAATGATACGCCAGAAGGAAAAGCGAAAAATCGACGTGTAGAAGTGTTTATCTTGCCTTTAACAAGAAATATGCAATAAAAGAGGATGGCATTTGCCATCCTCTTTTACTTATTATCAAATGATTTTAGGTTGTCACGACGGATGTTATCTTTTTCTGCATCTGATTTTTTGAAATTATAGTCATATAAAGCGCCTTCCCAATCACCGTACATTGGATTAGGGAAAATGATGAATTTCTCACCAAATTGTGCTTTTGATTCTGCTACTGTTTCATTGCGATCTTTTACAGATTTTCCATCAAAACCAGTGAAATCAGATAAGTTGTCACCGAAGAATAGGACGATGTCATGTGTTTGAGAAACAAGTTCACGACGCTTTTCTTTCCCTTTTTCTTTCGGGTCTTGTAGTAATATATGTTCTTTCGTTGCTTGAGGAGCTCCTACGCGCTCAAGGTTTTTAATTGTTGCATCTAGTTGATTTGTTTTACGATTTGAGATGTAGTAAATATCTACACCTTTAGACTCTGTATATTTTAAGAAATCAATAGCGCCTGGGAGAGCCTCAGCTTCAGCCTTATTAATCCAATCGTCCCATTTATAAGGATAGCTTTTTCCTGTTTTTACGCTCATAGCTTGATGAGGACTGTTATCTAAAACAGTTTCATCTAAATCAAGTACGATAGCAGGTTTTTTGCTTGTCCCTTTTGCGAGAGCTGCATCAAGCTTCAATTGACCAATATTGTATCCTTGGTAGTATAGTGCTTTCGTTTCGCCAGCTGTTTGATACCATAAATCAGCCATCAGTTGCTGGTCTGTTAATTGTACTTTCTCTTCTTTTGCCACTGTTTTCTCAGCTGTTCCTGAACATGCTACAAGCGATGTGGAAAGAACGGCTACAGATAATAAAGTGGTAATACCCCTCTTCATCTTCATATGTATCCTCCTCGATGTTAGAAAATCATTTAATATTATATATTAAAATATGATGTTTTTTTATGAACATTTGCATATTGTCTTTTATATATGTAGTAGTTTGTCCTATAGTAGATAAGGTAAATAAAAAAGATAAGATCAAAACTAAGTAGTTGAAGAAAAGGAATGTATGTAAGAAGAGGGAATAAGGTTACTATATGATGTTTTAAACAAACATATTATGTAAGCGAGAGCGAGAATGCTATTGAAGGGGAGGATATATACATTGAGTTTACAAATTCAAAACTTAACAAAAATATTCGGAGAATCTAAAGCAGTTAATGGTTTGCAAATCTCGTTACCGAAAGGTGAAGTGTTAGGGTTACTTGGCCGAAATGGTGCAGGGAAAACGACGACAATTAAAATGTTACTAGGTTTATTAACGCCAAATGAAGGTTCTATTACGTGGGATGGAAAATCATTTGGTGATAGCGGGGTAACAATTGGATATTTACCAGAAGAAAGAGGACTATATACAAAAAGTAGAGTAATAGATCAGTTGCGATATTTTGGTAGATTAGAAGGAATGACGAAAAAAGAAGTGGATCTTGCAATTGATCACTGGTTAGAGCGCTTAGCAATTCCAGAATATAAATTTAAAACGGCTGGAGAACTTTCAAAAGGGAATCAGCAAAAAATTCAATTGATAGCTGCTCTTCTTCACGATCCAGAACTTCTTATTTTGGATGAACCATTTAGCGGACTTGATCCAGTTAATGCTGGAATGCTAGCTAGTATTATTGGAGAACAAGTACAGAGTGGAAAGACAATTATTTTATCAAGTCACCGTATGGAGCAAGTAGAGGCTTTTTGCCAACATGTGTGTATTTTGAAAAAAGGTGAAGCAGTTGTAGAAGGACAGTTAAGTGATATTAAGAAAGAATACGGTTTTCGTAATTTAACGATTGAAGATATAGCAGAGAATGAAAAGGGATTAGAAGCTATACATGTTCCATATGAAAAACAACAAGGCCTTCTTTATGTAAAAGTACAAGACGATGCAGAAGCTCTAAAGATTTTGCAACAATTGCAAGAACAAGGGGTTAGCTTACGACAATTTAAAATGCTAGAGCCAACATTGAACGAAATCTTTGTAGAGAGGGCGAAATAAAGATGCGTAAATTTTCTCATGTATTTTCATTTTATTTTAGGGAAGCGTTTTTATCTAAAAAATCATTAATTACGAGTGCGATTTTATTTTTGGTTGTGTTTGGGATTTTTGCATTTAATCATTTTACTTCAGGCGATGATAAAAATAAGGATAAAGATAAAATTGCAGTTGTAGTAGAGAGTTCCACATACAAAGTACAAAAGGAAGAGCTAAATAAGCTATTGCCATCAGCAAAAATAACGGTCGGTTCAAAGGGTGATTTTGATAAACTGCATAAGCAAGTAGAAGAGGGAGATTTAGATGGTCTATTCCATGTGACGGAAAAGGATGGGGCTCCAGCAGTTACATATATGTATAATGGATTTCCAAGCCAAGCAACTTCTGCAATTATGGCAGGCTATTTAAAACAACAATATACGATGGTAACGATTGCAAAAAATAATGTTTCACCAGAAATTGCGCAGCAATTACAGGCAGAAATTCAAGTGAAGCAAGAGGCGATAAAAGATCGCACATCTTCTTTCGGAATTGCATATTTCTTTACATTTGCTTTGTATATGTTTATTGTAGCTTTCGGAAATACAATCGCAATGAATATTGCATCTGAAAAGGCGTCACGTGTAATGGAAGTAATGCTTCCGAAAGTAAAGCCTCTTACGATGATGTATGCGAAAATTTTGGCGGTTGTTTCAACGGCGTTATTACAACTTGTAATATTGGCGTGTGGTTATCTTATTCCTTATTTGTTAGGTTGGGTCGATTTAGAAAGTGCCTCATTATTTGGTGTTCCAATTGACTTTACAAAATTAGATGCAAAGGTTATAAGTATGTTCCTTGTGTATTTCATTACGGGGTATTTACTTTATGCGATGATGTATGCTGCGGCTGGAGCTGTTGTGTCTAAGACAGAGGATTTACAAGCTGTATCTTTCCCGGTAATGATTTTGATCATGGCTGCATTCTTCATTAGTATTAAATCATTAAGTGATCCGAATAGTACTATTGTTGTTGTAAGTTCGTATGTTCCGTTTTTTACACCGATGGTCACCTTCTCGCGGATTGTAGCTGGTGAAGCAGGTATGTTAGAGATTACGATAACATTAGTAGTTTTATTGGCGACGATTGGTATATTAAATGCTATTACAAGCCGTATCTATGTAAATGGTGTAATGAATTACTCAGATAAAGTGAAATTTAAAGATTTAGCGAAATTTATTAAACGTCAATAATAGAGGGAAAGCATGATTTTCTAATGGAATCATGCTTTTTCTTTATCCCTCTATTTGCCGGGCAGTAAAACTCCCACCTCAAAATTCAGCTGGAGCAAAGAAGTTAGGTGGGAGTCGGGCTGCCCGTAAACGCCCGATTGGAGAAGGCTAATAATCAGTGGGGGATGAACAAAACCCCCACTGATTAAAGTTTCACTTTATGTATAAATTAAAAATAGTATATAATAATAAGAGTTGTCTTTTAATAGAATGAATAAAAAGGAGGGTGTGCAGATGGGAATTAGTAGTCGTTTTACAGTAGGTGTTCATATGTTAACGTTACTTGCGATAGATCGAAACTCTCGCTGTACCTCTGAATGGATTGCTGGTAGTGTGAATACAAATCCAGTTGTGATTCGTCGCATTACAGGAATGTTGAAGAGAGCAGGACTTGTTGATGTACAAGCTGGTAAAGGTGGTACGACACTTGCTCGCGATTTAGATGAAATTACATTACTTGATGTATATAAAGCTGTGGAAGTTGTAGAAGAAGGACATCTATTTTCTTTCCATGAAAATCCCAACATTGAATGTCCAGTAGGAGCTAATATTCAATCGGTATTAGAGATTGTTTTAATACAATCGCAAGAAGCGATGGAAAACGTACTTGCAAATGTAACGGTGCAGCAGTTAGTTACAAATTTAAAGTCGAAAATTAAAGAATAAAAAAGCGAGCTTCCTCATGATGAGGGCTCGCCTTTTTTTATTCGGAAATATTGAAAATTCTATTTTTCAGTATTTAAAATAAACTTTCCTACAACAGCTGCTACGATACCACCAAGAATTGGGGCAACGATGAACACCCATAGTTGAGAAATTGCTTCTCCGCCAGCGAATAGAGCTGGTGCGATACTACGAGCTGGGTTAACAGATGTTCCAGTTAACGGAATACCTAATAAGTGAATTAATACTAATGTGAAACCAATTACTAGTCCAGCTAAAGAAGAGCTTCCTTTTTTACCTGTTACAGCAACGATAACTAAAACAAATACGAAAGTTAAAATGAATTCAACTAAAAATGCTCCAGATAAACCAAGAGTTCCAAAACTATTTTGTCCTAAATTATTTAAAGGCAATTTAGCAGATCGTAAAATGGTTACTAACGTTGCAGTTCCTAATAAACCACCTAAAATTTGAGCTAATAAATAATAGCTAAGTTCCATACTGCTCATTCTTTTGTTGATGAACATAGCTACCGATACTGCTGGGTTAATGTGACATCCAGAAATTGTTCCGATGCTATATGCCATAGCAACAATAGATAGACCGAAAGCCATAGCGATTCCTAATGTTCCAACTCCTTCAATTCCGCCACCAATGACAGCTACTCCAGTTCCGAATAATACAAGTACAAATGTACCAATAAATTCAGCAATTGCTTTTTTTAACATAATTTACCTCCTATTATTGCGCATGAAACGTATTATAACATAGGTTTTAGTGTAAACAGCCAATGAAATACTATTCTGATAAGGCGAAATAGGGGGACAATAAAAATAGATATGGTTCTATGAAGAAGAACCATATCCATTTTTATGCTGATTTTTTTTGTTTAATGACTGGAACAGAACGGTTTAAAACACTATTTACGACCATCCCTAGCATGATAATAATCATCCCAATCAGTGACAGACCACTAGGGAATGAGCCATTTAAGAAAATAATCTCACCAAGAACGGTAAAGATCATTGTTCCAGCTTGTGTTGCTTCAACAGCTCCAAGTAAAGCAAGATTGTCTTTTGCTAAGTCAGTAGCAAAGAAAAATGTCATCGTCGCAATAACTCCGGAACATAATGCTAACAAAAATCCTTGAAGCATTTGACTTGATGATGGAATACCAGTAGTGGAAAATCCGTATATACCAAGTAGAATTGTAATAGGGAGACTTCCGATTGCCATTCCTAATACACGTTGGAATGTATCAAGGCGCCCGCTAACAAGTTCCATCATTTTTCGGTTACCGAAGGGATATAAGAAAGCTGCTAATACGACAGGTAAAAAACCTGAAATGAACTGAGTCATTGTAATATGACCTGCTGCAGTCGCTTGCATACAAATTACACCAAGTAAAATAAATAATGCTACATATAAACTGCGCAGTGGAATTTTTCCGCGTACAAATTTTGTACCTGATTTCGTTTCTGTTTTAATGAAAAATAATGGTGATAAAAGTAAACCTGCTAATATCGTAACTTGCCAAGTTCCAGCAACGAGCCAAGCTGGAGAAAAAACAGCTGCAAAACTTAATAAAGAATAAAAACCAATACCGGCAACGGAACCCCATCCGATCCAAGCCAATGGATGTTTTTTTAACTCTTCCCATAATCCTCTTAAGTTTTTGCGAAATAAAACGATAAGGAATAAAATAGGGAGAGCAAATAGAAAACGGAAGGAAGCGGTCCAAGCCCAGCTTGTTCCAGATACATTCATTGCTCTGTTAATAATAAAGGTTGCAGAAAAAAAGGCCGATGATAAAAGACCTAGTAATATTGCGCGCATGAAGTATAACACTCCTTTCGAAATCGAATAATTATGTATGTTATAATATACTTAAATTGAATAAAAGTAAACTATTTTATACTTTAAGGTGGTTTTTATAGATGAAAGAAAATGAAGATATGCAAACGAAAGAAGTGATCCAGCAAGTAGGTCAGTTATTGAGACAAATTCGAAATGAACAAAAATTAAGTTTAGAAGATTTAGCCCAAAAGACAGGTGTTAGTAAATTAACGTTAGGAAAAATTGAAAGAGGTGAAACGAATCCAACATTAGCTGTCATTTGGAAAATTACGAAAGGGTTATCAATCCCTTTATCGAGATTGATGGTTGTTGGAGAGCCTGTAGCTGTTGCGCGCTGCGGAGAAGGCTTTGCAGTAGATGTAGGACAAGCGTGGCACTTAGAAACGATGTTCCGTTACACGAAAGAAACAGGGATGGAAATGCACCGTGCTTGTTTAAGAGCGAATAGTATATATGAACCTGAAGCTCATCATGAAGGTGCTATTGAGCTTGTAACAGTAATGAAAGGGACAGTATCTATTCGAGTGGAGAATGATGTATACGAATTAAATGAGTTTGACTCCATTCAATTTGAAGCGAATAAGAAACATAGCTATCGAAATAATGAGGATGAAGTGGCGGTATTACATTTAACGATGAAGTATTCTTCATGAAAATTCGCCTATAGAATAATTTTCTATAGGCGGTTTTTTAAAGGCTATGAGTAAGTAGTGAACAGAAAAAAGGGCACCGAATAATTGCTGGTGCTGTTAGTAAGAACGTGGCATCAGTAATAAACAAATGAGATAAGCTAAAAACCCCGTTCCGAAACATAAAACTGCAATAACCCAGATGATACGAATTAGAGTAGTGCTTATATCGAAATACTCTCCTAAACCACCGCACACACCGAATAACATTTTATCAGTTTCGGACTTATATAATTTTTTTGACATACTACGATCAACTCCTTTTTATATCAAGCTACATACTTCTATTCTATATGGAAATCTATGAGGAGACTATGAAGGGGTATGACATTTTTTTTGTAAAGTGAATCATGTTTTGCAATTCAGATGCGAGGTTATATAGACAACGAATCTAATTTATAGCACAGTACAATAGTTTACGATAAAAGTAAAAAGGCCTTAGGCAGCAAAGTTTAAACTGCCAAAAGGACCTCATATTATAGTTTCATTTTATATTTGGATTGTTGGTGTATCCAATGTGAAAACGTATAAAAAATGCTTAGTGAAAGAGTAACAGTTATACTAACCCAAATGCTTGTTAAAGGACCGATTAAGAAGTAAACTACATAACCGGTAAGGGCACCCATAATCGAGATGAGTGGTATAATGATACTTATTTTTTGTTTACTAAAAATAAGGAATAATATTGTGATGATAAGAGATGTATAAAGAATACCAAAGAAAAAAATAATTTCTAAAATAGTATAGTTTGTAGTAATTGTAATGAAAAAAGCTGAAAATCCGATAGCTATAGAAATAAAATGAGCTGTATGTAATTTGAAATTCATTTTTGTGCGTATCATCGGTATAAAGTC
>NZ_BOQD01000268.1 GCF_018332515.1 Bacillus hominis | reverse complement strand
TGCCTTGAGGTCCCTGAGCACCGGTAGGTCCGGTAGGCCCTCTGCCGAACGAAGCTGAATTAACTAGGGTGCTTTGTAGTGCGGCTATTAGTTTAAGAAGTTCTTGGAGTGTGCAAGGGTCAATTCGGAATAGTTTTGTAATGTATAGTAAGTAATTAATTAGGACTTGAAGTTCAATAAATACAGCACTTGCTACGAAGGTCGGATTTTTTAATATAGTTATTAAGTTTTTGATAATGGCTAATCCTTGTGCTTTCAGAGCGGAAGTAGTGTCTAGTGAACAGATGAATTTGCTTAGTAGCTGCAATGTATCTATTAGATCCTCTATGTTTTTGGGGGATGGATTGGCGAAAAGTTTAGGGATTATTTTTATTAAATCGTTAATGATTGCGCGGAATGTTCTAATTTGCGCTTTAGTAATTGGAATCGTTGGGGTAGTTGGAATTCGTCCAGCACTAGTTGGAAAGCATGGATTGGAGTATTTATTCTGATTGTCGTTAAAGCGAGACATTAAATCTCTCCTTTCTAATAAAAATGTGAACAAAACTCATCATAGTAGATGCAGGGAATAGTTAAATGGTCATAGTAAAATTGATTGTTTCGAGAAAAAATAAAAAAACGCCTTATTATAGGGCGTTTTTTTTATTTTCAGCATATTGATAATATCGTTTTAGTGAAATTTTTGATTTGAAGCCAATTAATTTTATGATCTCTGGCTCTGGGGTTTGTTTTTTTATTAGGCGTAAAATAAACGTGTTCCGGAAATGTTGTCCAGAAATGCCTTTACGTAAATTCGCTCTTGCTACTTCAAGTCGGATCATTTTTTGAATGGCGATTTCTGTTAGTGCTTTTGGTGCGTCATTTTCATATACCCATCTGTAAGTTCCGCGGTTAAAATCGAATGCAACAAACAATGGATCATTACTATGGTATTTAGGACGAACTGGTTCTGGAATACTTTTATAATATGTGTACAGTTGTTTTTTGTCTTCGGTTGCTAATGTGATTGTTCTTTCTACTCCTGCGGTTGCTGGAATAGAAAGTGTATTAGTTTCAAAATGAACGTGATGCATAGTTAATGCTGTAAGTTCCTGTAAGGATAGTCCGTAGTCGATTAATAGACTTAAAATGGCGACATTACGATCTATTAGTAATGGACGAACAGGACGTTGTTTTTCTGAAAGTCCTTCTAATGAAGTGACTATATGCTTTAATCTTTTTTCTTCATCGGATGAAATGAAATCTTCATTACGCAATGCGCGGTTTGGCTGAATAGTAATTTCCATATTCTTCAATGGATTTGGAATGTTAAGAAAATGATGCATTCTATTTAATACAATAAATACACGATGCATTGTTTTCTCAGAGTAGTGTCGATTCTTTTTTAAGTCTGAAAAGTAATCTTCATAGTCTTTTGTACAAAGTGTTGCCCATATATTACTGGAAGGGAGCTTTTTGTTTTTTTCTAACCAATGTCCAAAATCTTCAATGTCATAAACATAACGTTTAATGGTTGAAGACTTTCGGCCTTTATTCAATAAAAAAATAGAAAAGGCTTGTATTGTATCATGGAATTCCGTTGTTTCCATAGTCCCACCACCTTAATTATTTCTTTATATTATAGCAAACTTTTCTGAAAATAGGCATTTGCAAGAGGGACTGGAATAATAATATTTGGTGAGTGGATAAAGTGAAACTTTAATCAGTGGGGATTTTGTTCATCCCCCGCTGATTATTGGTTGAACCAATCGGGCATTTACGGGCAGTTATCTCCCGCCTAATTTCCTCGTATTTGCTGAATTTTGAGGTGGGAGTCTTACTGCCCGTAAATAGCGGGATAAAATGAGGTGATTGTATGGAACAATCGATGCGTAAGAAAAATAACAATCAAATTAATATTGTATTAAACCATCGAAAGAAAATTTCGTTACCGGCATCAGAAAATAAAACGGTAATTTCAAGTGAAACCACTACTAAACATGAGATGTTGCAGAGAATTGAAGAAGAGATGGGGAAACTTGTTGGGATGGATGATATAAAAAAGATAATAAAAGAAATTTATGCTTGGATTTATGTAAATAAAAAAAGGCAAGAGGTGGGGTTGAAGTCTGAGAAGCAAGTGCTTCACATGTTATTTAGGGGGAATCCTGGTACTGGGAAGACAACCGTTGCTAGAATGATAGGGAAATTGTTGTTTGAGATGAATATTTTATCGAAGGGGCATTTAGTTGAAGCTGAACGTGCTGATCTTGTAGGTGAGTATATCGGTCATACAGCGCAAAAAACAAGAGATTTAATAAAAAAGGCCATGGGAGGTATTTTGTTTATTGATGAGGCATATTCTTTAGCGCGGGGTGGAGAGAAGGATTTTGGAAAGGAAGCTATTGATACACTTGTGAAGCATATGGAAGATAAGCAACACGGTTTTGTATTAATTTTGGCTGGGTATTCAAGAGAGATGAATCATTTTCTTTCATTAAATCCAGGATTACAATCTCGTTTTCCGTTTATTATTGAATTTGCGGATTACTCGGTAAATCAGTTGTTGGAAATTGGAAAGAGAATGTATGAAGAGCGTGAATATCAGTTGTCGAAAGAAGCAGAGTGGAAATTTAGAGATCATTTACACGCGGTAAAGTATTCGTCACAAATTACATCGTTTAGTAATGGGCGATACGTACGGAATATTGTTGAAAAGTCAATTCGCACACAAGCTATGCGATTGTTACAAGAGGATACGTATGATAAATATGATTTAATTGGGATATCAAGTATGGATTTGATGCTTGAAGAGGAGACGCACAGTACGTAAACTGTGCGTCTGTTTTTTGATGTATAAGTACGTTATTCTTTTTTCGCTTTTTCTTGGTAAGATTTATGGAAGCGTTCCATTTTAGCGCTTTTTTCGTGTGCTGAATTAGGATCGTGTGTAATTTGGTCTACTGAGCTTTTTTGAGCACCTTTATTAACATGGTTTGTCATTTGTATTCACCTCGCTTTAAAAATTAGTATAAACATTATGTGAAGAAAAACTCGTTAGAAAAGAAAAACCTCTTTACGATATGTAAAGAGGTTAGAGTGCTATTTATGCAATGAACGTTCCTTTGTATCGATACGTCTATGCGGTAAATGCCATTTGTAATGAATAGAAATCATGCGGAAGCAAACAATTAAAATGAATAAGGTGTATAGAGCCCAATCGCTAACGATAATTTTAGCGCCAATTAAGAAACCTGCTAAAATCGTCCAAAACGCATATACGTCAGCTCGGAGGACAAGGGGTTTTCTGCGAGCTAGAAGGTCGCGAATAATACCGCCGCCGATGCCTGTTAAAACAGCAGCTACGATTGTAGCGCTAATTGGTAAATCTAGTTTTTGAGCATATAGTGCTCCTTGTACAGCGAATGCTGATAAACCGATGGCGTCCGTGATGTTTTCCCACTTTTTCCAATGTCTAATTAATTTATTTGGAAAAAGAAAAATAATCGTCATTGATAATAGTGCGATTTGGAATAACATGTCTTGTTGCCAAAATGCGACGATTGGATAGCCGATTAATAAATTACGAAGGGCACCTCCCCCAAATGCGGTTGCCATTCCTAAAATATATACCCCGAAAATATCATAATCTTCTTCCATTGCAACAATGGCTCCGCTTAGTGCGAAGGCGATTGTGCCTATGATGCTAAAAATCTCCCATGCCATGAATTTTCTCCCCCGCTAACTAGATGAAATATGCTTCCTCTGCTATTATATTAGAAGGTTTAAATTTCGAAAAGGATGAGTGAACATATTTGATGGAAGAAAAAGAAAAAGTCATATTAGTTGGCTGTCAATTGTCGCAAGATGATGATGAAAAATTTATGCATTCCATGAAAGAGCTTGTATCGCTAGCAAAGACTGCGCGAGCGGAAGTGTTAGTATCAACGACGCAAAAGCGCCCGAAGTTTCATCCTGCGACTTATATAGGAAAAGGTAAACTGGAAGAGCTTACGCTGTTAGTTGAAGAATTAGAACCAGCTGTTATTATTTTTAACAACGAGTTAACACCAAGCCAAATTCGGAATTTATCTTCAGTATTAGATGCGAGAGTGATTGACCGAACGCAGTTAATACTAGATATCTTTGCGCAACGTGCGAAATCGAGAGAGGGTAAGCTTCAAGTAGAGTTAGCTCAGTTGCAATATACAATGCCGCGCCTTATGGGGCAAGGTTTGTCTTTATCGCGTCTTGGTGGTGGAATTGGTACAAGAGGACCGGGAGAGACGAAGCTTGAAACGGACCGTCGTCATATTCGATCACGTATTGATGAAATAAAGAAGCAACTTGCGGTTGTTGTAGAACATCGAAAAAGATATCGTGAGAGAAGAAAAGATAATAAAGTGTTTCAAGTTTCGTTAATTGGGTATACAAATGCGGGGAAATCTACTTTGTTTAATAGATTAACGGAAGCTGATACGTTTGAAGAAAACTTATTGTTTGCAACGCTAGATCCGACGACAAGAAAGATGCCGTTACCTTCTGGTTATACAGTGCTTTTGACTGATACGGTTGGTTTTATACAAGATTTACCTACGTCACTAATCGCTGCTTTTCGATCTACGTTAGAAGAAGCTGGTGAAGCGGATGTTATTTTACATGTTGTTGATTCGGCAGATCCTAATTATGTAGGGCATGAGCAGACGGTAAAACAATTATTGTCAGACCTTGAAATAAATCATATTCCTATTATTACGTTATATAATAAAAAAGATAGATTGCATCAAAATTTCATTCCGTTTCCGAAAAGTGATTTCTTAATGACTAGTGCGTTTGAAGAAAGTGATTTATTACGTGTAAAAGAAGCGATAGAAACGAAGATGAAGGAAGAAATGGAAGTTTATAAAGTGATGATTCCTCCTAGTGAAGGTAGATTGTTAACGCTTTTGAAGACGGAAACGCTATTAACGAAAATGGAGTTTCTAGAAGATGAATTTGTATATGAGTGTACAGGGTATATATTTGCTCATTCATCGCTTAATGGACAATTAAAGAGATTTTTAGTGGAAGAAGGAGAAAATAATAATGTTTGATCGTTTGAAAAATGGAGAAAAAATGGCTCCAATCGTAAAAGAAGTGGAAAGTCAAATTACAGAAGTGCATAAACGTGTGGATGAAGTGATTGAGAGTAATCAATTTCGTGTGCTAGAAAGCTTTCGTAAACATAAAATTAGCGATTCGCATTTTATTCCGACGACAGGTTATGGCTATGATGATATTGGTCGTGACACGTTAGAGAAAGTGTATGCTGATGTATTTGGGGCAGAAGCGGGTCTTGTTCGTCCGCAAATTATTTCAGGTACTCACGCAATTTCAACAGCTTTATTCGGTATTTTACGTCCGGGAGATGAGTTACTATACATAACGGGGAAACCGTATGATACGTTAGAGGAAATCGTTGGTGTGCGCGGAAAAGGTGTAGGCTCATTTAAAGAATATAATATTGGTTATAACGCAGTTCCGTTAACTGAAGGGGGAATTGTGGACTTTGAAGCTGTTGCAGCTGCGATCCGTAGTAACACGAAGATGATTGGTATTCAACGTTCAAAAGGATATGCTACTCGTCCGTCGTTTACAGTTTCACAAATTAAAGAGATGATCGCGTTTGTTAAAGAAATTAAACCTGATGTTGTTGTATTTGTAGATAACTGCTATGGCGAATTTATTGAAGAAAAAGAGCCATGTCATGTTGGTGCGGACTTAATGGCAGGTTCTCTTATTAAGAATCCTGGCGGGGGAATTGTTAAAACGGGTGGTTACATTGTCGGTAAAGAACAGTATGTTGAAGCGTGTGCATATCGTCTAACATCTCCGGGGATTGGTGCGGAAGCAGGGGCATCTTTATACAGTCTGCAAGAAATGTATCAAGGTTTCTTCTTAGCGCCGCATGTTGCGGGGCAAGCGCTGAAAGGTGCGATTTTTACAGCGGCATTTTTAGAAAAGTTAGGAATGAATACATCACCAGCGTGGGATGCGTCAAGAACAGATTTAATTCAGTCTGTTCAATTTGATGATAAAGATCGTATGATTGCGTTCTGTCAAGCGATTCAATATGCATCTCCAATTAATTCTCATTTCACGCCGTATGCAAACTATATGCCAGGTTATGAAGATGATGTAATTATGGCTGCAGGGACGTTTATTCAAGGTGCAAGTATCGAATTGTCAGCTGATGGCCCAATTCGTCCACCTTATGTTGCTTATGTACAAGGTGGATTAACTTATTCGCATGTAAAAATTGCGATTTGTTCTGCGATTGATGCGTTAATTGAAAAGAATCTGTTAACCATTTCTTAAAGGGAAGCTGTCGATTTCGGCAGCTTTTTTTCGTGTGAAAGTAAGGATTTGGCCGTTAGAAAAAAGAATGAAAAAATTTATAAAAAAATCATGTAAGAAAAGCTAACATCTATTGACACTAAACATAACATGGTATAAAATGAGAAACAGTTAAGGCGAAGGAGGAACTGAAACGATGAAAGAAGATAGACGTTCTGCCCCGCTGTTTCCTATTGGTATAGTAATGGATTTAACACAATTATCTGCACGTCAAATTCGCTACTATGAAGAGCATAATCTTGTTTCACCAACCCGTACAAAGGGGAATCGTAGATTATTTTCATTTAACGATGTAGATAAGTTGTTAGAGATTAAAGATTTATTAGATCAAGGCTTAAATATGGCTGGTATTAAACAAGTGTTACTAATGAAAGAAAATCAAACAGAAGCAGTGAAAGTAAAAGAAGAAACGAAAGAAATCTCAAAAACTGAGCTTCGCAAAATACTTCGAGATGAACTACAACATACAGGTAGATTTAATCGAACTTCATTGCGACAAGGTGACATTTCAAGGTTTTTTCACTAAAGATAACTGATTCTGAAGGTGTTTAGAGGGACTAAGGAGGAATTTATAATGGCTAGGTACACAAGAGAAGATATTTTCCGTTTGGCGAAAGAAGAGAATGTAAAGTATATCCGCTTACAATTCACAGACCTTTTAGGAGTAATTAAAAACGTAGAAATTCCAGTGAGCCAATTAACAAAGGCTCTTGATAACAAAATGATGTTTGATGGATCTTCTATTGAAGGTTTTGTACGTATTGAAGAATCTGATATGTATTTATATCCGGATTTAGATACTTGGGTAATTTTCCCTTGGACAGCTGAAAAAGGTAAAGTAGCTCGTTTAATCTGTGATATTTACAATGCCGATGGTACTCCATTTGATGGCGATCCACGTAACAACTTAAAGCGTGTGTTAAAAGAAATGGAAGCATTAGGATTCTCAGATTTCAATCTTGGACCAGAGCCAGAATTTTTCCTATTTAAAGTTGATGAAAAAGGAAATCCAACATTAGAATTAAACGATAACGGTGGATACTTCGACCTTGCACCGATGGATTTAGGGGAAAACTGTCGTCGTGATATCGTTCTTGAACTTGAAGAAATGGGCTTTGAAATTGAAGCATCTCACCATGAGGTTGCTCCAGGGCAACACGAAATTGACTTTAAATATGCAAATGCAATTCGCTCATGTGATGACATTCAAACATTCAAACTTGTTGTAAAAACAATTGCTCGTAAACATGGTTTACATGCAACATTTATGCCGAAACCATTATACGGTGTAAACGGTTCAGGTATGCACTGTAACTTATCATTATTTAAAAATGGTGAGAACGTATTCTTTGATCAAAACGGTGATTTACAATTAAGTGATGATGCTCGTCACTTCATCGCAGGTATTTTAAAACATGCACCAGCATTTACAGCGGTAGCAAACCCAACTGTAAACTCTTACAAACGTTTAGTACCTGGATATGAAGCTCCTTGTTACGTAGCATGGTCTGCACAAAACCGTAGCCCGTTAGTACGTATCCCTGCATCTCGTGGTATTAGTACACGCGTAGAAGTACGTAGTGTTGACCCAGCTGCAAACCCGTATTTAGTAATGGCTACATTATTAGCAGCAGGTCTTGACGGAATTAAAAACAAATTAACTCCACCAGCTGCAGTAGACCGTAACATCTACGTAATGACAAAAGAAGAGCGTGAAGAAGCAGGTATCGTTGATTTACCAGCAACATTAGCGCAAGCATTAGTTACTTTACAATCTAATGAAATCGTATGTGGCGCATTAGGTGATCATTTACTTGAGCACTTCATCGAAGCGAAAGAGATTGAGTGGGATATCTTTAGAACTCAAGTTCACCAATGGGAACGCGATCAATATATGTCTCTATACTAAGAGAGAAAAAAGCCCTAATACTACGGTATTAGGGCTTTTTCGTCATTTATCTACAGTGAAAAAACACGAATATTGTCGTAATTTTTTTAGTGTCATCAGGAAGTAATTTGGTGAAAATAATTTGTGTTGACTCGTTCTGTATAAAGAACTAAAATGGCATTAACTAGGGATGTTTGTATATTTAAAATAATAAAAATATTATTTCACTTGAGTTTTTAATGCTAATTTCAAGCTCATTGGTATTAAATGAGGAGGAGAAGTAATGAATAAGGAAATAAATTTAAAAAATCTATTTAATGTAATATGGAGAAGGTTGTGGATACTACTATTGTTTACGACTCTCACAACGGTAGGAGGGGCCATGTATAGTATGTATATGAAAACGCCTTTGTATGCCTCCTCAGCAAGGGTTATTGTTCAAGCTAACGCTGAAACGATGAATACATTGAAAGCGATGGTAAATGAGCCTGTAATATTAGAAAAAGTAGCTACTGAATTGAAAATTAACAGATCTGCAGGTGCATTAAGTGGGCAAATAAGTGCAGAAAGTGTACAAGGCTCCCAGATTATGAAGATAAATGTAGTGGATATGGATCCTGTGCTTGCGCATAAAATTGCAAATACTACAGCGGCTGTTTATAAGCAAGAAGTAGCGAATATACTGAATTTTAATAATGTGAGTATATTACCAGAGGATCCAGTTCAAAAATATTCGATGCCTATAAATATAAATCACTTTAAGACGATACTAATTGCGTTCACTTTAGGTATGGTGCTCAGTATCGGTTTTATTTTTTTATTGGATTCACTTGATGAGAGAATCAAATCAGAACGACGAATTGAACAATTGTTAGATATCCCTGTTTTGGGTGGAATTTCTAAAATGAATAAGAAGAATACGAAAGATAAATTTAGTGAAAAAAATACAGTGTTATTGGGGGAGGGAACGGAGTGGCATACAAAAATAGACGGAAAACAAATAAAGTTAAAGGAGAAAGTATAATTGTACATACCGCTCCAAGATCAAAAATTTCGGAGCAGTATCGTTCGCTTCGAACAAACATTCAATTATCTTCGTCTATTCATAAAAGCAGAACGATAGTTATTACTTCTCCGAGGTACGGTGAAGGAAAATCAACGATTACAGTAAATTTAGCAGTCTCAATAGCACAAAAAGGTGAAAAAGTATTGGTAATAGATGCGAATTTACGAACACCAACGATTCATGAAATATTTGGAGTAGAAAATACAATTGGATTAACTGACATATTGAACGGAACAACAAATCTAGAAGGTGTTGTGAAAAAAACGGAGATGGAAAGTCTTGATGTATTAACTAGCGGTCCAGTACCATTCAATCCATCTGAAATACTTAGTTCCGATGCGATGGACATGTTAATTCAAAAGGCAATGGGACGGTATGATACCATATTATTTGATTCTTCACCTGTATTAGAAGTGACGGATACGAGTGTATTGGCTGATAAGTGTGAAGGTATATTATTGGTGATACGTTATAATCATACTGTGAATGAAGATGCGCTTGAAACGAAAAGGGCGTTAAGTTTTACGAAAAGTAGGATATTAGGTGCGATTTTGAATGGAAAAGTATGAATAACATAAATGTACTTTAGAAAAACAAATTTAATATTCGTATATTAAGGTGTTCTTTATAAAGAATTTTTTAAAGGGCTACGATGTGGTGATGTCTCCTTACCGCTATCAACGGAGGCACTCGATTATGCTGTGGGTTGTGAAAACAACCTTAGATGCGAGTCATCAAGAGTGTAATGTGAGGGAGGGTTAGATGCCCATTTTTATTAAAGTTTGTAGCTATGTGCTTTTCGTAAAGAGAGTATAGTTAGAAATTTTAATTTTGAAATAAATTAGGAAGAGTTATGTAAGGAATTGATTAAAGGAGGAAGTAATATGACATATCGACGGAGGATATCGTTATTGCTTTTAATGGATTCACTGATTGTATTAGGTGCTATTTTTTTTAGTTATTTCTTTGTAAATGCTAGCTTCAGTGTTATTACTTTATCATCAGTTATTAGCTCTATCACTTTATTATTAAGTCATCATTTGTTTGCTTTTGTTTATAAGTTATACAAAAAAGCTTGGGAATACGCAAGTATAGGTGAATTACTCATTATATGCAAAGTTGTTACATTTTCTATCATCACTACAGCGGTTGTGCAACAAATAATAATGCAAAAAATGTATTTTCGATTGTTAGTTGTAACTTGGATGATTCATATTTTATTAATTGGTGGTTCGCGTTTTATTTGGAGAATGTATAGAGATACTTATTATGTGAAAAATGGTGACAAAAAAAGAACTTTAATTGTTGGTGCTGGTTCAGCTGGGACAATGGTTGCAAGACAGTTGTTAAAGAATAGTGCTGCCGAATTAATGCCAGTTGCATTTATTGATGATAATGTGAAAAAACATAACCTTGATATTTGGGGGATTCCAGTAATTGGTGGTATGAATCAAATCGAGTACGTTGTCAGAAAACTGAATATTGAAATTATTATTTTGGCAATTCCTTCGCTAAACAAAAGTGATCGAAATGCTATTTTAAAAGAATGCTTAAAAACACAAGTGAAAACTCAAATTCTTCCGATGTTAGAAGATTTAGTAACAGGTAAAGTTTCGGTGAATGAATTCAGGGATGTTCAAGTAGAAGATTTATTAGGGCGTGATCCAGTTGAGCTTGATGTGGATATTATTTCAGATTATATAACGGATAAAGTTATTTTAGTTACTGGTGCAGGTGGCTCAATTGGTTCGGAAATTTGTAGACAGGTTGCAAAATTCAGGCCGAAAAAGTTGATTTTACTAGGGCATGGGGAAAACAGTATATATTCTATAGAAATGGAATTAAACGAAAAATATGGAGATATGAAAGGCACGTTTATTCCTGAAATCGCAGATATACAAGATGAAAAGAAGATGAATTTAATTATGAGTAAACATCTTCCAAATGTCGTATATCATGCAGCTGCACATAAACATGTACCACTAATGGAGAATAACCCTGAAGAGGCTGTTAAAAATAATTTGATTGGGACTATGAATATAGCAGAGGCAGCGAGAGCACATGGAGTGGGAACATTTGTCATGATTTCTTCGGATAAAGCAGTGAATCCGACAAGTGTTATGGGAGCAACGAAAAAATTGGCGGAGATGGTTATTCAAAATAAGGATAAATTAAGTCATACAAAATTTGTTACTGTACGCTTTGGGAATGTCTTAGGAAGTAGAGGGAGTGTTATACCTTTATTTAAGAATCAAATTCAAAATGGTGGACCAGTTACAGTTACTCATCCTGATATGGTCCGGTATTTTATGACAATTCCGGAAGCATCAAGACTCGTAGTGCAAGCTGGTGCTTTAGCTAAAGGGGGAGAGATTTTTGTATTGGACATGGGAGAACCAGTAAAAATTGTCGATCTTGCCAAAAATCTAATTCGATTATCAGGAAATTCTGTAGATGAAATAGGAATAGAATTTACTGGTATACGTCCAGGGGAGAAACTTTTTGAAGAATTACTAAAAGAAGATGAAATGAATGAGAAGCAAATTCATCCGAGAATTTACGTAGGACAAGAAATGAATGTTCATATAGAAGAGATAGAAGAATTCGTTTCTATATATATAAATTTGAATGAAGCGGAATTGCGAGATGAATTATTAGATTTAGTTAATCATCGCAAACCTTTAAAATTGTTAATTCCAGTATCAGGATAATAGTGCGTGAGCTTAATAAGAATAAAATAAGACGGGTGCGTGGGAATGATGTCTAAAAAAGTTCTGTTTTGTGCAACTGTGGATTATCATTTTAAGGCTTTTCATTTACCATATTTAAAATGGTTTGCAGATCAAGGATGGGAAGTACATGTTGCAGCGAATGGGAATATACATCTTCCGTACGTAACTCAAAAATATAATATTCCTATTCAAAGATCACCTCTTAGCATACAAAACCTTCATGCATATAAAAAACTAAAATCAATTATTCATCAAAATAAATATAAAATCATTCATTGTCATACACCTATGGGAGGAGTCATTGCTCGTCTAGCTGCTCGGAAAGCACGGAGGGAAGGGACGAAAGTAATATATACGGCGCATGGATTTCACTTTTGTAAAGGATCGCCGTTTATAAATTGGCTTTTATACTATCCAATCGAAAGAAGTTTAGCTACTACTACAGATTGTCTCATAACAATTAATCAGGAAGATTACAATTTAGCAGTAAGACATCGATTTCAGGTGAAAAATATTAAATTCGTTCATGGTGTAGGAGTGGATATAGAACGATATATTCCTGTTACTGAAAGTGAAAAGGAACAATTAAGACTTAAAAATGGTTATAAGTCTAAAGATTTTTTAATGTTTTATGCTGCTGAATTTAATAAAAATAAAAATCAAAGTTTTTTAATCCATGTATTAGCACAATTGAAAAATGAAATTCCACATGCAAAGCTTTTGCTTGCTGGAGAAGGGCCGTTAATGGAAGAGTGCAAAAAACTAGCTACTCAACTAGGGGTGAGTAACATGGTTCATTTTCTTGGTTATAGAAGTGATATTGATTCTTTACTACAAATGTGTGACATTGCAGTTGCATCCAGTTATCGGGAAGGCTTGCCAGTTAATATAATGGAAGCTATGGCTTGTGGACTTCCGGTTGTAGCTACTGATAACCGGGGACATAGGGAATTGATTATTAATAATAAGAATGGTTGGATTGTAGATCGTGATGATATAAACGCAATGGCTGACAGGATAAAGCGTATTTCTATAAATCCTAAAGTATTAGATCAGATGGGGCAGTATGGATGTACTATTATTAAAAATCAATACTCAGTAAATGAAGTGTTAAAAGAGAAACAAGAAATTTATACAACATTCATGGGTGAAATGGAGGAGTTAAGGTGGGTACTCCATTAAGAGTATTACACGTAGTAGTAAATATGAATAGAGGCGGCGCCGAAACGCTAATTATGAATTTATATCGCAATATAAATCGTTCCAAAGTTCAATTTGATTTTTTAACATGTAAAGAAGGAGTGTTTGATGAAGAAATAGTAAAGTTAGGCGGGGAAATTCATAGAATTCCATATGTTACGGATGTTGGTCATAGAGGCTATATAAAAGCACTGGATACTTTCTTTACCTCTCATCAAGAATATAGAATTGTACATTCGCACATGGATAAAATGAGCGGATTTGTACTTCGTTCAGCTAAAAAAGCAAGGGTGCCAGTTAGGATTGCGCATAGTCATAATACTAGTAGTGAAGGTAGTACAGCTGCAAAAATTTATAAATGGTATGCAGGAAAATCTATAGCCACATGTGCAACACATTTGCTAGCATGTTCAAATGCTGCTGCGAGGTGGCTATTTGCGAGTAAAGCTGATGTAGCTAGAATCTTAAAAAATGGAATTGATTGTGATAGATTTTTGTTCTGTCCAGAAATGAGAAAACAAGTAAGAGAAGAATTCCAACTTGAGCAAGATGCTATTGTTATTGGTCATGTTGGAAGGTTCGCTCATCAAAAAAATCATACCTACCTTATAGAAGTATTCGCGCAGTTAACTCGACTTAGGCCGAATTCAATGCTTTTATTAGCTGGAGAAGGTCCACTTCGTGTGGAAATTGAAAATCAAGTAAGGGAATTGAATTTGGAGAAGCATATAAGATTTCTTGGGGTACGAGCCGATATAGAAAGGATACTTCAAGCATTTGATGTATTTGTTTTCCCATCTATACATGAGGGATTGCCACTTACTCTCATAGAGGCGCAAGGGGTTGGTTTACCTTGTATTATATCGGAGGCAATTACGAAAGAAGTGGACTTGGGGATGAATCTAGTTGAGCATGTTCCTTTAACAGATAAAATGGCTTGGATAGAAAAAATGAAAAATATAGAAATTAGTAATTTTCCGAGGAAAATACCAGCCCAAGTATTTTTAGAAAAAGGCTACGATATAAAACATACTGCAGAATTAACTCAAGACTATTATTCCGTACTTTCGAGGTGAGTAATTTGGAGAAGTTAACGATTTTCACCCCTACTTATAATAGAGCGTATTGTCTTCAAAATTGTTATGAGAGTTTAAAACGTCAAACATGTAAGGATTTTATATGGTTAATAATAGATGATGGATCTAGTGATAACACAAAAGAATTGGTGGATAGCTGGATAGCTGAAAAACAAATCAAAATTATGTATCATTGGCAACAAAATCAAGGGATGCATGGTGCACATAATACAGCCTATGAAATGATTGATACAGAGTTAAATATTTGTATTGATTCAGATGATTATATGCCAGATGATGCTGTAGAAAAAATCCTTTCTTTTTGGAGTAGCTATGGGAATGATGAAGTTAGTGGAATAATTGGACTGGACTTGTATACAAATGGGCAAATAATTGGCTCAAAGTTACCAGAGAATCTTAAATACTCCACGCTTTTTGATCTTTATAACAAACATGGTGTCACAGGTGATAAAAAACTGGTCTATCGCACACAATTGACTAGGGAATATCCATACCCCATTTTTAAAAATGAAAAATATGTTGGATTAGCATATAAATACTATATGTTAGATCAACAATATGAAATGTTATTAATGAACGAAGCACTTTGTTATGTGGAATATATGGCTGATGGATCATCAATGAATATGCTAAATCAATACCGTAAAAATCCAAGAGGGTTTGCTTTTTATCGCAAGGAGCTTATGAAATTGCCATTTACTAATCGACTATTTAAGTATAGGCAAGCTATACATTATGTATCTAGTAGTTTCATAGCAAGAAATAGGAGGTTTATACAAGAATCGCCATGTAAAGGACTAACACTGTGCGCACTACCATTTGGAGCTATCCTTTATAGTTACATTGCAATGAAAACAAAAATGAAAGTAAACATATAGAGATTTGTTTAGTAAGTAAATGAGAGGGAATAATAATGACTATACTTTGGATGAATCTTGCTATAGTATTCATACTCGCATTTTTTGCAAGGTATTTTGCTATACCGGTGACTAATAGTCTTACATCGATAAAGCCAAATCAGTTTTTAATTTTGATGGCGGCTCTATCTCTTGTATTAGTGTCAGGGCTTAGAACTAATATTGGTGATACTTATTTTTATATGCATGCATATAATGTGACTGAATTTAATTGGGAACATATTCAGAACAATAAAGACAAGGGGTTTTATATTTTTCAAATGATTTTAAAGGGTTACACAGACGATCCGCAAGCTATGGTTTTTATTACAGCGTTGATAACAAATATATTAATTGTACTTACTCTATATAAATATTCAAGGTTAATTGAAATAAGTCTCTATGTGTATATAACGTCTGGGATGTATTTAGTTTCTATGAATGGAATAAGGCAGTATTTAGCTGCTGCGATTATCTTCGCTGCGACTAAATATATTTTCGATGGTAACTGGAAAATGTATATTTTAATAGTTCTTATTGCTTCAACTTTTCATCAAAGTGCGTTAGTACTTATTCCTTTATATTTTTTAATAAGAAGGAGAGCATGGTCAGGGGTAACATTTTTACTTCTTTTTTTAGCTGTACTTATAGTTATAGGGTTCAATCAATTTACAGAGGTTTTATTTAAAGCTATAGAAGATACTCAATATGGCCAATATAAAGAATTTCATGAAGGCGGGGCCAATATACTGAGGGTTGCTGTGGATTCGATGCCGCTTATTCTTGCATACATTGGTAGGGATAGATTGAGAGAGATTTTTCCTAAGTGTGATTATATCGTAAATATGGCTTTACTTGGTACGGTATTTATGTTTATTTCTACACAAAACTGGATTTTTGCCAGATTCTCTATTTATTTTGGATTATACCAATTAATTTTAATTGCATGGGTTATAAAATTATTTACAAAAAAGGATCAAAAATTAATTTATTATAGCATCCTAGTATGCTATTTTATTTATTTTGTTTATGAACACCTCATTACTTTAGGG
>NZ_BOQD01000267.1 GCF_018332515.1 Bacillus hominis | reverse complement strand
TGTTTATAGTGTTAGAAAAAATAATCGGACAGCAGACGGTTTTTCAGGATAAAAGAAAATTTGTGTGATCCAAAAAAAGAGCTGTTTGGCTCTTTTTTTAATCTGTTTTAAAAATAATTGAAAATAATGGTAACTGTTATATAATAGTTAAAATTGCATTTTTTACGAAAAGAGATGATAGCATGGCCATATTGTTGGCACTTATCCCGATTATGATGATTTTCATTTGTTTATTTTTATTTAAACAAACGTCATTAAGGTCTTCACTAATTTCTTATGCCGTTTCCGTCGGAATCGTTTTACTCTCGCCAACGTTTCAGTTAGGGATAAGTGAAACTGTACACGCAACGATTAAAGGTTGGTTAATTTGTTTTATTGTCGGATACGTTTTGTTTTTCGGTATTTTTTTATTTCACCTCATGAATAAAATGGGATACATCGATCAAGTAGCGAGATTTCTAGAACAAGTCACGCGCGATCGATTATTGCAAATGCTTCTTATGTGTTTTGGTATTTGTCCACTTATTGAATCAGTGAGTGGGTTCGGAATTGGTTTTATGGTCGCAGCACCTATTTTTCTTTCTCTCGGTTACAAACCGTTTCAAGCTGTACTACTTTCGTTTATCGGTTTACTTGCAAGTTCATGGGGCGCGATGGCAACGGGCACGATTATCGGTTCTCAGCTTATTAACATGCCGCTCACAACTCTTGGTACAAATACAGCATTATTAAGCATCCCGATTTTCGCATACTTTATCATTCTTTCTTTATACGTTGTCGGTGGCTTTCAGGCAGTTATAGAAAAGTGGAAGGAAGGGATAGGATTCTTTCTATTATTTTCTCTCGGAATCTATCTTTCTAACGCATACGTAAGTGTTGAACTAGCAGGAATATTAAGTTCTATCGTTACCATTACATTTGGTTTTTTAATCATTAAATTAAAAGGAAAAGATGAGCAAAACCTTTTAACAGAACATGCGGCGGCTACGGAGAGAGAAGTAACCATTATAAAAATTATTAGCCCTTATATCTTTTTAACAGTTTGTATTTTACTTTCTCGCCTCGTTCCAGCATTACATGATCTGCTCAGGTCATATGCAGTTCTCGATTTAAAATCATATTCTTACAAACTAGAGCTACTATATTCGCCAGGGTTTTGGCTCGCCATGACTTGTTTATTTACAATTATTTTCTTCCGCATTCCATCTAATATTATTAAAAAATCACTCTCGCAAACGATAAAACAATGGATTCCATTCGCAATTACAACGACAATGTTCATTGCGATTTCAGAACTAATGGGCGCATCTGGTATGCATTCATTACTCGCAAAGACAGCTGGTGAAACATTTGGTACCTTTTTCGTTTTCGTTGCACCATTCATCGGTGGTATTGGCGGCTTTTTAACAGGTAGTAACGCAGGGTCAAATGCAATGTTTATAAAACTACAAATGCAAACAGCACAAAACGTAGCACTCCCGTGGCAATACGTCACAACACTCCAAAACACCGCATCATCAGTAGCGACAATCGCTTGCCCGTCAAGGATTACACTAGGTGCTTACTTATGTAATATTCCGTATCGTGAAAATGAACTATTAAAGAAGACGACGTTAATGATTTTTGGTGCGGTGTTACTTGTAGTGGTAGAGGTTATTGTTTGGTATGTGTTGAGAAATTAAAAATCCTCCTAACATAGGAGGATTTTTTTTATGATTGGATAATGTTTTAAATATGAAAAGCTTCTACTAAATGAATAGGAGATGAAAGGTATGCCCCTAAAAAACTACGGCGTGTTAAAAGGTACAGTTATACAATCAAAGATTGGGAAAGGGAGAACACCTCATTATCAAGTTCATTTACAAGGTGAAGCAGGAGTAGATTATCGTATTGCAATTAACGTGAAGTCGCAAAGCTATCCATCGGAAGTTTTATATTTTACGAGCGACAATATTCGGTCAGAGGCGATTCATATTTTACCGACGTTACCGTTTGGTTTTACAGAAGTGAAAAATAACGAACCGAAAGTAGCTTTAGATTATGTAAGAGGTAATTTATTTGATTCGAAGCAGATGATTCCTTTACCTGCTGAAAAAGCAGGAGTTGATAATGATTTAAATGAAAAAATAGAACGTTATATAAAACGAGCGATAGAAGAAAAAGCAACTATTTACGCGTTTGGTGAAAGATGGGGACCAGAAGAAAAAACACCGGATTCTTACTTTCATTTTAAACCAGGAAACGGTATACACGATATTCATATGAATCAAGGAAATGTAGAGAAATGGCAAGGTGATGATGGCATATGGCAAGACGGAGGAATACTCATTCACTTTGAAAAGGAAGAAGAATGGATCGGTATCTTTCTTGCATTCCAGTCACAGTCATGGTGTACCGATGAAGAAGGGCATGCTCGTGTTCCGGTTGAGAATTGTAGTTATAAGAAAAATAACTAACTAATAAGAAGAGGGCGTTCACAACGAACGCCCTCCTCTTATTTTATAAAACCCAAAACTAACAAGTGTAGAAATACAAGAGAACAGCAGTGCTACACTAGAAAATGCAATGAGATACATATTATATTTCATAACCTGTCCGATTAGCAGATTACTGTCGTATTGGAAAAGCCCTGCTATTATATTGAATAAAAATAATACGATAAACATGACGATGACGCCGTCTATTGATCCTTTAATGTCTGGTTTACTTAAAGCGATATGTGCGGAAATACAAATAGCGATAAATAAAAATAACCAAAAAGAAGGGGTCAATAAATTGCTCATTGTAAACAAGCTTTTTAATAAAAAGAATGTTGATAAAAACATGTTTTGGATCATGTCTAAGTTAATAGAAGTCGATGCAATCGTTGTTTCGAGAGTCGTATTAAATAAAGAATATGACTCTGGTACGAAATAGCGCATTAAAAGTATTAAGGCAGTAATACCAGAAATAATAGGGCCGATGCCGATAAAGAAATTCCCGATTCGTTGGTATATACTTTTTTGATTGTATTGATGTTGGACGTAGCCTAAAGCTCCTTGACTTGTATCTGTCGGGAAGAACTGCGTTGCTACAATTTTATGGCGGAATAATAAACACATAATTGCATGTCCAAGCTCATGAATAGGAACACCGATCCATGCAGTCAAAAGAAAGCCTTTCCTTCCGAAAGCTCTCGACCAATACGTTCGTGTGAGAGATTCTAAATAACCTAATATAAATCCAATTACAATGATGATTCCAATTAAAGAAAATAATTGGATCACACTTGTAAGGAGTGTTTGAAAAATTGAGTTTACAAATTCCACTGTCTTCATCCAATCTATTAAAAATGTTATTTGTTCTGTTTCATAATAACATTATTTTTCTATATTACTAGCATACATAGTTTCGTTTAAAAGAAGGATTTCATATTCTTTTTCTTGTAGTCATGTTTTATGTACAAAGTCATATATTGAATTTGTAACACCCTATCAGGTATATGCTTAAGGAGGGATGAGAGAATGAAATGTCCGGCATGTAATACAGAAAATGCAGCGGAAGCAAAGTTTTGCGGGAATTGTGGACATTCGTTAACGGAAGAAGTGGTGGCAAGTGGTGCACAGGAAGAAGGGGAGCAACAAGCGCGCGTAGCACAGGTAAAGGAAACTCGTCCGAATGAAACGGTAGAGCAAGCGAAACGATTTGCGAGTGGCTATTTTCAGTTTTTTACAGATGCTTTAAAAGCACCGACAGCGATTATGAAAAATGGCAATATTGAAGTGCGAAATGGAATTGTAAGTCTTGTTCTTATTTGTTTTTTAGGAGCATGTATTTTTTATAGAATGATGAGCGCAGCGGCAACTGTTACGAGAACATTAGTACCAGATATAACTACTCCTACTTTCTTTGGAGAATCTGTAAAAGTCTTTTTCTTTTTATTAATTTTAACGTTATTTGTCGGATTTATTATTTTTGTAAGTGGTAAGATGATGAAATCTTCTTTTTCGTTTCTTGAAGTATTCGGTATATGGGGAACGATAGCGACACCAGCTATTGCTATATTAGTTTTTTCTTTTCTGTTTAGTTTCCTATTGATCTTTTTTCTACCAATATTATTAGGGGTGGCTACAACGTATATGTCAATTAGTATCATCGTAGCTATATTAAAACTAGATAGCGGTGGATTAGATCCTGTTTACACTCTTCTTATCGCAAATGTTTTAATCGGAATCGCAACGTGGATTGTACTTTGGTCTTACATTAATACGATAATTCAAACTATTACTGGAGGATTTACGGGCTTCTAAGGAAAAGGTGGTTGAATGGATGAATGTATGTACAAAGTGCGGAATTCCGTTTGAAGATGGTGTGCAATTTTGTCAAAACTGCGGGACGAAGAGGGGAAGTCCTGTAGTAAAGAAGAACATGAGCGGAGGTACAAAAGTTGGTATTACACTTTTAGTAATACTTATTATAGCGATTGTTGGATTGTATTTGTACGGATCATCGTATTATGCACAGGTGGCACAAGTAGACCGAATGATTACGATTTTACAAGAGCGGGACGGGGAGAAATTAGCTGAGGTCATCACGGCAGATGATCCATCGGTTATTGTAACGAGAGAGGGTTTAACGCCTCTATTTTCATATATAAAAGAAAATCCATCTTACGTGAATGAATTGAAAGAATATTTGAGGCAAGGTGAAAAACAAGGGGATGGAATAGAAAGAGCAGACTTTTCTTTAACGAAAGACGGGAAGTATTTCTTTTTATTTGATCGGTATAAATTGAAAGCGAAGACGTATTATACGACTCTGCTTACAAATGAAAAAGGTACATCTTTAAAATTGAACGGAAAAGAAATTGATAAGTCAAATGATAAAAAGTTTGAGAAGCAATATGGACCGTTTCTTCCAGGAACTCAAGTATTTCAATCCGAATATAAAAATGACTATGTAAAACTATTACGTGAGGAAAAGGTTGTACTTATGAAACAAAGTCAAAATAATGTAACGATAGACTTAGCACTACAAGGGCAATATATTACAATTCAAACGAATGCGCCTGGTGCAACATTATATGTGAATCAAAAGCCAGTTACAGCGTTGACCGGAGAAGAAATTACGTGGGGACCGGTAGCAACTGATGGAAGTGCAGCGATTTATTTAGAACGAAATGGAGAAAACGGAAGGGAAACGACAAAGGTAGAAACGGTAACGGCACTTTCTACGTATAATCTTCCATTTCAAAAGAAAAGCACAGAAAAAACAGTTGTTTACAATGTCACCCCGCCAGTGACGACTCAATATGTATATAATGGTTTCATTTTTCCGGATAGTGATATTCGAAAATTAACGAGTGCGGATTTAAGGTATGTAACGAAAGAACAGTTGAAAATTGCTAGAAACGAAATATACGCAAGACACGGACATATTTTTCAAACGAAAGATATGCAAGCGTACTTTTCAAAGCAGTCTTGGTACAGAGAAAATCCGTACTTTACAGGAACGTTAACGGATATTGAAGCTTATAATGTTGAACTGATCAAATCAAGAGAATAGAGTGCGTGAAAAAGGTACAGTACATAACTGTACCTTTTCTATTGATTATTTAGCTGGACCAGGATCCCTTGAGAAAAAGATGTGAAAGAGGAATGTGACTTTACTTGCTCCTCCTGATGTACTTGCTTGCACATCAGATAAAGAACTAGACGTTAAAGCAGCTTCAGAACGAGGGGGAACGACTATTTTGAGTGCATCATCTGATTCTGATGATATAGTAACCGTTATTGTATCCTCAGAAAAGTTCACAATTTTAACAGTACCAACTGGGAAGATGGATTTGCGAGCGTGTGATGCTGAAGCGAAGCGAGAGGCTTTCCAAATAGTTTGTGAGAAAGTGTCATTATCAGATAACCAAGCACGTGCACTGTATAAAGTTACACTAACGGTAAACTCTTGTTCAAGCGGGAGGGCGGGTCTCGGTTCTATCGGTTCCTCTGGAAGCTGGACGAGAAGGCCGGCGCACATGTATGTTTCACCTACTTTCAATAGTTACTGTTATAGCATATTAAATATCTTGTTTATAAGACACGACGATTACCTAGTAACGCATAGTCTTGTGCACCAAATTTGTAGATGAAATTCTCTTTCTTTACAATGGAAGTAGGTGTTATTTTTATAAAATATGGAAATCGTAAAGAGTATGTAAAAAAGAAGGAGTGGTAAAGTGAACTATGTCATTATTGGCGGGGATGCCGCTGGTATGAGTGCAGCAATGCAAATTGTTAGAAACGATGAAACTGCAAATGTTGTAACGCTAGAAAAAGGTGAAATCTATTCATACGCTCAGTGCGGATTACCGTATGTGATTAGTGGTGTTATCGCCTCTACTGAAAAGTTAATTGCACGCGATGTAAAGACGTTTCGTGATAAATATGGGATTGATGCGAAAGTGCGTCATGAAGTAACGAAAGTAGATACGGAAAAGAAAATTGTATATGCAGTACATACGAAGACGAAAGATGTATTTGAATTTTCATATGACCGTTTATTAATTGCGACTGGTGTACGCCCTGTTATGCCGGATTGGGAAGGTAAAGATTTACAAGGTGTTCATCTTTTAAAAACAATTCCGGATGCTGAGCGTATAGTAGGCACGTTACAAACAAATAGTGTTGAGCACGTAACGATTATTGGCGGTGGTGCAATTGGTCTAGAGATGGCAGAAACATTTGTAGAACTAGGAAAGAAAGTAAGAATGATTGAGCGAAACGATCATATTGGCACAATTTATGATGCCGATATGGCGGAATATATACATAAAGAAGCAGATAAACATAATATTGAAATTTTAACAAATGAAAATGTAAAAGCGTTTAAAGGAAAAGAGAGAGTGGAACAAATTGAAACAGATAAAGGTACGTATAAAACAGATCTCGTTCTAGTATCTGTCGGTGTACAGCCAAATACTGATTTTCTTGAGGGGACAAATATACGTAAAACTCATAAAGGTGCAATTGAAGTAAATGCTTATATGCAAACGAATGTACAAGACGTATACGCTGCTGGTGATTGTGCAACACATTACCATGTTATAAAGGAAATTCATGACCATATCCCGCTCGGAACGACTGCGAATAAACAAGGGCGACTTGCCGGACTCAATATGGTTGATAAACGAAGAGCATTTAAAGGTACGTTAGGTACAGGTATTATTAAATTTATGAATCTGACGCTCGCAAGAACAGGCTTAAATGAAAAAGAAGCGAAAGGGCTAAACATCCCGTATAAGACGGTCAAAGTAGACTCAACAAATATGGCGGGCTATTACCCGCGCGCTTCGCCACTTCACTTGAAATTACTATATCACGCCGATACGAAACAATTGTTAGGCGGTCAAGTAATTGGAGAAGAGGGCGTAGATAAACGTATTGATGTTATCGCAATGGCACTTTTCAATAAAATGAGTATTCACGATTTAGAAGATGTCGACTTAAGTTACGCACCACCATATAACAGCGTTTGGGATCCAATTCAACAAGCGGCAAGGCGAGCGGAATAGCACTTTTTTTAGTGCTATTTTTTTCGTTAAAGGGGAATAAATAAAGTTTCATTTTATTTCGAATATACCGTTCACCCTTGAAAACATAGTGCTTATCGCTTATATTTTCATATAGTATTTGTTTTTTAACAAGGCAATGAACGAACCAGGGGGCACAGTATGGCAATTAACATGAATACAATCGAAGAATGGATTGCTGAATCAAATGCAAGAAATGAAGAAGACTTAGGAAACGTTGTGGAAGAGATGAAAGAAGTATGTGTCGGACTTGATAATGCGACATTAATTTATGCGAAAAATGTATTTTGTTTCGGTAAGAAAGTAGAAGTATTGTTCTTCTTCCAAGATCACGTCGTTATCGGAGAAGAGAAGGAAGAGTATATTGAGATTGGGAAATTAAAGTATGATGATATTACAAATAGTAACTTAAAAACAAATGATAAAAATACAACGTTAGAATTAAAGTTTGCTAACGGGAAATCTATCAATTTAGATAGTTTGAATGATAACTATGGTACGAAAAACTGGTTATTTGCAAGACAAATTAAGAGTATTTTTAAATTAATCTAGTAAAAACAGCAGGCCCTGAAGGGTCTGCTTTTTTTACTTATTTCCTATTACGCAAAGGCACCCTCTTTCTTCGTAACATTGCACGCTTGTAAATCCCGTCTTATAAAAAAGGTTTACTAATTCTTCGTTCTTCTTAAATTTATTCATATGATATTGAATTTTGAAAGTT
>NZ_BOQD01000266.1 GCF_018332515.1 Bacillus hominis | reverse complement strand
TTTGTACCTTTTACTGATAAGAAAATATCTTCTCCGCCACCACCTTTGGCACAACCTGCAAGGTTAAGTAGATCTGGAATTTCATATGTTTACTTAGCTTCTAATAAAGAAACTGCTATTGCTGAGATAAGACCACATCCTGGACATTTTATTTCTGTAGGAAGATTTCATATGAATAAGAAATTAAAATTCGCCGATTTTAGAAAAATTAGTATAATAAATTTTTGTGAAAGTGAAGAGGCGATGGAATATTTTATCTTTTTAAATGATTTAGGAAAGAGATTTTCATTACCAATTACACCAGAAGAAAGAGATAATTATCTCATTACGCAATTTATTACAGAGGTAATAAGACAAGTGGGGTTTGATGGAGTATTATTTAGAAGTTCTGTAGGTAAAGGGTATAATGTTGTGATTTTTGACTTAGAAAATGTTGAATATCTAAAAGGGACTGGAGAGGTTTTTGAAGTTGAGGGTTTAAAGTATAAAATAAAACAGCAAAAAGAGGAGAATTTTCCAGATAATGTAACGCATGCTGTATTATAATTTTTGAAGGAGAAAACATATGAGTTCAATTAGTAAAATAGATGTTTTAATAAAGGATATTAATGAAAATATATCTATTTTTGAAGAAAGGAAAGAGAAGAATAAAAAGAGGGCATATAAATTAAGAGTTTATTCAATTATATCGTCTGCTCTTGTTACATTATTATTAGGCTTAAAAGCAATCAATTTAAATCTTTTCTCAAATATTGCATTATTTTTTGCTTCACTAATGACCGTTTTTAATGGGATTGAAGGTTTCTATAATCATCGAGGATTGTGGTACAAAGATATTAAAACGCTAACAAGTTTAAGAGAATTAAAAAGGGATTTAGATTTTAGTATTGCAGGAGAACAGAGAGAAAGTATTTCAATCGAATTACTAACTGAATATAAAAACAGGCTTCAAAATATTTTAACTGAAGATGTAAATACTTGGTCAAAAATAAGAGAAAATCTAGAGCAAGCACAGGACAAAACTTAGAAAACAGACAATAAGATATCAGTTAACATTTGGATTTAAATGAAAAAACATCTTAAAGATTGCTGAGTAATTTCAACCAAAAGTAGTAAATGATACTACTCAAGTAACATGGGCATTACTGAAACAGCAGTAATGCTTTTTTTGCTTGTTTCAATAACAGGCGGTTGAATTACAATAACTAATTCAGCAGATTAAATCTCTCGTTATTTTTCTTCAATTTGTTAGAAAATATTTTTTAGTTACATTCAGTTATCTTTATGCTGATATAACGCAAATTTCTAATCCATAATACAAGATTATCCGCTATAATAAAATATACCATATACAGCACAGTTAGGGACTCCAAGGAGGCTCTTAACGATGAAAGGAAGCGTCAAAAAAGATAAGAAAACAGGAAAGTATTTTTATATTGTAGATATTGGTATTGACCCTCTAACAGGTAAAAGAAAGCAAAAAAAGAAGAGGGGATTCATTACCAAAAAAGAAGCAGAAAATTCTTTAACAAAGCTGCTCTCAGAAGTTCATACTGGGACATATGTAGAGCCTAGTAAGCTACTTTATGGTGAATATCTTGAGAGTTGGTTTAATACGAAGAAGCACAGTGTGGGTATCCAAACAGCAAAAGTGTTGAAAGGGTATTTAAACAGTCGTATCATTCCTTCTTTAGGCAATATCAAACTAGCTAAGTTAACATCATTGCATATGCAAAACTACGTCAATTCGCTGCGGAACGAAGGTTTAAAGAGAGGAACAATCGAGAAGATAATCAAAATCATTCGGAACTCTCTTGAGCATGCGATAGATTTAGAGCTAATTACTAAAAATGTTGCAGCTAAGACTAAATTGCCTAAAGCTGATAAAGAAGAATTAACGGTATGGAACGAGCAGGAAGTACAGGTGTTTTTGAAAGCTGCAAAAGATAGTAGATATTCTATCGTCTTTCATATGGCTCTTGTAACTGGAATGCGACAAGGTGAATTGCTAGGGTTGCGGTGGAAAGATGTTGATTTAGAAAAGGGACATTTAACTATTAGTCAAACGTTAAGTCATGATGGGAAGACGCTCTTACTTGGAGGAAAGACGAAATCAAGTTTAAGAAAAATACTACTACCTGTATCAACAATAGCAAAGCTAAAGAAGCATAGAGCAATCGTATTAAAAGAGAAGCTGAGTCAAGGTGAGGAATACCAAGACAATGACTTGGTGATGTGTACTCTTTCTGGAACGCCAATCAATCCTGCTAATGTTAGAAGAAGTTTAAACGCTTTGATTAAGAAAGCAGCTGTGCCAAAGATTCGCTTTCATGATTTACGTCATACACATGCAACTTTGTTATTGGCTAAAGGGGTGAATGTGAAGGTGATTTCTGAGCGGTTAGGACATAGTAATATCAAAATCACTTTAGATACCTACTCGCATGTATTGCCAACGATGCAAGAAGATGCAGTTAACAAAATAGAAGAGATTTTGTAGGTAATGTGACCAATTCTGTGACCAGTGACTTTATAGAGTATAAAAGCAAACAAATAAAAACCGCATCAAACGCTAATCTGACACGGTTTTTACCTTATGACCCCGGAGAGGCTCGAACTCACGACCTCCACCCTGTCAAGGTGGCGCTCTCCCTGCTGAGCTACGGGATCTTCAATAATGCTTATGTAATAGCATCTTTAATCATTATGCTAAAGCAATTATATATAATTAACTGAAAATTTACAATGTTTTTGTGTAGTAAGTTTTTAAAGAGGTAGTGTAATAGAAAATAGGTTTTATTTCAGAGGTATATTAGTATGTATGTTTTTATATTTAATAAATAGAAGATGCTGAAGTGTTATGTTTTCCGATACCAATCCAGAGGACCTTCGTCACTCAAATCAACTAGAAAAGGGAATAAGGAGTGTAAAGGTAAGCTTATAAGTTCTGGCATGGCATTCAATGTTTTCTTTGATATATATTGTCGTCCAAGACAATACGGACAATCTTTTTCAAATGTCACGAGTATCGACCATACATCTTTTATTTTCCACTTCGTTTTACAATACGTACAACGCGCCATGGAGTTCCTCCTCATTTTAAAGTGTTTTCTAATATATTCCATTTCATTGTACTAAAGTCAAGTGTATTTAGTATGATAGAATGTAAGTTGGTTTGTTTTTTATATGGATGTATTCAGTAATTTATGACCAAATGAATGTAGTGTGAGGATTATATAGTAAGAGATTTTCATTTTTAATATGCAAATTGGCCGATATATCCTTTTTACAATTTTCAAGAAATCATGTATAAAAGAAGTACAAGATTTTTATAAATATTCAGGAGTAGAGGGAGAATAATTGTAATGGTAAGAAAAACGTTTAAAATGCGTGTGTCTAGAAATAGAACGATTTCGATTAATGGTTCGATTCTTGATGTGGATGTGACGCATGATGAGTTTTTGCACGAGTTTGTTGAGTGGGTTGATTCTAAAGGTTGGTCGTTTATGGGTATGACGGATGAGATTACAGCCGAGGAAGCTGGGCAAAAGTTAATAGATTCGTTGATTGATGAGAAGGATAAGAAAGAGTAATTCCTTCTTATTTTTTATTGTATATTTATGTTCTTCATCGTAAAAATATGATATAGTAAAAAACAGTGAATATTCTTCCAATTTAATACAAATTACATATAGATTGGTAGAGTTATTTTATAGAATGTGAAAGTAAAGGGAAAAGGGAGAGTCATATGGTAAATTTTAAGAAAATTTCGGTTTTTATTATGGTTATTTGTTTATTATTTTTGACACCTATGACGTTATATGCTGAGACGAATATTGGAGTAAATCCGGAGCAAGTGGCACCGCCGCCTGCCGAAGGGCCGAATGTTTTTAGTCAGTTTGCGACTACGATTGATGCGAAAACAGGAGATGTGTTGTACGACAAAAATGCACACCATCGTGCGTTTCCTGCTAGCATGACGAAAGTGTTAACGGCGATTTTACTGATGGAGCATACGAAGCCGGAGGATCAATTTACGTTTTCACAATTAGCATTAGATCAAGAGAAGAGTAATTATCAAATTGAGTTTCAACCTGGTGAGACTATTAATAGAAATACCGCACTTATGATTTTAATGGTGCTGAGTGCGAATGATGTGTCGTATGCGATTGCGGAGCGTATTGGAGGAAGTGTTGAAAATTTCGCTAATATGATGAATGAAAAGGCGAAGCAATTAGGGGCTAAAGATAGCCATTTTGTAACGCCAAATGGATTGCATGATCCAAATCATTATACGACGCCATATGATATGGCAATGATTACGAGAGGTGTGCAAAAGTATCCTGAAATTTTACAAGCGATGAATACGAAAAGAACGACGGTTACGACATCTACGCAAACAGTGTCTATTTTTAATAAGTCTACTTATTTTGAAAATCCATATAGCATTGGTGGTAAGACAGGGTTTACGAATGAAGCGCGCAATACGCTCGTTTTATTAAATGAGAAAGACGGAAATCGTATTATAAATGTAGTAATGGCTTCTCAAAGACCTGAAATTTATGAAGATTTGAAGCAGATGGCGGAATATTCTTTTGGGCAATTTACGAAGCAAACTGTACTAGATAAACATAGTTGGCATCAAAAGACAACGTATTTAAATAAAGATGTTGATTCTGAGCTCGAAAAAAGTGCTGAGCTTATGCTAAAGAAAGATGAAGGAAAAAATGTAAAAACGGCTTTTCGGGTTAATTCAGTGGATAAAGAAGCTTTGTACCAAAAAGGAATTCATCGCGGTGAAGTAGTTGGTGCGGTAGATATTATAAAAAATAATCAAACGATTGCGACTATAAATGTTCTTTCAAAAGAAGATGTTACTTTTGCGATGCCTAAAAAAGATACAGTTGCACCTGAAGTAAAGGAATCCAATGTGAAAGTGATAAGTGTTGGGATAGGTGCTATTGTATTATTTGGAGCCATTTTATATGTAGTGCTGCGTCGAAATAAACAAGGAATGAAATCAGAAGAAAAATAAATTGCTAGTATGGAGACTGTGATGAGATTTTGTCACGGTCTTTTTTCTGTTCATATATCCTTGTGAAATAACTAATAATTGTAAATTTTCTTATTGCATTTCTATATCGTTCGTTATATTATTTACTTGTGTTCTTGTTAAAGAACGAATGTGAATATTGCATACTTCAAATAATATAAAACAACGGAGAGGGAGAGAGACGATGAAATTAATTTGGAAGGTGATTAGCAACGTTATCTCATTTGTTTTATTTGCGGTAATGGTTTGTTTAGCTTTTGTAGTCATTTCTTCAAAAGCGAGTGGCGGGGATCCAACAGTGATGGGATATCAATTTAAGAGCGTTCTTTCAGGATCGATGGAACCAACATTTTTAACAGGGTCAATCATTGCGATAGAGCCAACGAAAGATGGTTCTAAATATAAAAAAGGTGATGTTATTACCTTTAAAGAGAAAGATGACAAAATTGTCACTCACCGTATTATCGGTGTGAAAGATACAAATGGAAAAGTAATGTATGAAACAAAAGGGGATAACAACAACGGACCAGATTTAGCACCAGTACTTGCAGAGAATGTAATCGGAAAGTATGCAGATATTACAGTTCCATACCTTGGTTATGGACTGAATTATGCGAGTTCAAAAGCGGGAGCAGCATTACTTCTTATTATTCCAGGAGTCTTTTTACTTGGTTATTCTGCGTTTTCTATTTTTGGCGCTATTCGTAGCATCGACGGAGAAAAGAAAGATAAAAAAGTAGAACAATCCGTCTAGTTATCTTAGTTATAATTTCCTACTAGGAAATTAACAAATATATATATTATGGGGGATTTGGACATGACTTTAAAGAAAAAATTAGGGATGGGTATCGCATCAGCAGTACTAGGAGCAGCATTAGTTGGTGGAGGAACGTTTGCATTCTTTAGCGATAAAGAAGTGTCAAACAATACATTTGCGGCTGGTACGCTGGATTTATCATTAAATCCATCAACAGTTGTTAATGTATCGAATTTAAAACCTGGTGATACAATTGAAAAAGAATTTAAACTAGAAAATAAAGGTTCTTTAGATATTAAAAAAGTTCTATTAAAAACAGACTATAATGTAGAAGATACGAAGCAAGATAATAAAGAAGATTTTGGCCAACATATTAAAGTAACATTCTTAAAAAATGTAGATAAGCATGAGACGATTGTGAAAGAAACTACATTAGATAAATTGAAGGGTGATACACTTACAGCAGTAAATAATGATTTAGCTGCTTGGTTCTGGGATGAAAAAGGTATTTCTGCAGGTAAATCTGATAAATTCAAAGTGAAATTTGAATTCGTTGATAATAAAAAAGACCAAAATGAATTCCAAGGCGACAAGTTACAATTAACTTGGACGTTTGATGCACAACAAGGCGATGGTGAAACGAAATAATAATGACAACAAAAAGAGACTATCAAAGGTAGTCTCTTTTTGTGTTAACAGAGAAATGTAAAAAGAAACATAATTTTTATATCATTTTACAATTCACTTTATTATAATAAAGTTATAGTTCTTGATAAAGAACGAGATGTTCGATAGGAGAGATTAAAATGCTGAAGACACCTCGCAAATTCAAAAAGATGCTTATATTGCCATGTTTGTGTTCTATTACTTTTTATTTAGGTTCTCAAATGATGACTTATACAGAAGCAGCTTTCATTCATGAAACGAAAGTGCAGGCTACTATTTCTACAGCAAGTATATTTCCAAAAACAGTTGATCAGTTGACAGAACAAGCTAAACAACATAAGGAAGTAATTTTGCATGAGTATGAAGAGATGAAATCGAAATTAACTTTCACTTCCACTCAAGAGTTAGAACAGGCGCTTGTTACGTGGAAGCAAGGCCGTGAGAAAATTGTTACTGAGAGGGAACTGTTACAAAAAGTATATGCATCAATAGAAAATCCTTATAACAAAGCGAAAGAAGAATTAAAGGGAAATAAAAGTGAATCTAACAAGCAAGTATTCTCGTATGTGAATGCTGGTTTTCATTTAGTTAAAGAAAACTGTGAATATGTTGATAAAGAGGTTAATTTGCAGGTGATTGATAAACAAATTCAAGCTTTTGAGAAATTATTAGTAGATGAAACAGCAAAGCAAGTGAATGAGGCAGAGAAGCAAAAGCAATTAGAAGAGAGTAAGAAGCA
>NZ_BOQD01000265.1 GCF_018332515.1 Bacillus hominis | reverse complement strand
AACCTGTAACAGCGAAAGACTTTGTGTATTCATGGAAAAGAGCAGTAAATCCGGATACAAAAGCTACGTATTCGTACATTATGTTCGATATTAAAAATGCAGAAAAAATTCATAAAAGAGAATTACCTGCTGACCAATTAGGTGTAAAAGCGATTGATGATTATACATTAGAAGTGGAATTAGACAATCCCGTTCCTTACTTTATTGATTTAACAGTATATCCAGTATTTTACCCACTAAATGAAAACTATGTGAAATCACAAGGTGATAAGTTTGGTTTAGAGGCAAATACAACATTATATAACGGGCCATTCGTTATGAGTGATTGGAAACATGAACAAAGCTTCCAATTTAAGAAAAACCCATCATATTGGGATAACAAAACAGTTAAACTCGAAGAAATAAATTTCAATATTGCGAAAAATACATCAACTGATGTAAATTTATATGAAACAAATGCGATTGATCGTGCGGTTCTAACATCGGAATTTGTTGATAAGTTTAGACAAAATCCAGAGTTCGAAACACGAAAAGAAGCTGGAGTTGCCTACTTAAGATTTAATCAAAATAATAAGTATTTGAGTAATAAAAACTTAAGAAAAGCAATTTCAATGTCCTTTGACCGTGATAACATTGCAAAAGTTATTTTAAACAACGGTGCAATCGGTGCTTACGGATTTGTTGGAAAAGATTTCGCTGAAGGTCCGAATAAAAAAGACTTCCGTGCTGAAAATGGGAAGCTAGTTGAAACGGATTCAAAAGAAGCGAAAAAACTTTGGGAAACAGCGAAGAAAGAGCTTGGTACTGATAAGATCGAACTAGAATTCTTAAGCTTCGATAATGAAGATGCGAAAAAAATTGGCGAATTTTTAAAAGGTGAGATGGAAAAGAACTTACCTGGTTTAACGATTAAAATTAAACAGCAGCCATTCGCGCAAAAAAATAAGTTAGAAGACTCTCAGGAATATGATATGGCGTTTGGTATTTGGGCTCCAGACTTCCCAGATCCAATCTCATACTTAGATATGTTTGTTACGAATGGTTCACAAAATAAAACAGGATATTCTAATCCGAAATATGATGAGCTAATTCTAAAAGCAAAAACAGATACAAAAGATTTACAAGCTCGCTGGAACAACCTTTTAGAAGTAGAGAAAATATTAATTAAAGAGGATGCAGTTATTGCTCCGATCTTCCAAAAAGGTTCAGCATATGTAGTAAAAGGTGCCGTAAAAGATATTATCCCAATTAACTATGGTGGTAAATTAACTTACAAATGGGCATCTGTTGAACAAAAATAATCTTTTTTTCCATCGTTTACAAGGGTATATGCCTATGATGGGCATGTGCTCTTATTTTAAAAAAATAAAAGTAAGAATATTTTAAACTATCTTATTGCTTTTGAGAAAAACGGGGAGGTGCTTGACTATGGGACGTTATGTATTAAAACGTTTCGTGTACATGGCTTTGACATTATTTTTAATTACTACACTGACTTTCTTTTTGATGAAATTACTACCGGGTTCTCCGCTTAAAAACCAGGAGAAGCTATCACCGGCACAAAAAGAAATCATTCTTGAAAAATATGGATTAAATGATCCAGTACCAGTTCAATATGCACGTTACTTAGGTAACTTAGCAAAAGGTGATTTAGGGGTATCATTCCAATATGATAACCGCCCAGTAACAGATATGATTGTGGATCGTATTGGACCATCAGCACAACTTGGTTTACAAGCGATTATATTAGGAACATTTATCGGTTTAATTTTAGGAATCGTTGCGGCGCTTCGTAACAATACGTGGGTCGATTATGGGGCGACAATTATTTCCGTACTCGGGATGTCGGTACCATCATTCGTATTTGCCGCATTACTACAATATTTCGTAGGGGTAAAACTTGGTTGGTTCCCAGTAGCATTCTGGAAAGGACCGGAGTTTACAGTAATGCCTACAATTGCCTTATCGATGGCAGTTATCGCAACAATCGCACGTTTCGCTCGTGCAGAGTTAATTGAGGTTATGCAAGCTGACTACATTTTAACAGCGAAAGCGAAAGGAATTAGCCAAGGCGTTATCATTATCAAGCACGCACTTCGTAACGCATTAATTCCAGTTGTAACAATTTTAGGACCAATGGTTGCAGGATTAATTACAGGGACACTAGTTATTGAGCAAATTTACGCTGTACCTGGACTTGGGGAACAATTCGTTAAATCGATTACAGTGAATGACTATACAGTTATTATGGGAACTACAATTTTCTATAGTGCGATCTTCATCCTAGTTATTTTCATTGTCGATATTTTATACGGAATTATTGATCCTCGTATTCGTTTAGCGGGAGGGAAAAAATGATGAAAGATGTACAAAAATTATCTCCAGATTTATTTCAACCAGCCAATCAAAGTAATGTTGATAATGAAGTCATTGCCCGTCCAAGCTTAACGTTTTGGCAAGATGTAAGAAGACGTTTGTTCCAACATAAAGGTGCGATGTTTGGTTTCATATTATTAAGCCTTATTATATTGCTAGCAGTTATAGGGCCGATGGTAAGTAAACACTCATATAAAGAGCAGGATTTAGGTCGTGCGAAAATGCCACCGAAAATTCCAGTGATTGAAAATATTCATTGGCTACCATTTGACGGTACAGATCAATATGGTGTTGATCAATATGAAAAACGTGATATTAAAGAGTACTTCTGGTTTGGTACAGATGATCTTGGCCGTGATTTATGGACAAGAACATGGGAGGGTACACGTGTATCATTATATATCGCTCTTTTAGCAGCAGCAATTGACCTAGTAATCGGGGTCGCATACGGAGGTATTTCAGCGTTCTATGGCGGCAGAGTAGATAATATTATGCAACGTATTATGGAGATTATTAACGGTATTCCATACTTAATCATCGTTATTTTAATGGTAATCATTATGGGATCAGGTATTTGGTCGATTACACTCGCGATGGCAATTACAGGTTGGATAGGGATGTCGCGTATCGTTCGTGGACAAATCCTAAAATTAAAAAACCAAGAATATGTATTAGCATCTCGTACATTAGGGGCAACAAATACACAGTTAATTGTGAAGCACTTAATTCCGAACGTAATGGGACCAATTATCGTAATGACAATGTTTACAATTCCAACAGCGGTATTTGGTGAAGCATTCTTAAGCTTCATCGGACTAGGTATTCAGCCACCATTCGCATCACTTGGTTCTCTTGTAAACGATGGTTATAAATCAATTCAAACGTATCCACATATGATGTTCATCCCAGCGGTTGTCATCAGTATGTTAATCTTAGCATTCAACTTAATGGCAGACGGATTACGCGACGCGTTAGATCCAAAAATGCGTAAGTAAAAGAGGGGAGAAGTAAAAATGAAAACATTGCTAGAGGTAAAAGATTTGCAAGTCTCCTTTGATACACATGCAGGTGAAGTACAAGCTGTACGCGGCGTTACTTTTGATTTAAAAAAAGGAGAAACATTAGCGATTGTAGGAGAATCTGGTTCTGGTAAATCAGTTACTTCTAAAGCGTTAATGGGATTAATTCCGAATCCTCCAGGACGTATTAAAAACGGTGAAATCATATTTGAAGGTCGTGACTTAACGAAACTAACAGAAAAAGAAATGCAGCAAGTACGCGGTAAAGATATTGCGATGATTTTCCAAGATCCAATGACATCGTTAAATCCAACGATGACAATTGGTAATCAGATTATGGAAGGTCTTATTAAACACCAAGGGATGAGTAAAGCAGACGCACGTAAAGTTGCTGTAGAATTAATCGACCTTGTAGGTATTCCAAATCCAGAAGCTCGTTTAAAACAATATCCTCACCAATTCTCAGGTGGTATGAGACAGCGTGTAGTTATTGCGATGGCGTTAGCTTGTAACCCAAAATTATTAATTGCCGATGAGCCGACAACGGCGCTAGACGTTACAATTCAGGCGCAAATTTTAGAGCTTATGAAGGACATTCAGCAAAAAACAGAAGCAGCAATCATTTTCATTACGCATGACTTAGGTGTAGTGGCAAACGTTGCAGACCGAGTTGCGGTTATGTACGCTGGTAAAGTTGTTGAAATTGGAACTGTTGATGAAATTTTCTATAATCCACAACATCCATACACATGGGGCTTAATCGCATCTATGCCAAGCTTAGATGGTTCAGAGGACGAGCTATATGCGATTCCAGGAACGCCTCCAGACTTATTAAAACCGCCAAAGGGTGATGCTTTTGCACCACGTAACCCACAGGCGCTGAAAATTGATTTTGAAATGGAACCACCTTTATTTAAAGTAAGTGATACACATTATGCGGCAACTTGGTTACTTCATGAGCAAGCGCCAGAAGTAAAACCACCAGCAGTTGTTGAAAAACGTATTCTTCAAATGAAAGCGGGTGAACAACATGACTAAACAACGTGAGAAATTAATTGAAGTAAAAAATGTGAAACAACACTTTGATGTGAGTGGTGGTGTTGTTAAAGCAGTTAATGATATTTCATTTGATATTTACCGCGGTGAAACATTTGGACTTGTAGGAGAATCTGGTTGTGGTAAGTCAACAACTGGAAGAACGATCATTCGTTTATATGATGCAACTGCCGGTGAAGTGTTGTTCGATGGTGAAAATGTACATGGTAAAAAATCACGCGCAGAACTTAAGAAGTTCAACCGTAAAATGCAAATGATTTTCCAAGATCCATATGCATCATTAAATCCTCGTATGACAGTGGGGGATATTATTGCAGAAGGTATTGATATTCACGGACTAGCAAAAAGCAAAAAAGAGCGTATGGACCGTGTTCACGAGCTGTTAAATACAGTTGGTTTAAATAAAGAGCACGCGAACCGTTTCCCACATGAATTCTCAGGTGGACAACGTCAACGTATCGGTATCGCTCGTGCGCTAGCTGTAGAACCTGAATTTATCATTGCTGATGAACCAATCTCAGCACTTGACGTATCGATTCAGGCGCAAGTTGTAAACTTACTGAAACAGTTACAAAGAGAAAAAGGTTTAACGTACTTATTCATCGCCCATGATTTATCGATGGTAAAATACATTAGTGATCGCATTGGTGTAATGTACCGTGGCCAAATCGTTGAGCTGACAACAAGTGAAGAGTTATATGCGAATCCAATGCATCCATATACAAAATCACTACTATCTGCAATTCCGCTTCCAGATCCAGATTATGAGCGCAATCGTAAACGTATCGTATACGATCCATCTCAACATCAATATGGTGAGGAAGTACCAACAATGCGTGAAATTCGCCCAGGACATTTCGTATTATGTTCTGAAGCAGAGTATAAGAAATATAAAGAAATTTATCAATAATAAAGTAGAGCCATTCTTCTATTACAGAAGGAGGGCTCTATTTTTTTATACTAGTTAAACTTAATTTAGTATAAAGAGATTTTATCCAAGTTCTTTTTCTGTTTAAAGACAGCAAAGTAAGAGTTTCCAAGAATGAAGAAAAGGCGACTGAAATCCAGTCGCCTTTTTCTTCATTTAGAAACACTTTTATTTTATTGTGCTTGAACAGCAGTACTCTCTTCTTGTTCATCAGGTTTAACAAGTGCATAATTTTCCCACGCTCTACTTTTCCAGCGGAAGAACATAATAATCGCCCGTGTCCATTCGTCGATAGCAATCGCTAGCCAAATACCAACGAGACCCATATCTAATTGAAAGACGAAAAAGTAGCCGAGCGGTAAGCTCATTAACACCATGGAGAATGCGCCGATTAAAACCGGATATTTTGCATCGCCAGCTGCACGAAGTGAATTAATGATGACGATGTTCATCGTCCGTCCTGTTTCAAGTAGTACACTTAGTAAAAGAACGCTTGCCCCTAGAGAGATAATATGGGGATTATCCGTAAATAGTCCCATTAATTGTGTGCGGAATGTAACAACGAGAATGACCATAAATAAAGTTACACCAATCGCCCATTGTACACTTTTCCATACGCGTGTGTAAGCTTCATCCTTTTCATTTCCGCCAACTAGACGTCCAACGATAATAGCTGTTCCCATACCGATAGCAATGGCGAATAAATAAGTGAACATGGAAATGTTAGTAGCATATTGTCTAGCAGCTAACGATTCTGTCCCTAAGTATGTTGCGTAATATAGGAAGACGATTTGGCAAGCTTGGTACATCACTTGTTCAAATGCAGATGGAATGCCGATCTTTAAAATTTTGCCAACGTATTCTTTCGATAAAGTGAAGTAGTATTGTAATTTCACGCGGTATTCCATAACACGGTACAGTAACCAGAAGAAAACGATAAGTGCGATTAACCGGCTAACAGCGGAAGAAATAGCTGCCCCTTGCACACCAAGTTCAGGGAAACCGAATTTTCCGAAAATGAGTACATAGTTTCCGGCGATATGAATAATATTCATTCCAAGTGAAATAAACATTGCTTGCTTTGTAAAACCGTGTACGCGGATAATTGCGGCTAATGAGTTAATAATAGCTTGAAGGAAAATGGCTCCTCCGACGATGGATAAATAGCTTTGCGCGTACGTTAAGACATCGCCTTGTAAGTTCATTGCCATCATCATATGTTTTGAGAATAAAAGAAAACCGGCGCTTATAACGAGCCCGACTCCTAAATTTAATGTTACTGCCAATGCTGATATTTTTGATGCCTCCATAAAGCGTTTAGAACCGAGGTATTGGGATACAACGATAGCAGCGCCATTCCCGATGACTTCTAGTACTAAAATAGCGATATGAAGGTATTGATTCGCTGCACCAACCCCAGATACAGCATCGTCTGATAATGCACTTAACATGAAAGTATCAGCGATCCCCATCAGCATAAAAAGAAAAACTTCTAGAAAAATAGGCCATGTTAATAAGAATAAACTTAATTTCTCTGTTGGCCCGTTTTTTGAGCGAATTGCTGTCATGTCCGTCCCCTCTTTACCGATATCTATTTTTAGCAAAGTGTATCGTAACACACTTTCATATCCTTTGCACTTATTTTAGCCTACATATTTTCAATATGAATAAACCTTCATTTTATGACAGAAAAGGAAGGATAATTATACATAAGATATTATGGGATATAAAATTTGTTTTTCTCTGATAATTTAGAAAAGTATAAAATTTATCTTTTTTAACACTTTAATTCAATAAAAAGGCAGTA
>NZ_BOQD01000264.1 GCF_018332515.1 Bacillus hominis | reverse complement strand
TTACGATTAACGGAATCAATCAGCCTAATGAGAATCCGGAAAATGGTATTACGTTAGGAAATCTTGCTCATAATGACTCTGTCATTATTACGTTCCAAGTGACAATATCTTCTTCTACTCTTCAACCTACAATTAATAACGATGCTACTGTTTCCTATACCGTTATCATTGATCCAGATGAACCACCTATTACAAT
>NZ_BOQD01000263.1 GCF_018332515.1 Bacillus hominis | reverse complement strand
GTCTCTGACTTACGTCGTCAAAAAGGGGTATGACCAACATAACGAAGAGTAATGTTTCAGTTGATAGTGATAATCGTTATCAACTAATTAGAAGTATACAGGATGTTATTTCGAATTACAATAGTATTTCTTATTTTTATTTAAGAATTTTTGATATATAAATGTATACATTCTAAGAACATTCACCTCTACTTATTTTACTCTTTCCATTATCTGCTATAATTTTCATTGGATAAATTAATAAATTTTAATAAATGGTTTTAAAGGAAGGGATAACGATGAAATATGTTAGTATTCGAAAAAAACTACTCTTCACACTTTTAAGCATTTGTTCCTTATTCAGCGTTGCTCTAATTATTATTCTTATGTTCGCTATGAACCAAGCAAATGAAGTTGAAACATTAAAAAATGATGTATCAAAAAGGGCAACCATTTTAAAAGAACGTGGTGATTGGTTTCAGGCACAAGTTGCTGGCTTACAAGAGTATTTATTATCGCACGATCAAAAAGGATTGGATAAATTCAATCAGGAAGGAAAAAAATTAGCCGATACAAGGGAGAAAGTAACAAGTGATAAAAATCTCCCTGAAGGAATGAAAGAAGCCATTTTAATGGGTGCGAAATGGCGAAGCGTCATAGACAATGAGGTCCTCCCTCTTGCCCGCGAAGGAAAATGGGAGGAAGCATCCAAAATTGCTTTAGCACAAACAGATTACGTAAATGATCTTTTAAGTCGGTTTACTAAATATGCAAATGAAGAAAATGAAAAACGCGACACATTAATTGCTGAAGTTCAATCTTCTTCATCTCTTATCCAATATATTATTTTCTTCTCACTTATTACATGCACGCTAACTTCTATTTTATTAGCATGGTGGTTCTCTGGCAAACTCGTTAAACCTATTCGACAAATTGATGCGAAATTAAAAGAATTAGCTTCTCAAGATGGCGATTTGACTGCGAGATTGAATGTAACTAGTAAAGATGAAATCGGTGATATTGCACATTCCTTTAATCAAATGCTCGCTAACTTACAACGTATAATAAAGCAAGTTCAACAAACATCAACAAGTGTAAAAGAAGCTTCAGAAAATATGTTTATCGAAACAACTACATCTATGAACACTACCGCACAAGTTCAAGAGACTATGAATATACTTGATCATAATATTCGCTCACAAGTGTCTAGTATCGAAGAAAGCTCAACGGCAATGGATGATATGGCAGCAAGTGTTCAGCGCATTGCAGAATCTGCCTCTTCTGTTGCTAGCTTAGCTGTTATAACTTCAGAAAAAGCAGATGATGGTAGTAAAGTAATTGAAAAATCTATTACACAGATGAATACAATCAATGACGCTGTTAACGCCACATCACAAGTGGTCGAGCGACTCATTACATATACGAATCATATTGATACTGCCCTTCAATCTATTTCTAACATTGCAGAACAAACGAATCTACTTGCTTTAAATGCTTCTATTGAAGCGGCTCGCGCTGGTGAACATGGTAAAGGATTCGCTGTTGTCGCTGATGAAGTACGTAAACTTGCGGAACAATCTAAACTAGCCGCAACCGACATTAACCATTTACTTCATCAAATTCAAGATGACACAAAAATAGCCAATAAAATGATGACGCAAGGTCAATCTGAAGCTTCCCAAGGAATCACAGTCATTCGTACTGCTGGCTCTTCATTCTCAGCGATTGTTAACCACATTAACAACGTATCTTCACAGATGCAAGAGATGTCTGCAACTGCTGAAGAGATGGCTGCGAGTTCTGAAGAAATGAATGCAGCTTTAAATAATATCGCTTCTATTTCAAACGAAGTTGCCGCTGAAACATCAGAGACAGCGCATTCGGCTGGTGACCAAGTAAGTGTAATGAAAGACATTGCTACAAAGTCATCAGAAATGAAAACGGCCGTACAAGAACTTGAAGTTCTCGTTTCACATTTCAAAACAAATGCATAATAGTAAAAAAGAGGGATTACTTTTTCAACCCTCTTTTTTCACTTGAAAATATATCTTTCTCTCTCTTCCTCTGTCTGCTATAATGCCTAAAGGAAAGAAGAAAGCTTTGTTCCTTTAGGAGTAAGGCTTTCTTTTAATTCATTATATGAGTTAATTCTAATACTAAGATTTTTAAAGGGAGGCTTTTTTATCATATGAATTTTATGAGCATTAGAAAAAAAATTCTGTTCATGATGGGAACGATTTGTGCTTTATTTGGCATCGCATTAGCTTTTATTTTATTCTTTGCTGTTGACCAATCTCATAAAGCTGAAACACTACAAAAAGATATTTCCCCTCTCGCAACAGAATTAAAAGAACGTGGAGACGCGTATCAGGTACAACTTTCAGCTTTAAGAGGTTATTTACTGCAACACGATCAAGTCGAATTAGACAAGTTTCATGAAATGAGTAAGCTTCTTGAAGATAATAAAGCACAACTTCTTTCTAACCCTAACGTAGCCCAATCTGTAAAAGATACTATGGAACTCGGCTCTACTTGGAGAAAATTTGTTGAAGAAAAAGTTTTCTCTCTTGCAAAAGAACAAAAATGGGAAGAAGCATTACAACTTGCTTCTTCAGAAAATGGTACTGTTTATAAAGTTATTGGTGATTTCACAAACTATAGCAATGAACAAGCTAAGTTACGTGAACAATCCATTGAAAAAATTGATCAATCTTCACTGCTAATTGAATATATTATTTTCTTATCACTTGTTATATGTATTATTGTTGCACTTATTCTTGCATGGTGGTTCTCAGGTAAACTTGTAAAACCAATTCAGCAAATTGATACTAAACTAAAAGAGTTGTCTTCTCAAGAGGGTGACCTAACAGCTCGTCTACAAGTAAATAGCAATGATGAAATCGGTGCAATTGCCACATCCTTTAATAACATGTTAGCAAACTTACAGCACATCATTAATCGTGTTCAAAAAACTTCTATGGAAGTACAAAATGCTTCTGAAAATATGCTAGAAAAGACCAATACATCACGTGATGCAACAATAAAAGTTCAAAGCTCGATGTCCAATTTAAATGCCAGCATCCAATCACAAACTTCTAGTATGGAAGAAAGCTCGACTGCCATGGATGATATGGCATTGAGTGTTCAGCGCATTGCAGAATCTGCTTCTTCTGTAGCCGAACTAGCTGTAGCCACGTCAGAACACGCTAACGACGGAAGTACTGTTATTCAAAAATCTATTTCACAAATGACGACGATTCACGAAGCTGTAAATGCTACATCAGAAGTGGTCGAACGTCTAATCACTCATACAAAATATATTGATGCAGCTGTACAATCTATTTCTAATATCGCTGAACAAACAAATCTACTTGCTTTAAATGCTTCTATTGAAGCGGCTCGTGCTGGTGAACAAGGAAAAGGATTTGCTGTCGTAGCTGATGAAGTTCGTAAACTTGCTGAACAATCAAAAACAGCGGCAACAGATATTAACCAATTGCTTCATCAAATTCAAAATGATACAGAAACTGCTAGCTCTATGATGTCTCAAGGTCGCTCTGAAGCATCTGAAGGTATTAACGTCATTCGTGAAGCAGGCTCTTCTTTCACAACAATCGTCGGTCAAGTTAATACAGTATCTACTCAAATCCAAGACATATCAGCAACTGCTGAAGAAATGGCCGCAAGTGCTGAAGAAATGAATGCTTCACTTAATAACATCGCTTCAATTTCTAATGAAGTTTCAAGTGAGACTGTCGCAACAGCACAGTTTGCTGAACAGAAAGTCATCGTGATGAATGAAATGACTCTCACTGCAAAACAAATGAAACAAACAGTTGAGGAATTAGATCAGCTTGTATCTCATTTTAAAACTGAATAGCTTTTCAAAAAAATATTCCTCTTTCAGGGAGGAATATTTTTTTGAGCTCATTTCCTGCACTTTATCCCGCTATTTGCCGGGCAGTAAAACTCCCACCTCAAAATTCAGGTGGAGCAAAGAAGTTAGGT
>NZ_BOQD01000262.1 GCF_018332515.1 Bacillus hominis | reverse complement strand
GTATTTTTAAGTGTTTATCAAAAAAAGTTGGTATAGAATAAATTAGTGTATTTGTATAAAAATACAGATAATTCCCTTTCTTCCTAAAATAAAAACAATGAAAAAGTATGTCATATTGAATGCCCATACATTACCGGAATCGTTGGTTTTTTTATAAAAAATCAAAAAAACATCAACATATTTGTCGATACATGTTGTATAATCTTGCGTGGGAAGCTATCATATAAATGTATAAAACGTTTACTAACATACGCGAAGGGAAGAATAGCATGTCACATTCAATCGAACAACTTTCTATCAACACGATTCGCACATTATCCATTGATGCGATTGAAAAAGCAAACTCTGGTCACCCAGGAATGCCAATGGGTGCAGCACCAATGGCTTATACATTATGGACTCAATTTATGAAACACAATCCAAATAACCCAACGTGGTTTAACCGCGATCGTTTCGTACTATCTGCAGGTCATGGTTCAATGTTACTATACAGCCTACTACATCTATCTGGTTATGACTTAACAATGGATGATTTAAAGAACTTCCGTCAATGGGGAAGCAAAACTCCAGGACATCCTGAGTATGGTCACACAGCAGGTGTAGATGCAACAACTGGTCCACTTGGACAAGGTATTGCAACTGCTGTAGGTATGGCAATGGCTGAAAGACACTTAGCGGCTAAATATAACCGTGATGCGTATAATGTAGTAGATCATCATACATACGCTATTTGTGGTGATGGAGATTTAATGGAAGGCGTTTCTGCTGAAGCATCTTCATTAGCTGCTCATTTACAATTAGGTCGTCTTGTTGTGCTTTACGATTCAAACGATATTTCATTAGATGGCGATTTAAATCGTTCATTCTCTGAGAGTGTAGAAGATCGTTACAAAGCATACGGCTGGCAAGTTATCCGTGTTGAAGATGGAAACGATATTGAAGCAATTGCAAAAGCAATTGAAGAAGCGAAAGCTGACGAAAAACGCCCAACGCTAATTGAAGTAAGAACGACAATTGGTTTCGGTTCTCCAAACAAATCAGGAAAATCAGCTTCACACGGTTCTCCGCTTGGTGTAGACGAAACAAAATTAACGAAAGAAGCATATGCTTGGACTGCTGAACAAGATTTCCATGTAGCAGAAGAAGTATATGACAACTTCCGTAAAACGGTACAAGATGCTGGTGAGACTGCACAAGCTGCATGGAACACGATGCTCGGTGAATATGCACAAGCATATCCAGAATTAGCAAACGAGCTGCAAGCAGCAATGAATGGTCTTCTTCCAGAAGGTTGGGAACAAAGCTTACCAACTTATGAATTAGGATCAAAAGCAGCAACACGTAATTCTTCAGGTGCTGTAATTAATGCTATTGCAGAGTCTGTACCATCATTCTTTGGTGGATCTGCTGACCTTGCTGGTTCTAACAAAACATATATGAATAACGAAAAAGACTTCACAAGAGCTGATTACAGCGGTAAAAACATTTGGTACGGTGTACGTGAGTTCGCAATGGGTGCAGCAATGAACGGTATCGCACTACATGGCGGTTTAAAAACTTACGGTGGTACGTTCTTCGTATTCTCTGACTACTTACGTCCAGCAATTCGCCTTGCAGCATTAATGCAATTGCCTGTAACGTATGTATTCACACATGATAGTATCGCTGTTGGTGAAGATGGCCCAACACATGAGCCGGTTGAACAATTAGCAGCACTTCGTGCAATGCCAAACGTTTCTGTTATTCGTCCAGCAGACGGTAACGAATCAGTAGCAGCTTGGAGACTAGCTCTAGAATCTACAAAAACACCAACTGCATTAGTGTTAACTCGTCAAGATCTTCCAACATTAGAAGGTGCAAAAGACGATACTTATGAAAAAGTAGCAAAAGGTGCATATGTAGTTTCTGCAAGCAAGAAAGAAACTGCTGATGTAATCTTAATTGCAACTGGATCTGAAGTAAGCTTAGCAATCGAAGCGCAAAAAACTCTAGCAGCAGAAGGCGTTGATGCAGCTGTTGTTAGCATGCCATCTATGGATCGCTTTGAAGCTCAAACTGCTGAGTACAAAGAATCTGTACTACCAAAAGCAGTAACGAAACGTTTCGCAATTGAAATGGGTGCTACAATTGGATGGCACCGTTACGTAGGTCTTGATGGAGATGTACTAGGTATTGACACATTCGGTGCTTCAGCTCCTGGTGAGAAGATTATGGAAGAGTATGGATTTACTGTAGAGAACGTTGTTCGTAAAGTAAAAGAAATGCTTTAATGATTTTAGAAAAATCTCTCCAGCATGGGGAGATTTTTCTATGTAATTTAGTTTTTTCGACAAGAAAAGTTTTTTCTCTCTCCGTAGTCAGACAATCATTGCAAATTTTCTCTTATATAATGTAGGGAAAAGGTTGTCCAGATCGGGAGGGAAAAAATGAAAACGTATGAATTGTATTTAATTCAAGAGGATATTGCGAAAGCTTACTTTGGTCGTGAATATTTGTTTTTTGATTTATTTGCTCGATTTTCAGAATCTTGGTCCCTTTCGGAGAAGAAAGTATTATATAAACAAATGACGTATATTACGATGCCGTTACAAGTAATGAAAATTCATCATAAATTAGAACAAGCTTTGCGTGTTCTTGGCAAATATGAAAAAACAAATCATACCCATACGCTTTATACAGGAGCCGAATACGGCGAAATAATGGTGAAACCACAATATATTCGAATGAATACTTCTGGAAATGTATCCATGGAAACAACTTTCTTTGAGGTGCTTAGAAAGTGTGAGTTAACATTTTTAGCGATGGATTATGAAAATAAAAAGTACGGTTGGTTAAATCCTCTTAAACAAGTACGAACATATGTGTAAAAAATGTCGAATAGTATCTTGTCTTATTGAAAAGGTTTTAGTACACTGTAAGGTAGACAACATGAAGGAGGAAAAGATATGCCAATGTGGTTAGGTATTCTAGTGGGCGTAGTAGCACTAGTAGCAGGCGTGGCGTTAGGATTTTTCATTGCCCGCAAATACATGATGAATTACTTACAAAAAAATCCACCAATTAACGAACAAATGTTAAAAATGATGATGATGCAAATGGGACAAAAACCTTCCCAAAAGAAAATCAATCAAATGATGAGCGCGATGAACAAGCAACAAACAAAATAAGCGCAAAAGGGCACTCTTACCGAGTGCCCTTTTTTTTGGGGGTAAAAGATATTTAAAACTTTTAAAAATTCTGCACTTTTGATAAACTGAAAATATCGCTCATTTTAAGGGAGGAGGATAAATATGAAAGTGTTTTTTAATTTAGCTTGGTTTTTTAAACAAGAAAAACGAGCGTACATAATCGGAATTATTATGTTATTTGGTGTCGCGCTTCTTGAACTTGTAGCGCCAAGAGTACTAGGGATTGTAGTAGATGAAATTAATAATGGAACATTAACGTCTGAAAAATTGTTGAACTGGGTTATTCTATTAGTAGTTGTAGGAATTACGATGTATATATTACGTTACTTATGGCGTATTATGATTTTTGGATCTTCTTTAAAACTAGCCCGTCAACTGCGAAAGAATTTATATGAACATTTTACAAGGATGAGCCCATCCTTTTATCAATCACGTCGTACGGGCGATTTGATGGCACATGCGACAAATGATATTCAGGCGATTCAGCAAACTGCTGGGTCAGGTGTTTTAACACTCGTTGATTCATTGGCTGTTGGAGGATGTGTACTCGTAGCGATGGGATTTACAATTAGCTGGAAGTTAACGTTATTAAGTTTAATTCCGATGCCAATTGTGGCTATTTCTACAAATTATTATGGAACTTTATTGCATAGAAGATTTCATAAAGCGCAGCAATCGTTTTCTGAAATCAATGATAAAGTACAAGAAAGTATGAGTGGGATGAAGGTAATTCGCTCACTTGGACAAGAGAAAGAGGATTTACAAGCGTTTCGAAAAAAATCGGAAGATGTCGTACATAAAAATATGCTAGTTGCACGTATTGACTCGTTATTCGATCCAACGATTTCCTTAATTGTCGGATTTTCATTTTTAATCGCAATTTGTTACGGATCATTATTAGTCGTACGGGGTGAATTAACTGTAGGGGAATTGGTAACATTTACAACATACTTAGGGACTCTTGTATGGCCAATGTTAGCTTTTGGATGGCTATTTAATATTATGGAGCGTGGACGTGCTTCGTATGATCGTGTAGAGAAAATACTTTCACAAACTTCGGATGTAGTGAATAGGGAAAATGCTATACATGCTATAGCAAGTGGTGATGTTTCGTTTGCTGTTGATTCGTTTTCTTATAAAAAGAATGAACTATTAAACTTAAAAGATATTTACTTTCACTTAAGAAAAGGTGAAACATTAGGAATTGTAGGGCGTACCGGTGCAGGGAAGACGACATTATTAAAATGTTTAATTCGCGAGTATGACCACTTTAATGGTGAATTAAAAGTTGGTGAGCGGGATATTCGAGATTTAACACTTCACGGTGTACGCTCTGCAATTTCATACGTACCGCAAGATCATTTTTTATTTTCAGCGAGTATTGGGGAGAACATTGCTTTTGGAAAGGCTGATGCTACATATAAAGAAATTAGCAGAGCTGCTGAGATTGCTTGTATTCATAATGATATTATTCAATTTTCGGAAGGATATGAAACGGTAGTAGGTGAAAGAGGGGTTTCGCTATCAGGAGGCCAAAAACAGCGGATTTCAATTGCACGTGCGTTATTAACGAATGCTGAAATTTTAATTTTAGATGATTGTTTATCAGCTGTAGATGCAAAAACAGAAGAAACTATATTAACTGCGTTGAAACGAGAAAGAGCAGAAAAAACGACGATTATTACTGCGCACCGTTTAAGTGCGATTCAGCATGCAAATCTTATTCTTGTTATTGATGAAGGTAAGGTTATGCAGCGAGGAACACATGAACAACTAATGAACGAAAATGGTTGGTATAAAGAAATGTATGAAAGCCAGCAGTTAGAGGCGTTGGTAGAGAAAGGAGGCGTATGATGGCTGAGAAAAAGCGGAGTGATTTAAGGAGATTGCTTTCTTATATGAGACCATATAAAGGGTTATTAGCGTTAGCATTTTTATTTCTAGTTGGTGCAACTGTAACTGAAATGATGGGTCCTTTTTTAATTAAACAATTTCTTGATGAACACTTAGTACCACGTAACTTTGAACAATCAGCACTTGTTACTCTATTTGTAGTGTATATTATTGCGCACTTATTACAAGTATTATTTACGTATTTAGACTTATTGTACTTTCAAAATATCGCTTTTAAGATTGTTCAAGATATGCGAGTTGAAGTGTATGAACATGTTCAAAAATTGTCATTAAGTTTCTTTGATCGTACGCCGATTGGTACACTTGTATCTCGTATAACGAATGATACGGAAGCGATTAAGGATTTTTATGTTAGTGTACTATCAACATTCGTGAAAAATGTAGTCTTTTTAGTGGGGATTTTAGTAGCGATGTTTTTACTAGATGTAAAATTAGCGTTATTTTCTCTCATATTAATTCCAATTATGTTTGCCATTATGGTACTGTATCGCCGGAAAAGTGCAGCTTTTTATTTAGAGGTACGTAATCAACTGAGTGTATTAAATGCAAAGTTAAATGAGTCCATTCAAGGGATGAATATTGTTCAAGTGTTCCGGCAAGAAAAGCGGATGAGAAAAGAGTTTGAAGAAGTGAACAACAAGCATTATAGTGCTGGACGTCGTACATTGAAATTAGATGCATTACTTTTACGTCCAGCAACAGATCTTGTTCATATTGTAGCAATTGCGTTAGTTCTTGGTTTATTTGGAATTGACGCTTTAAAGAGTCCTGTTGAAGTAGGGGTTTTATATGCTTTCGTTAACTATATTCATCGTTTCTTCCAGCCAGTAAATGAGATGATGATGAAACTATCTTTCTTCCAACAAGCGCTCGTTTCATCATCGCGTGTATTTCATTTAATGGATGATAAAGATTTAGCTCCTGTTCAAATGGGGAGTGAGAATCCACGAGTAGTTAACGGGGAAATTCAGTTTAAAGATGTTACTTTTTCATATGATGGAAAGCGTGACGTTTTAAAAAATGTATCTTTTCACGTAAAGCCAGGGCAAACGGTTGCTTTCGTTGGACACACTGGTAGTGGTAAGAGTACAATTATGAATTTATTAATGAGATTTTACAATATTAAATCAGGTAATATTGTAATAGACGGAGTGGGTTTAGAGAAGTTTGAAGAACAAGAAATTCGAAAGAAAATTGGTCTTGTGCTGCAGGATGCATTTTTATTTGCTGGAAATGTAAAGCAAAACATTCGTATGTATAATGAAGAGATAACGGATGAAGAGATAGAAGAAGCAGCGCGATTTGTGCAAGCGAATACGTTTATTGAGAAATTACCAGAGAAGTATGATACAGAAGTAGTTGAAAGAGGAGCGGCGTTTTCTAGTGGTCAAAGGCAATTAATTGCTTTTGCTAGAACGATAGCAACTAATCCGAAAGTATTAGTGTTAGATGAAGCGACGGCAAATATTGATACAGAAACAGAGGAGGCTATCCAAACGGCATTGCAGCAAATGCGAAAAGGTAGAACAACGATAGCGATTGCACACAGATTGTCTACAATCCAAGATGCGGATCAAATATTTGTTATGCATGAAGGGGAAATCATAGAAAGAGGAACACATCAAGAGTTGCTTAGTAAACAAGGACTTTACTACAATATGTACTTACTACAAAATAAAGGGAGTTTGCAAAAGGCCTTGTAATTACAAGGCCTTTTTTGAGGTGTTAAAAGTGTATTAATGGAGTTTCTGGTGGACGGTGTAGTTTCAATTCCACTTTCTTCTTAAACATCTCGACAAAATAAATATATTAGAACTTTATTACTATAGCATAAACGTCGTGTCCACTAACTTAAGTTGTACATATTGTATACGGAATAAAAAATTTGATAGGAGCTTTTATATGCAAAATAGATCCAGTTCAAATGTTACGTTTATCGATGTGTCTCATTGGGAAGGGGACATTAATTGGAATGCTGTGAAGTCATCAGGTATTCCAGCGGCGTATGCAAAAGCGACGGAAGGCGTGAACTATATTGATCCTACTTTCGTTCAAAATGTACAAGCTGCAAGAAATGCGAATGTATTAATCGGTGCATATCATTTTGCGCACCCAGAACAAAATGATGCAATTTCAGAAGCGAAATATTTTGTGAATATATTACAGAGTAATCAGACGGACTTAATTCCTGTTTTAGATTTAGAATCGCCAACGGATACTAGCAATAGTAGTTTAACGGGTGCGACTATATCGAATTGGGCAAGAAGTTTCGTGAATTATGTGAAACAAGCTACCGGGAAAAATGTAATGTTATATACAGGAGTTTGGTATATTAATGAATTTGGAATTAACGGGTTAAGTGACATTCCACTATGGATTTCCAGATATTCTAGTATACCGCCTGCTGATGCTGGTGGATGGACAGAGTGGACAGCATGGCAGTACACAGATTCTGGTCAAATTTCAGGTGTAGGAAATTGTGATGTATCAGCAGCTGTTTCATTAGAAGCTTTACAAGGAAATGGAGCAAGTGGTGGAGGTAATGTTCCCACGCCTAATAATACGACTCCAGTATACGGAGTTGCTGTAATTAATGGAGATAATGTGAATTTACGAAGTGGACCATCTTTACAGTCTAGTGTAATTCGCCAATTGAATCGTGGCGAATCATATGAAGTTTGGGGAGAACAAAATGGATGGCTCTGCTTAGGGACAAATCAGTGGATATATAATGATTCAAGTTATATTCAGTATAAACATTATGTGGCAACTATTACTGGCGATAATGTGAATCTGCGAGAAGCTCCATCATTAAACGGGAATGTTATAAGACAGTTACATCATGGTGAATCATATCGAGTATGGAGTAAGCAAGATGGATGGCTTTGCTTAGGGACAAATCAATGGGTATACTATGATTCAAGTTATATTCAATATGGTGTGCAATAAAGTAAAACTTTAATTGATGAGGATTGTCCACACTGATTATTGGACAATTGACCAATACCAATGGGTTTTTACCAGCAGTTTTACTATAAAAAGGTATCTTACTTGAGATGCCTTTTTATAAAAAATATATAATTTTTACAAAGTGTATATTAAAAGCATAGTATAATATAATTGATATATTTATAAAAATAATCGGACGTGAAATAAAGGAGAAAAAATATGGAGTATGTGCTAATAGGTGGAATTTTAATATTATTAGCTGCAGTGTTTGTACTGTTTTATAAAAATAAACAGTTAGAATCAGAGAGTCAGCAAGTAGAGTTTGAAAAGAAACAAGCGATTGAAACGTATGAAAATGAGATTGCAGCTACGATTACAGAGCATAAAGAACAACAGGATACTTTAAAGAATATGGAACAGAAAAAATATAATGATTTACAAGTGAATACAGCTAGAGAACTTGAAAATATGCGTATGATGAAAAATCAATTGGCTGTTCAACATAGTAAAGAACGTAGTGAAATGCAAGATAAGCATAGTAATGAAATACATATGTTTCAAAATTTAATTGCGGATTTACGAGAATATGCCAAAAATGGTGCTGAAGTGAATGCGCATGAAACATTACATTATATGAAGCAAGGTTTCGTTGAGCAAGGAATAATACTAGAAGAAGAGTTTCATATTATACCGAACGTTTTTATGATACGCAATAAATATAGAGATAAACGTGACATAAATGATAATCGAATCCATCACCTTATCTTATGTAAAACTGGCATTTATCTAGTTGAGACGAAAGAATGGACGGGGACATTAATTCATGGTTTAACGAGAAAAAATGCTGGTATATATTCATTTATGATTGAGGAAATTGGTAAGTATCAACATGAAATTGAAAAAGAAGAGACGTTTGAATTTATTACGGATGGAACTTCATTAACTTTGCAAGTAAGAAATGAAGGGAATCCAGCGTATAAAGCGAAAATACTATCTCAAACTTTATATAATTGTTTGGAAGAAATACAAGTAGATATTGTAAAGGAAAAAGTAAAACCGATTGTATATTTTGAAAATGAAAGTGGAAAAGAAGTTATTGATCTTTCTAATGAAGAATTGCCGAGATTTAAAGATAGAGAGCAAATTGTAACGTTTTTCAGAAATGAAGTTTTAACAAGTAAAGTAATATATACAGCACGAGAACTACAAAAGATTAGAGATATGATTGGCCAGATGAATTATGTTGCGAAGTGAAAAATAAAGTAAAACTTTAATCAGTGGGTTTTATGGGCAACCCGACTCGATCCTTTACAGCCGAATTTTGGGGTGGGAGTCTAACTACCCGTAAATAGCGGGATAAAGAAGGTGTTGTTTGGGTGGAGAAAGGTAAAAGTGCTATATTGTGGGGAATGTTGTACATTTATTTTTGTTTGTATATATTAATGTACATTGCGTTTATTTTCGTTATTGATATGGTTCATGTGTCATGGAGTGTAATGAGTATTTTTGTGATAGTAATACCGTTTATTTTATTAGTTATTATTCAAAAGTCTATCTTACATGTTTCTGCAAGACGTAATAAAGATAAGAAACAACTGTTCACTGTAATGATGGTGGGTCTCATTCCATTGGTAGTATGCACAATACAATTAAGTGTAAATAAATACACTTCAAACTTTAATCAGGAGCGATGGTTAAAGTTTGAAGATAAGCGGGTACATATGGTAGATGACCTAATGCAAGAATATAAATTAATAGGGAAATCAAACGAGGAAATTACAAAATTATTAGGGGCTCCTACGGAAACAAGAAGTTGGGAAGAGGGAATTACCACTTTGTACTATCTTGGGAATGAACGTGGTTTCATTTCTATAGATAGTGAATGTCTTGTTTTGCAATTTGATAAAGATGGTAGGGTTATAGAATATAAGGTGCAACGAGATTGAAATAGTGAGGGGCAGAAGCTATACCTTTTATAGCTTCTTTTTTATATTCCAATATAGAAAAAACAGGCAAATAGTAGTCATTCCTATCTATACGAATGGGGTAGAGTTTGTTATATTGTAAATGGTTATTTAGTTTAGAAGTTTACTAGATAGCATTAAATTTTTTAGATTAGGGAGGGAAGTTAACACGAATTTCGATATAAGCGTGTTAAATAATTATTATGAAAAAAGGATTTTATAATGTTTTAGCTGCATCAATTGTATTTAGTATGGTAACGATTCCAACTTCTTCCTATGCTGACACAGTAGAAAAGACTGTAACAATTTCAACTGACGAGCAAGCTTTAAAAAGTATTGAAACCCATATGAAAGATGAAGATGGGCGTGGAGAGGACAAAGGAATAACAAATGAAGCGCAAGGAGATTTTCTTGTACATATAATAAGTTCAACAGCTGTATATGATTCTGCTGATTTACAAAAAGCGACAGGTGTTCAGATTTCAAATCAAGTAGTGAAAGCTGAGAAACGAAAAGGAAACGCTTACTATGTTGAAACATCATCTGGAGCTGGGTGGATACAAAATAGTGAAGGAAACGTAGAGGTTAAGGAAATTTATCACTTATCAAATGAACAGTTAGTAATTAATGAAGAAACAGCTACATATTCCGCACCATTCAATTCATATAAAGAAGAGAAAGTATTACAGCCGCAAACAATTACTGCAATTGGACAAGTTGGAGAGTGGTTCCAAGTCCAAATAGATAATGAGGTGAAATGGATTTATGCACCTTCAGCAAAATTTGAAGGGACAAAGGCCTCTCTTATTCAAGACACAACACCAACACGTACAAAACGTGCAGCCGTTATGTATGCTGCACCAATAGAAGAGAAAACAACGGATATTTATGGTGTACCATTAAAGGAAATGATTGTACCAACAGGAAATGAAAATATTCGTCCAGGTTATGCGATGAAACCAAAATATATTACAATTCATGAGACGGATAATTATAGTGTTGGAGCAAATGCTAGAAACCATGCACAATATTTATACAGCCAAGCAACAGGAACGACTGATCGTTCAGCATCTTGGCATTTTACAGTAGATGATAAAGAAATTTATCAACATCTACCATTAAATGAAAATGGTTGGCATGCTGGAGATGGAACAGAAGGAACTGGTAATAGAGAATCAATTGCAATTGAAATTGCTGTCAACCAAGATGGCGATTATAATAAAGCTGTGGAAAATGCTCGCAAACTAGCAGCCTATTTAATGGGGGAATTAAATATTCCTTTAGAAAATGTGAAAAAACATCAATTTTGGAGCGGAAAGAATTGTCCGGCCATTATGATAAAGAATAATGCGTGGGAGCCATTTTTACAGGGAACGAAAGCTTATTATGATGCGAATCATAAAGATGATATAACTGGCGGTTGGTATGAAGCAGATATTCGTGAATTAGATAAAAGAGGTATTATGGTTGGAGACGGAAAGGGTTCTTATTGGCCAGAACGTCTTGTAACACGTGGTGAATTTGCGAATTTAGTTTCAAGATCATTGCAATTACCAGAGGGGAAATCGAATTTCAAAGATTTAAGCACAGCCCATCCATCGCTAGTAGATGGTATTAATCGTGCAGCTAGTGCTGGGATTATAAGTGGACGAGGAAATGATGTATTTGCTCCGAATGATACGATTAAACGTGATGAAGCTGTCATTATGATTGATCGTGCATTGCAATACAAAAATATAAAAGGTAATTTAGTTCCATTACCATTTACGGATCAAAATTTAGCGTATGATAAACAGGCGGTTCAACGTGTTTATGGGTTAGGTATCGTAAAAGGGAATGAGAATAATGAGTTTATGCCAAAAGGTTCTGCAACACGTGGGGAATCGGCAGCATTTATTAATAGAATGTTAAAAGTAATAGAGAGTAAATAATGGAAAGGCACTCGCTTTGGCGGGTGCTTTTTTATTTTTCAATATGTTATAGAAAGGGGATGTGAATTTTGACTGGAATAAGGAATGAAAGTAGAGGTAATGCATATATTTAGAGGCATTGGGTAGTTTTTGTAATTTTGTATAAAATGAAAAGGAGGTAGGACGGTGAAATCAATACCGACTGAAGCCCTGAGTAAGGAATTGATGGAAAGAGAAGGGGTTATATCTATTACAGTGATGGAATTTGAAAAGATAGAAGTGGCCGGAGTAGTTGTTTCTGGTCCTGCTGTTATTTTGATTAATCAAGAGTAAGTACATATTATCAATATAGAAAAGTAGAAAGAGCATCCATTTAGGGTGCTTTTTGTTTGTATAGAAGTGCGCATATGATAGATAATTGGGGTATTGGAGGGGGAGTATGTGGCAATTATTATAACAATGTTATTAATGGGAGTTTTATTAGGATTTGTCGGAGCAGGAGGAGCAGGATTTATCATCGCGATACTCACTCTAGTATTCCATATCCCTATTCATGTTGCGCTTGCAACATCTTTAACTGCTATGGCATTTACAACATTATCTGGAGTAGTAAGTCATTACCGAGAAGGGAATGTTGTGTTTGTAATAGGTGGGATTGTTGGGGGATTTGGAGCAATTGGTTCCTTTATTGGTTCAAAGTTTGGTTCGCTAATACCAGCGCATCTTCTGCACTGGTTTACAGCGGGTATGTTATTTTTATCTGCAATTTTTATGTTTATTCGATTGATTATGTTCCAAAACAGGGAGCAGTCGTCTTTAAAAGAGGGAAAAGAACTTACGAAAGATAACTTGATTAAATGTATATGTCTCGGACTGGTTACTGGAATTTTAGCTGGTTCGTTTGGGATTGGTTCAGCACCCTTTATCCAACTCGGGTTAATGGTTCTATTAGGTTTAACGATCCGTCAATCTGTAGGGACGACAATGCTCGTTATATTACCAATCGCAATTGGAGGTGGGCTTGGATATAGTTCAGAAGGGTATTTAGATTATGTATTATTAGTACAAGTTTTAATCGGGACAATGTTAGGCGCATATATAGGAGCTAAGTTTACAAATTATGCACCTCGCATGCTTCTAAGGTTTTCGATGATTATGACACCAATATTAGCTGGATGTATGTTGTTAGTAGATTAAAGAGAATATATAGAAACATATTAATATGTTTTACGAATGAATTATGTAAGTAATTCATATTTCTCATATAAAAAGATTTGCTTTAATATAATGAGTGTAAAGTTCGAGTATTCGAAGTATTACTTGAATTATATCCCTATCCCTTTTCTAAAAAATGCGAACAAGTTTTGCCCTATTCTATTCAATAGTTTATTGTATAGAAATATATTGTTCGATGACCATTATGGAACGCACATAATGGGTAAATCCCGATCCTTAAAGAGGATGCCCCTAATCTTCATGTGAAAATATGATCGGATAAGAAAGCTGGCCAATTTATGGTCAGCTTTCTTTTTGTTCAATAAGTAATTCTTCTTTAATTTCTGTTTGCAATAATAAAGTTTTTCCGAAACGACGTTTACATTCAGCCCGTACTTTTTGGATTGCTAGTAGCTGAGAAGTGGCGGGCACTGTGACGATAGCCTGCCGAGGTTTTCGATTTTCTTCACAAAAAACACATTCCACAACATATTTAGAAATCATAATTTCATCCTTCCGGTTTGAATTTCTAAGAAGGGATTGTCTATGAAGTTAATGTGATTTTTCGTCATTAGTTTATTTTTTTCCTCTTTTTTCAAGGAGAAAATGATAAAGAAGGTGAATTTTTATAGGGGAGGGATATATATGGAAAGATGGGTAGGTTGTGCAGCAGTATGTGTAAATGAAAGAAATGAAGTTTTAATGGTGTTGCAAGGGAAAAAGGGTGAAGAAAAAAGGTGGTCTGTTCCAAGTGGTGGGCTTGAAAATGGAGAAACACTAGAAGAATGTTGTATTCGAGAAGTTTGGGAAGAAACGGGTTACAATGTGGAGGTTGTAAATAAAATATACGAAAAAGAAGGTATTACATACGGAGTTCCTGTATACGTTCATTATTATGTCGTTAAAAAAATAGGCGGTAACATGAAAATACAAGACCCTGATGAGTTAATACATGAAATAGCTTGGAAAGGAATAGATGAAGTAAAAGAATTATCTTTATCTTTTCCAGAGGATCAAGAGCTTTTAAATAAATATATAAATAAAAAAGAAAATGTT
>NZ_BOQD01000261.1 GCF_018332515.1 Bacillus hominis | reverse complement strand
CTCGGTAAAAGGAAATGGTTACGTAAAAGCAACGAACGTTGAAAAGTTAGCAGACGATGACTTCGTATTCAATTTTTAATATAGTGTTATAGAAAAAGCTGTCTTTATAGAAAAGACAGCTTTTTTGCTATGAATAGTTTACATAACGTTATTATTTCATGAAAATATTTTTATCTCGTAAAAGTATAATTTATGAGGAAGTGAAAATAAAAAACGGATTAAAGTTCTGTTTTTTTTATATTTAGCAGTATGAGAGATTGAATAACTTATGTCAAAATGAATAAAAAATGATAAGAAATGAGGCCTAATTCCACCTATATGTTCTTTTTAGTATTGAATTTTTAAACTCTAGAAATTTTGGCTTAAAAATTGCATGAATATTTAAAAAACAACAAAAGGGAGGTAATACTCGGTGTGATATATAGTCATTTGAAAACGCTTCCTTTTAACTGTCGATTTTTAAATGGAAATTAGATAGAGAAAGTAGGGGGAATGATAGGTGGGAAAAGTAGTTGGTTTAAAACGTTCATTAGGGCTGTGGTCAATTGTTATGCTAGGGGTCGGGTACATGACACCGATGGTTGGATTTGATACGTTTGGAATTGTTTCGGAAAAAACGGGTGGACATGTTCCAGGAGCTTATCTTATTGCATTAGCGGGGATGTTGTTTACCGCTGCAAGCTACGGAAAAATGGTAAAGGTTTTTCCTACCGCAGGATCTGCTTATACGTATACACAGAAGACAATTAGTGCAAGGCTTGGGTTTCTCGTTGGATGGTCCGCGTTATTGGATTATTTATTTCTACCAATGGTGAACGCACTATTAACGAGAATTTATATGTCAGCCTTTTTTCCAAGTGTTCCTAGTTGGGTATGGGTCATTGGCTTTGTTCTCCTGATTACATTAATAAACATGATTAGCGTAAATGTTACTGCTAATTTCAATACGTTCTTAGTAATATTTCAAGTGTTAGTAATGGCCGTGTTTGTTTTTCTAGTTATAAAAGGCTTATTATCGGGAGAGGGTACAGGAGAAATCTTTTCCATTCAGCCGTTTTTTCAATCAGATATACAAATATCACCGTTAGTTGCAGGTGCGACAATTCTTTGTTTCTCATTTTTAGGTTTTGATGCAGTAACTACATTCTCAGAAGAGACACCAAACGCGGAGAAAACAATTCCTCGAGCTATTTTTCTTACTGCTTTAATCGGTGGAGTTTTATTCATTACTACGACGTATTTTACACAATCTATGTTTCCAGATACATCTGTATTTAAAAATCAAGAATCAGCATCTCCAGAAATTGCACTATATGTTGGTGGGAAATTATTTCAAGCTTTCTTTTTAGTAGGAACCCTTATGGGGACACTTGCGTCCGGTTTAGCTTCTCATACAAGTGTATCCAGGTTATTATACGTAATGGGGCGAGATAATGTAATTCCGAAGAAAATATTCGGATACATTCATCCTCGCTGGCGAACGCCAGTATATAACATTGTTATTGTAGGAATTATTTCGCTCTCCGCTATATTCATTGATTTAGAAACGGCAGCATCTCTTATTAATTTTGGAGCGCTTATTGCATTTACATTTGTTAATTTATCTGTAATTTCCTACTATGTAATTAAGAAAAAAAGATATAAAACGATAAAAGACTGTTTAAATTTCTTAGTGATGCCTATTTTAGGTGCTGGTACTGTCGCAGTTCTATGGTTTAACCTCAATATTCATTCACTTATTCTAGGGATTTGCTGGGCTGCTATTGGAATTGGGTACCTTCTATATGTTACAAATATGTTCCGTTCAGCTCCCCCGCAAATGCATTTTGAAGAAGCACAGGAAATATAAAAAGAAAAAGGCATCGGATAAGTTCCGATGTCTTTTTTTTATATTTGATAATCATGCAGCATTGCATAAGTCATTCAAAGATTCATAAGTAAAGGGGATGACACGATATGATTAACGTAGTATTTTCACTTGGCACGATTATTGCTTTGTACAATTAGTAAAATATAAAGAGGGGTGTTATCTCGTGCCGATTCAATCAGAAAAACATACAAATACAGTTGAAGTTGAAAATCCTTTAGAGGAATTTCAAGCTATATTAAAAGAGGCGCTTCATTTTTTAAGTTATCCAGACGAAGTATTCGAATTTCTGAAAAAACCAATGCGTTTTTTAGAAGTAAGCATTCCTGTTCGAATGGATGATGGAACAACAAAGGTATTTCAAGGGTATCGCGCTCAGCATAACGACGCAGCAGGGCCAACAAAAGGTGGTATTAGATTTCATCCAGATGTTACGGCAGAAGAAGTGAAAGCACTTGCTGGTTGGATGAGCTTGAAATGTGGAGTGACAGGACTGCCATATGGAGGCGCAAAGGGCGGGATTATTTGTAATCCACAGGAGCTGAGTTTTAGAGAACTAGAGTTACTGAGTCGTGGGTATGTAAGAGCAGTAAGTCAAATTGTGGGACCGACGAAAGATATTCCAGCACCTGATATGTATACAAATGCGCAAATTATGGCTTGGATGTTAGATGAATATGACCATATCAGGGAGTTTGACTCTCCAGGCTTTATAACCGGGAAGCCATTAATGCTAGGAGGATCACAAGGGCGGGAAACAGCAACTTCTAAAGGTGTATTGTATACACTTCAGTTAGTAAGTGAGTTAAAACAAATTCCTTTGCAAAATATGCGAGTTATTATTCAAGGGTTTGGGAATGTTGGAGGTTATTTGGCGAAATATTTATATGATATTGGTGTGAAAGTAGTCGGGGTATCAGATGCTATAGGAGGAATTTATAATCCAGACGGTCTAGATGTTCCTTATTTACTAGAAAACAGAGATTCTTTCGGTGTAGTATCGAATCTCTTTAGTAAAACAATTTCTAATCAGGAGTTGTTAGAAAAAGAATGTGATGTACTCATTCCGGCGGCAATTGGAGGAGTCATTACAAAACATAATGCAGGAAAGCTTGGATGTAAGATTATCATTGAGGCTGCAAATGGACCAACAACAAAAGAGGCGATAACCATGTTAGAAGAAAAGGGAATTTTGGTTGTTCCAGATATTTTAGCAAACTCTGGTGGCGTAATTGTTTCATATTTTGAATGGTGTCAAAATAACCAAGGATATTACTGGACGGAGCAATATGTTGATCAATGTTTAAAGGAGAAAATTACATCTAGTTTTTCTAACGTACTTGATACTTCTAAACGCTTTGGAGTAAATATGAAAATTGCTGCTTATATTGAAGGGGTTCGCAAGATTGTAGAAGCATCGCGCCTAAGAGGTTGGTTGTATTTTTAACCTAAAGGAGGGCTTAAATGAAACTGGATATTTTATTAGAAGAAGTGGAGAGACAATCAATCGGTTATTATTGTATTTTGTCGAATAGTCATCGTTATGATATAGCTGTTACGTATTCACAACAGTTTCTTGGAAAAGCAATGGTTACCTCAATTCAAAATGGGAGAATGGTTTTATTAAGTCAAGAAGATATTGGAGAGGAACAATATTGGGCACCAAGGCTAGGAATTGAGGTAGAAGATATAGAAGAGCTTCAAAGCTTTTTCTATACGATTCTTCAGTCACAAAGGTTAGAAGAACAATATTAATAGAATAAAAGAAAGGGATGATTGATTGTGTATTATGATATTGTTACGAGTCCGTGTTATGGAATAATTGAAAAAGTGTCTATTGATAAGGATTCTCGAATTTATGAATGGGAGCCATTATTCTCTATTAAAGATATGAATGGTAAACTGGAAGTAATTAAGATGGGATGTAGTGGAGAAGTTCAATCTTTAGAAGTAGAGGCAGGAGATAAAGTAATTCCAGGTATGGTATTAGCTTATATTCAAGAAGATCTTTTCGTTAGTGGTAGTGATTAATGATAGAACAATGAGGAAGATGGAGGTGTTCATCTTCCTTTTTTTATTAAGTAAAGGAAAAAACGCTTTATTTTCAGATTAATTAAAAAAATCTGTATTTAATGATACAATACAAATTAAATAGCTCAAAGGAGGAATAGCAGAATGTTTTCCATTGCTCATAAAAAAATTAGACCTATTGTTTCTCTACCTATCGATCAATCTGAAAAGGAATGGAATATAGATGTTGAAAATATAAAAGAATCTTTTCTATTTTTAAAAAGAGGGGAGAAATTATTTGCATACGTTCATGTGAAGGATCTGCTATCAAATAGTAAGGGATTAACTTCTAAGGTATTGCTTTCAAATGCTATTTCACTAGATACAATATGTCATCTTAGTAAAGATATTTCTTTAACAGCTCTTTTTCAAATTATTGGAGCGCCGATTGTCATAGTAAAAAATGAAATGGATGAGATAACAGGATATATAAGAAGAGAGGATGTTTTTGCAGAACTATTTAAACAAGAAAATCAGAGTGTTGATATATTGAAAATTATTTTAACGTCTATTCCAATGGGGATTTTTGTAGTAGATCGTGAGAAGAAAATTGTAAATTGCAATGAGTCTGGTTTGAAGATGATTAAATCGACTCCTGAAAAAGTTATGAATGTACCAGCAGAACTGATTTTTAATGAAGAACACATTAATAACGTATTTACAACGGGAAAAACGATCTTGAATCAATTACAAATCACAAATGAGATGGGTGTATTAGTTGACTATAGTCCGATTCCAAACTTTGATCAAAGTATTGAAGGAATGGTTATTATTGTGCAAGATTTGCCGATGGTCGAGGACATGGCGATGGAAATTGAATATATAAAGGATTTAAATAAAGATTTACATGCAATCTTATCTAGTATTTATGATGAAATATTAGTTGTTAATCATAAAGGGGAATTAATTCGTTATAGTGAAACTGTTATCAATGATTTTTGGGGGAGTAATTTAAAAGACCTTTTAGGAAAAAATCTTTTAGACTTAGAAAAGAAAGGATTATTTAGTCCATCTGTTACACGATTAGTGTTGGAAAAACAAAAAAAGGTATCAGTTGTACAAGAAACAAAAAGTGGAAGAAAAATATTAGCAGTTGGAAACCCTGTATTTAATGAAAACGGAGAGCTTCATCGTATTATTATTGCCTCAAGGGATATTACCGAAGCAACGAGATTGAAGACAGAATTACATGAAATAAAGAAGATATCAGAGCAATATAAGAAGGAGTTAGATGACTTTAAAAATAAAGATCGTTTTCTTAAGAAGCTTATTTACTGTAGTCCGAAAATGGAGCAAATTATTAACCAAGCTAAAAAAATAGCAGATTTTTCTTCCAATGTTCTTATTTCTGGAGAATCTGGTGTCGGAAAAGAAGTAATTGCCCAAGCAATTCATCAACTTGGAAACCGATCGTCAAAGCCATTTTTAAAATTAAATTGTGGTGCAATTCCAGAAACTTTGTTAGAAAGTGAACTATTTGGTTATACGAAAGGTGCTTTTACAGGAGCCGATAAAAATGGAAAAGAAGGATATTTTAAGCAGGCTGATCAAGGTATTTTATTTTTAGATGAAATTGGAGAAATGCCTTTACATTTGCAAGTGAAATTGCTTAGAGTCCTGCAGGAACAAGAAGTAATTCCTATTGGAAGTACAATACCTACGAAAATAAATGTACAAATTATTGCTGCTACAAATAAGAGTCTTGAAAAGATGGTGGAATCTGGAACATTCCGTGAAGATTTGTTTTATCGCCTAAATGTAATTCCGTTGCGAGTTCCTCCTCTACGAGAGCGAATGGAAGATGTTCCGGTACTTGCCTTTCATTTCTTGCAACAGTTAAATGAAAAATATAATAAAAATTATCATTTAACTCCAGATGCGCTTAGCTTACTAGAGTTTTACTCATGGCCAGGAAATGTACGTGAATTACAAAATATGATTGAACGTTTAGTAGTATCAGCAGACGATCCGGTCATTGAAGCGGAGTTTGTTAGTAAGTTTTTAACACCTCGTTATGACTTTAAAAAATCAAAACCAGTTATTACAAGAGTATTACCATTACAAGAAGCACTACATTCTGTAGAAGAACAATTGATTTTACTTGCAATGAAGCAGTATAAAACAACGACTAAGGCTGCAAAAGCTCTTGGAATCAGCCAATCTTCAGTGAGTCGTAAATATCAAAAAATTGTTAGTGAAAAAGGGATAGCGGCTGATATCATCTCTTATTCCTAAAAAAGGAGAAGGTCACATAGACTTCTCCTTTTTGTGTGCGCTCAGCATGTACATATTCTCTAGGGTTCAAGTCCCGAGTCGTGAAGGCGGTAGCAGAAATGATTAACGTTCTGTTTTATCTCGCTATTTGTGGGCAGTAAAACTCCCACCTCAAAATTCAGGTGGAGAAAAGAAGTTAGGTAGGAGCCCTGCTGCCCGTAAACCCCCACTGATTATTAGCCTTCACTTTATGCAAAATGGAATAGTGTATGCGAAAATGCATAAATTGTTTGTTGTTTTTAAGAAAATAGTCAGTTTATCCCGCTATTTGTAGGCAGTAAAACTCCCACCTCAAAATTCAGGTGGAGAAAAGAAGTTAGGTAGGAGCCCTGCTGCCCGTAAACGCCCGATTGGTGAAGGCTCATAATCAGTGGGGGA
>NZ_BOQD01000260.1 GCF_018332515.1 Bacillus hominis | reverse complement strand
ATCAACCGCAGCAAGCGCATATGAATCAACCACAGCAAGCGCATATGAGTCAGCCGCAGCAAATGTATACGAATCAACCACAGGAAGCGTATATGAGTCAGCCGCAGCAAATGTATATGAATCAACCACAGGAAGCGTATATGAATCCACAAAACTACATGTCACCAGCTCAATATGTAAATCAACAAGCTATGTTTTATCCACCAAAACAACCATATCCAACGATGAATAAACAAAAGCAACAGCAACAGCAACCAAGTCAGTTTTCTAGTTTTGTTTCACAATTTAAATCATCAGATGGTAACTACGATGTAAATAAAATGATGAACACAGCTGGACAAATGATGAACGCGATGAATCAAGTAACAGGGATTGTTAAGCAAGTCGGGGGCTTTTTTGGTAAATAATAGTAGGGGGTTGTCTATAATCGATATTACGTATGAAATTGGATACTAGACAAATTTCCATGAAATAAATGGGTATATATAACAAGCGGCTTTACCCCCTCGCTCATATTGTAAAGTGTAGTCAGATTTTTTTAATGAGAGAGGAGAGAAAAAACTATGCATCATTGTCATCCTTGCTTTGGAGGGCATAAGCCTGTAGGACCTATTTGTACGACAGCTCCTGTCATTCATCCGACAAAACAATGTGTAACACATTCTTTTTCAACAACGGTGGTGCCACACATTTTCCCAACGCATACAACACACGTACATCATCAACAAATTAAAAATCAAGGTTTCTTCCCACAAACAAACTCGAACGTAAATGTTGTAGACCCTGGTGATCCAGGATCTGTTGGTGGATTTGGTGGCGGATGTGGACCATGTGGTCATGGTCACCATGGTTACCATGGACATCATGGTCATCAAATATCACCATTTGGACCAGGACCAAATGTATCACCATTTGGACCAGGGCCGAACGTGTCACCATTTGGACCAGGACCGAACGTGTCACCATTCGGACCTAATGTAGGACCAAACGTTGGTGGAATGTTTAAAAAGTAAATGATATGTTAGAACTAGCGAAATGCTAGTTCTTTTTTTGTAATTGAGGTGTAGATATGAAAGTTGTTGCTGTAACAGGATATAAGCCATTTGAACTTGGGATATTTAAAAATGATCATCCAGGTGTAGAATGTATAAAAAAGGCGCTGCGTCGTAAATTAACTGCTTTTGTAGAAGATGGTTTGGAGTGGGTGATTATAAGCGGCCAGTTAGGAGTCGAATTATGGGCTGCTGAAGTTGTTTTTGAGATTCAAGTAGAATATCCAGATTTAAAATTAGCGGTATTTACTCCTTTTTTAGAACAAGAAGAAAATTGGAAGGAAGATAACCGTGAATATTACGAATTTATTCTTTCGCAAGCAGATCACATTGATAGTATTACGAAACGGAAGTACGAAAGTCCAGAGCAATTTAAATTAAAGAATCAATTTTTTATTGAAAAAAGCGATGCACTTTTAGCTGTGTATGATGAAGAAAAGTCTGGGAGCCCTAAATATATTGTAGAAGCAGCTAAGAAAAAAGGAGAAATAGAAAATTATCACAGTTATTTCATTCTTTTTTCTGATTTACAAGATATAATGGAAGAGGAACAGTGGAATAATGCAGAGTAATATGTAATATAGTACTCGTATATTTGATTGACAAAAAGCATTGTTTCTGAAAAAATTTAGTTAATGAAAGCTTTGGCAAAAATTTGAGGTGAAGAAAATGATTTCGGATAAAATTAAATTAACAGCGAAAGATATTTTAGAAAAAGAATTTAAAACAGGTATGAGAGGTTATCAACAAGAAGAAGTAGATAAGTTTCTTGATATGATTATTAAAGATTATGAAGCCTTTCATAAGGAATTTGATCAATTAAAACAACAAAATGCTCGTTTGAAACGTGAATTAGAAGAACAGAAAGTAGCGGCAACACAAGTTCCGCAACAACCGGTACAAACACCAGTTGCACAACCTGTATATAACAATACAAATACGGATATTTTAAAACGTCTATCTAATTTAGAAAAAGCCGTATTTGGAAGTAAGTTATACGAGTAATTAAAGGTGGTAAAAAGGTTAAAGGATTTTACATAGAAAAAAACATTGCAAAATCTTTTTGTTTCCACTATACTAATGGATGTCATAACGTTTGGGTAATCGCTGCAACGCCAACGTTGTAGAGGAAAGTCCATGCTCGCACGGCCTGAGATGGCTGTAGTGTTCGTGCCTAGCCAAGTCATAAGCTAGGGTATTCTGGCTGTAAGGCTGGTTTAACGGCAGGGAAAAAACCTAAGTCCTTTCGGATATGGTTTGACTACCTTTAAAGTGCCACAGTGACGAAGTCCTTGAAGAAATGATAGGAGTGGAACGAGGTAAACCCCACGAGCGAGAAACCCAAATAATGGTAGGGGAATCTTTTCCAAGGAAATGAACGACGGAAAAGGACAGGTTTTCGTAACCTGTAGATAGATGATTACCACCGGAGTACGAGGCGTGGGCCGTTTGCAGTACAAAGGAACAGAACATGGCTTACAGAACGTTATGAACCAACTATGAAATAACTCAGCTCTCCTTTGTTAGAGGAGGGCTTTTTATTTGTATGAAGTTATAAATTGTGAGTTAAAATGGTAAATGAGAAAATTTTTCGTAATATGTAATAATTAATGGGACAACATGTTATTAATTATTGTTTGATTATACATAAGAGGTGAATGCAAATGGGAAAAGTTACTTTAATTGCAACAGCGGCAATGGGTATTGAAGCGTTAGTTGCCCGAGAAGTTCGCGATCTTGGTTATGAATGTGAAGTGGAAAACGGAAAGGTAACGTTTGAAGCGGATGAAAAAGCAATTTGTCGTACGAATTTATGGTTACGTACTGCGGACCGTGTGAAAATTAAAGTCGGCGAATTTAAAGCAACAACATTCGATGAGTTGTTTGAAAAAACAAAAGCGTTAAACTGGGGAGATTATATTCCAGAGAACGGAGAATTCCCTGTTATTGGGAAATCTTTGAAATCAACATTATTTAGTGTTTCAGACTGCCAACGTATTGTTAAAAAAGCTGTTGTTGAGAAATTAAAAACAACGTATAGACGCACAACTTGGTTTGAAGAAGATGGTCCATTATTCCGTATTGAAATTGCAATGCTCAAGGATATTGCAACGTTAACAATCGATGCGAGTGGTGTAGGTCTTCATAAACGTGGATACCGTCTTGAGCAAGGTGAAGCGCCTTTAAAAGAAACATTAGCTGCGTCTTTAATTAAGTTAACAAACTGGAAGCCAGATCGTCCTTTCGTTGATCCTTTCTGTGGATCTGGTACAATTCCAATTGAAGCTGCATTAATTGGACAAAATATCGCACCAGGATTTAACCGAGGCTTTGCATCGGATGAATGGGACTGGGTTGGTAAACAAAACTGGCGTGAGGCTCGCCAAGAAGCTGAAGATTTGGCGAATTATGATCAGAAACTACAAATTATCGGATCAGATATTGATCATCGTATGATTAGAGTTGCACAAGATAATGCCGATGAAGTTGGACTAGGTGATTTAATTTCATTTAAACAAATGCAAGTAAAAGATTTCACAACAAAAGAGGATTATGGCTATGTTGTAACGAATCCTCCATACGGAGAACGTTTAAGTGAAAGAGCACTTGTTGAAAAATTATATAAAGAAATGGGAGAGGTATTCCGCCCATTAGATACGTGGTCAATGTATTTATTAACAAGTTACGAAGCGTTTGAGAAGTGTTACGGAAAAGATGCGTCGAAAAAACGTAAGTTATTTAACGGTTTTATCCGTACAGACTACTACCAATACTTCGGAAAACGTCCACCGCGTAACTCATAGTATAAAACTCCTCCAACGCGCATATACTGGCTATTATGTAATGCGTAAAGGAGGAAGTGATATGGATAGTTTTCAATTATCAATGATTCAAAAAGCTATTCACCGTACGTATGATGAGCTCGGAAAAGAAGTGGATAGTCAAGGTGCGATTGTAGATGAAATACAAAAAGCGCAGGAAGAATATTTGTCAGCTCTTTCACATGAAACAGCGATTGATAAACGGTATTTAAAGTCATTAATATAGAAAAAAATTTTCCTTTTTCGAAAGGGAAATTTTTTTTCGTGTATTTCTATGTATTGCAACAGGGGAAAGTGGCTGCACATATGTGAATAGCAGTCGCTATATCTTTTTATAGAAAAACTGTTTGGTTGGAGGCTAAGGATGTTTACTGAGAATAGGTTACCATTTGAAGTAGGAAAACAAGATAATTTTTATGATAAGTTGAATGAGTGGATTGGAGATGTGTTTTACGACATCCTTCCGGAAAAAGGCTTTGAAGAGCGTGATGAACAGATTTTTATGGCGTTTCAGTTAGAGCGCGCTTTCCAAGAGAAGAAAGTTATGTTTGCAGAAGCAGGTGTAGGAACAGGGAAAACAATTGTATATCTTCTATATGCAATTTGTTATGCACGTTATACAGGGAAGCCAGCTATTATCGCTTGTGCAGATGAAACGTTAATTGAGCAGCTTGTGAAAGAAGAAGGAGACATTGCTAAGTTATCTGAAGCATTAGGGCTATCTGTTGATGTTAGACTTGCGAAATCAATGGATAATTATTTATGTTTGCGTAAACTTGAAGATGTTATGAGTGGACGAGCTCCAGAAGTAATTGAAGATGTATATTACGAATTACCTCAGTTCGTATTCGATCATGGTACGATGCAGAACTTTACTCACTATGGTGACCGAAAAGAATTTCCACTGTTAAATGACGAGGAATGGTCAAAGGTAAACTGGGATTACTTCCAAGATTGCTTCACTTGTGATTCTCGTCATCGTTGTGGTCAAACACTTTCTCGTGAACATTATCGTAAAGCTGCAGATTTAATTATTTGTTCTCAAGACTTCTATATGGATCATATTTGGACATATGATGCACGTAAACGTGAAGGGCAAATTCCATTGTTACCTGAAAGTAGCTGTGTTGTATTTGATGAAGGGCATCTTGTAGAGTATGCAGCGCAAAAAGCTTTAACATATCGTTTAAAGCAAACGATGATGGAACAACTTTTAACGAGATTATTACAAAATGATATTCGTGAAGAGTTTGCACATTTAGTAGAAGAAACAATTTGGCAAACTGAACGATTCTTTGAGGTACTACAAGAGAATAAAAAGGAAATTGAAGGTTCTGATCGTTTAGAAATTACTGTAACAGAAAAGGTAACTGCTGAAGCGAATCGACTTTACGCAAAAATCGGTGAAGTTGGTGACGCATTAGTATTTGAAAGCGAAATGCATACAGTAAACACATACGATTTAAATATCGTTGATGAGCATTTAGATGTGTTAGAGCATTCACTTCGTCTTTTCATGCACGAGAAAAATGTAATTACGTGGGGTGAAGAAGGTGATGGTGCCTTCACATTAGTTATTATGCCGCGTGCAGTTGAAGAAGTGTTACAAGAAAAAGTATTCTCGAAGAAGATTCCGTATATTTTCTCTTCTGCGACATTATCTGATAATGATTCGTTCGCATTTACTGCAAATAGTCTAGGGGTAAAAGATTACTTATCATTCTCAGTTGCTTCGCCGTTTGATTATGAAGAGCAAATGACAGTAAACTTACTTCCGTATACGAAAGAAAATGAATGGGAAAGAAAGTGTCAATATACACTTGAAAATATACAAAAAACAAATGGACGTACACTTGTATTATTCCGTACAACGCAAGAACTTGCAGCGTTTAAAGAATATGTAAGTAAAGAGCAAATGTCAGTTCCGTTCTTATATGAAGGAGATCAAGAAATTAGCCAGCTCGTTTCTCGCTTCCAAAATGAAGAAGAGACTGTACTTTGTGCCGTTCATCTATGGGAAGGTTTAGATATTCCTGGTTCATCATTATCACATGTTATTATTTGGTCACTACCATTCCCTCCAAACGATCCTGTGTTTGAAGCGAAGCGCAAGCACGTAAACGATCCATTCTGGGATGTAGATGTACCTTATATGATTTTACGTCTTCGCCAAGGAATTGGACGTTTAATTCGTACAAGTGAAGATAAAGGTGCTATATCATTATTCTTATCAGATAATGAAGATGAAAAAGTGATAGAAGCAGTGAAGAAAGTGCTTCCGGTAGAAGGAAAAGTACTTTAAGCGAAAAAATGTTGTAGGGAAAAGCTTGGCACTTGCCAAGCTTTTTTTCTATTAGAAAAGGAATTTATGTTTTAATGTCGAAATAAGGTTGAGGTAGAAAAAGGAGGTTTTTTTATACTATGACAGTTGCTACATATGAAGTAGAAAAACAATTTTTAGCATATGTGAAGAAGATAGAGAATTATGGAGAAGCATTAAGCTTAATGTTTTGGGATTTAAGAACAGGTGCACCAAAGCAAGGAGTAGACCAGCGTTCAGAAGTAATTGGAATGCTTTCATCCGAAGTATTTGCGATGTCGACTTCAGATGAGATGGGGAACTATTTAACTGAACTAGAATCTTTAATTGTTGAAAATAAGCTTTCTGAAACGACAAAGAAAATGGTTGAAGAGTGTCGTAAAGAATATGATAGAAATAAGAAAATTCCACAAGCGGAATATGAAGCGTATGTGAAATTAGAAGCGAAAGCGGAAAGTGTATGGGAAGAAGCTCGCGAAAAATCTGACTTCGAAATGTTCCGTCCGTATTTAGAAAAAATTGTTGAATTCAAAAAGAAATTTATTACATATTGGGGTTACGAAACGTACAAATATAACACGCTATTAGACATGTATGAGCCGGGAATCACAGTAGAAGTGTTAGATCATGTATTTGGTCAACTACGTGAACGTATCGTTCCGCTTGTGAAAGAAATTTCTGAGTCTAAAAAAGAATTAAAAACAAATGCTTTATCCGAACATTTTTCAAAAGAAAAACAAAAGAATTTTACTTTAGAGTTATTAAAACAATTGAACTATAACTTTGAAGCGGGTCGTCTTGATGAAACGGTACATCCTTTTGAAATTACATTAAATAGAGGGGATGTTCGTATTACAACACGCTATGATGAGAAAGATTTCCGTATGGCTGTGTTTGGAACAATTCATGAATGTGGTCATGCTGTATATGAACAAAATGTTGCAGAGGAATTTGAAGGTACACCGCTATGTAGTGGAACATCTATGGGTATTCATGAGTCACAATCATTATTCTTTGAGAACTTTATCGGCCGTAATAAATCATTCTGGAAGAAAAATTATGATTTATTAAAAGAGTATAGTGATGGTCAATTTAACGATATATCAGTCGATGAGTTTTATGATGCGATTAACGAATCGAAGCCTTCATTCATTCGTATAGAAGCAGATGAGCTTACATATCCGCTTCATGTTATGGTTCGCTATGAGCTGGAGAAAGAATTATTTGACGGCACACTGCAAGTAAAGGACTTACCAGCGGCATGGAATGATAAGATGGAAACTTATTTAGGTATTCGTCCAGAGAATGATGCACAAGGTGTATTACAAGATGTTCACTGGGCTGGCGGTTCATTTGGATACTTCCCATCTTATGCGCTTGGTTATATGTATGCAGCGCAATTTAAACAAAGGATGCTAACGGATATTCCAAACTTTGATGCATTATTAGAAGAAGGAAACGTAACACCAATTCGTGAATGGTTAACAGAAAATATTCACCAATATGGTAAAACGAAAAAACCACTTGAAATTTTAGAAGATGTAACGGGTGAAGGGCTAAATGCAAACTACTTAGCTGATTATTTAGAAGCGAAATATAAAGAGATTTATGAGTTATAAAACAGGAGCTGCTTAATTGCAGCTCTTTTTTATGAGGGAGTGAGAGAAATGGACTATATGTTTACAGTAATGTCGCAAGCGGAAGCAGAAGAAATTGTATACAACTGGCATTATGAAGGGGAATATTCTTTTTACGATATGGAGGCAGATCAAGAAGATTTAGCGGAGTTTTTACATGGTGAGAGTAGAGGAGATAATACATTTGCTGTGAAGGGAAATGGTACTCTCATTGGGTTCTTTAGCTTTTGTAAAACAAATAATCAAACGGTTGATATAGGGCTTGGAATGAGACCTAATATAACGGGCAATGGATTAGGTTTACAGTTCGTAAAAGCTGGATTAGATTTTAGTAAAGAAAACTATAACTGTGACTATATAACATTATCAGTAGCAGTATTTAATAAAAGGGCAATCAAAGTATATAAAAAAGTAGGATTCGAAGCAGTTGGAACGTTTATACAGAAAACAAATGGTAGTTGTTTTGAGTTTTTGAAAATGAATTATATATGTAAAAATGATTAAAAAACAGAAGAATCTCTTTCTGTTTTTTATTTTGATGCAGAAATAAATAATACTTTTTGTAATTGGGGGTTTTGAAATTTTGATAGAGGATGTGTATGATTGAACTTTAGTAGCAAATAGCAAGCTTAGCAAGGAGAGGTAGAATGATTACAATTAAAACGAAAAATGAAATAGATTTGATGCATGAATCTGGGAAGTTACTGGCTTCTTGTCATAGAGAAATTGCAAAAATGATGAAACCAGGTATCACTACACAAGAAATTGATACGTTTGTTGAAGCATATTTAGAAGAGCATGGTGCCAGATCCGAACAGAAAGGGTATAACGATTATCCATACGCAATATGTGCATCTGTGAACAATGAAATGTGTCATGGGTTTCCAACAGATGTTCCTTTAAGTGAAGGAGATATTGTGACAATTGACATGGTAGTAAACTTAAATGGTGCGCTCTCGGATTCTGCATGGACGTATATAGTTGGAGATATTTCTGATGAAGCAAAAAGGTTATTGTTAGTAGCAGAGAGTGCTTTATATAAAGGGATTGAGCAAGCGATAAGTGGTAACCATGTTGGAGATATTGGATACGCAATTGAAAGTTATGTAGCTTCTGAAGGGTTTTCTGTTGCAAGAGACTTTACGGGGCATGGAATTGGTAAAGCCATTCATGAGGAACCAGCCATTTTTCATTTTGGTAAGCCAAGGCAGGGTCCAGAGTTACAAGAAGGGATGGTAATTACGATTGAACCAATTGTAAATGTAGGTATGCGTTATTCTAAAGTGGATTTAAACGGATGGACTGCACGAACGATGGACGGAAAATTGTCAGCGCAGTATGAGCATACAGTTGCAATTACGAAGGATGGGCCAGTTATTTTAACGTGCCTTTAAAGAGGGATTATGAAATGTAAGAGTTTTCAAAAAACGAACAAAAATGGTGTTTTCATAAAATTCGTACGTGTTTTTTTGATAAATGCTTTTCAAAGTGCAAAAAGTACGTTATAATCCTTCTATAAATAAATAAGTTAGCTACACTCATATAATCGCGGGGATATGGCCTGCAAGTTTCTACCGAAGTACCGTAAATACTTTGACTATGAGTGAGGACGAATATATTTGCTTGTTTAGCATTCTTTTTTTGCGAAACTCCAAAGGCACGTCTCTCACTTGTAACGAGTGGTGGCGGCTTTTGGAGTTTTTTATTGCATAAGAGGAGGAACAAACATGAAAGTATTACAAGAAAAGATTTTGAACGAAGGAAAGGTTTTATCTGGTGATGTATTAAAGGTAGATGCGTTTTTAAATCATCAAATTGATCCAGTACTTATGCAAGAGATCGGAAAAGAATTTGCTAAACGCTTTAAAGAAGAGAACATTACAAAAATCGTGACGATTGAATCTTCAGGCATTGCACCAGCAGTTATGGCTGCTTTAGAGCTTGGTGTAAAAGTAGTTTTTGCAAGAAAGCGTAAATCGTTAACGTTACAAGATAATATGTATGTTGCGAAAGTATACTCATTTACAAAACAAGAAACGAACGAGATTTCACTATCTCGAAATCATATTGATGAAAATGATCATGTACTAATTATTGATGACTTTTTAGCAAATGGTCAGGCTGCTTTAGGTTTAATGAGCTTAGTAGAGCAGGCCGGAGCAAGTATTGCGGGAATTGGCATTGTTATTGAAAAAGCATTTCAAGATGGAGGAAAGAAACTGCGTGAACAGGGAGTTCGTGTTGAATCACTAGCAGAAATTGCATCACTTGATAACGGCACAGTTACATTTGTACAGCAAGAAACTGCGGAGGTGAAATAACGATGAAGCAGCACCCATTTAAAATCGCATCGCTTGGCATTCAACACATGCTTGCCATGTATGCGGGCGCAATTATTGTTCCGCTTATTGTTGGTGGTGGACTTGGTTTAAATCAACAAGAATTAACGTATTTAGTATCGATTGACTTATTAATGTGCGGCGTTGCAACGATTTTACAAGCATTATCAAATCGCTTTTTCGGTATTGGACTTCCAGTTGTACTTGGTTGCACATTTACAGCAGTGGGACCGATGATTGCAATTGGTAAACAATACGGCGTGTCCTCTATTTATGGGGCGATTATTGCTGCTGGATTATTCGTTGTTATTTTCGCGAAATTATTTGGGAAACTTGTAAAACTGTTTCCTCCTGTTGTAACAGGATCTGTCGTTACAGTCATTGGGGTTACACTTGTTCCAGCAGCTATTAATGATATGGCTGGAGGAGTTGGAAGTAAAGATTTTGGAAGTCTAGAAAATTTAGCTTTAGCATTTGGTGTTTTATTATTTATCATTATTATGTATCGTTTCTTTGATGGATTTATCCGTTCAATCTCTATATTACTTGGTCTTTTGTTCGGTACAATCGTTGCAGCATTTATGGGGAAAGTAAGCTTGCAAGCGGTTGGAGAGGCAGATTGGTTCCACGGTATTCAGCCGTTTTACTTCGGTACACCAACATTTGAATTAACGCCAATTATTACGATGATTCTCGTTGCTTGCGTAGGGATTGTGGAAGCAACAGGTGTATATTTTGCATTATCTGATATTTGTAATAAAAAGATCGGTGAAAAAGAATTAACAAAAGGTTATCGTGCAGAAGGATTAGCAATGGTTTTAGGTGGGATTTTCAATGCGTTCCCATATACAACATACTCTCAAAACGTAGGACTTGTTCAATTAACTGGAGTAAGAAATCGCGTTATCATTTATACTTGCGGTGGTATGTTAATTGTTCTTGGATTCATTCCAAAAATCGCAGCCATGACAACAATTATTCCGAAATCAGTACTTGGCGGTGCAATGCTAGCAATGTTCGGCATGGTTATGGCATATGGTATTAAAATGTTAAGCAGTGTTGATTTTGGAAAACAAGAAAATTTATTAATTGTCGCATGTTCTGTCGGAATCGGGCTTGGAGTTACAGTTGTTCCAACGTTATTCTCACAGCTTCCTGAAAATATTCGTATTTTAACGGATAACGGGATTGTACTTGGAAGTGCATCAGCAGTACTTTTGAATATTGTATTTAATATGGTGCCGCAGCGTAAAGTGAAAGTAAAAGAAGAGCCAGTTCCGATGCAAAGTGCAGTAAGAGAAGCGTAAAAAGCAAGGTCTCGTTATGAGACCTTGCTTTTCTTTTTAAGTGGCATCATCTTACCGTACGTACCAAGACGCCAAATGTATTCAAGTGGCCCGTATTGATAACGAGAAAGCCACCAGCGGCTAATGAAGATTTGTAACGTGTAGAAACCGATGCAAAATAGTGGCCCAACCCATAATGGAGCGGGATAATAATTTTTGAAAAATAGACCGAATACAAGTAACGTAACAATCGTATGCGTGATGTAATTTGTTAACGCCATTCTTCCGACATATTGGAATGGGCGTAATAATTTTTGCCATCTTTCTTTTTGTAATAAGCGCAGCAGTGTAAAAATGTAAAAGATGAATAATGTTTTTCCGCTAAACATTGTAAAGGCACTCATGTAAATCGGATCATAAGGTTGTTTTGACAAGAAATAACGAACCATAAAGAACCACATTGGTAATGTTAAAACGAACATAATAATTTGCCATTTTTTTAGTTTTGGATCTAATTCTTTTGAGCGGCGGAAAATATCTTTTTTGCCGGCGTATAAACCAAGTAAAAATAGCCCAACTGTTTCTGGGAGCATGAATGTACTTAGCCCAATTGCTTCAGAATAAAACGCATGGAAACGATTTTGTATTTGTAACATCCAGTCCTCTAATGGCATGATTGGTAAGGAGAGTCCTAGCTCATCTCTTGGCATTAAGGCAATTCCAATGCTAGTAATTAGCATTAAAAATTGAAAAATGCTTAGTAAAATTAATGCCCAAATCAAAATAGTGCGAGGTTCTCTCTTATAAAATAATAATAAGAAAAATCCAGCGATTGCATAACTATGTAAAATGTCCCCGTCCCATAAAAGAACGTAATGCAAGAACCCAAATAATAATAAAATGAGTAAGCGGCGAACAAATAAAGTTTTCGGACGATCTGTTTTCGCCTCAGCACGATTCATAAAGATATAAAAACCTAATCCGAATAAAAATGAAAAAATAGTATAAAACTTTGTTTGAATAAACATGTCATAAAACAAGCGAATATAGCTGTCTAATCCATCATAAACGCCGGAAATGTCTCGAGAATCAACACCAGCGATAACGGGCCAGTTAACAAGAAAAATACCGAGTACAGCTATTCCTCTAATAATATCGATTGAGTGTATCCTCTCGCCTTGAGAAAGATTTTGTGTCATTTTTTTCCTCCTTGTTAAGTAATTCCCTTTTATTATACAAAATGTAAAGAGGAGGGTATATAGGTAATTTCCAGTTTTTAAAGCTGTTAAGTTGTGTATTATGAGATATAATAAGAGTGCACAGCAAGTTTTAAACTTCTTTAAAACAGGCAGTAAAGCTCCTTTTCCCGAAGGAGCTTTCTTTTTTAGAAAATTGTTGATAATGATTATCTTTAATGATAAAATGTATTCAAAAGTGATAATCATTATCAAAAAAAAGGTTGGTGTGTTAATATGGTGTATGCACTTGTTGCAGGAACGATTGCTATATATTTTGGTGTTACAAAGTATGTATTAAATGGAGTAGGAACAACAAAATGAATAATATTACATAAAATCCCTTTCATTTGTAAAAAGAATGAAAGGGATTTTTTATTTTTGATGTGAATATGCTGAAAATTTAGTATGATAATAAAGTGAAACTTTAATCAGTGGGGAGGTCTATCCCTCACTGATTATTAGCCCGCACGAAACGGGCTTTTACTGCCCACAAATAGCGGGATAAAGTATATACATCTTGGATAAAGGGGAACAAGGGGATGACAAACATAGTACAGACAAACGGTATGAAAAAACTTGTTTGTTTTTATGAAGAGTGGCAAAAAAACGGTGATGCGGAGAATAGCTTGAAGTTGTTTGAAGTGATTCAAAAATATAAACAAGAGCAGCTTATGCTAGCTTTTTGTGGTCATTTTTCTGCGGGGAAATCGACAATGATGAATCACCTATATAAAGCGCAATTATTACCGACAAGTCCGATTCCAACGAGTGCTAACGTCGTTAAAATTGAAAGAGGATCTGATCGCGTTGTTGTAACGATTAAGTCTGGAGAACAGTATGAATATGACGGCGCATATTCAGCAGAAGAATTAAAACAAATATGTAAAGACGGTGATGAAGTAATTGGTGTTCATATTTATCGAAATGATGCACCAATTCCTGACGGAGTTATGTTAGTTGATACGCCAGGAATTGATTCTACAGATGATGCTCACCAATTAGCAACAGAATCAACACTCCATCTTGCAGATGTTATTTTCTATATGATGGATTATAACCATGTTCAATCAGAGGTTAACTTACAATTTGTTAAAGAATTGAAACAACGTAATAAAACGGTTTACCTCGTTGTAAACCAAATAGATAAACATAAAGCAAATGAGTTATCGTTTGAAGAGTATAGAGATAGTGTAAAACAGTCTTTTTCTAACTGGGATATTGAAGTAGATGGTATTTTTTATACATCATTGCGAATGATGAATCATCCATACAATGAAATTCAAAGTTTAGAAGCATTAATCTTTTCTATCATGAAAGAAAAAGAGCAGTATGTAAGAAAGGGAATGGAGCGAGAAACAGAATATTTATTGGGGGAACATTTCTCGTTTATTCTTTCGGAAAATGAAAAACATCTCATGAAATATGAAGAAGAATTAACATCACCACTGTCTCTTTCAGAGATAGTTGAAAAAAAGGAAGAGTTAACTGAAAATAAAAATAGCGCTGCTAGTAAAGAATCTGATGTGAGAAATGAATTTATAAAAGGTTTACAAGCCATATTAGATAACGCATATTTAATGCCATTTGAAATGAGAGAATTGGCAAATGAATATTTGGAAACGAAATTAACGAAGTTTAAAGTTGGTTTGTTATTTGCGAAAGGAAAGACGGAGCAAGAAAAACAGAGACGTGTAGATGCTTTTTATTCTGCTCTTCAAAAGACTGTTGAAACGCAACTTGATTTTCATGTGAAAGAATTTATTGTAGCCTTCTTAAAAGAAGAAGGGTTATTTACAGAGGAAATAGGGAAAGACATATATGCGTTAGAGATTGCTTTCGGACCGGAAGTGTTGGCTGAAACAATTAAACAAGGGGCTGGATTTACCGGTGATTACTTACTTCTTTACACTGCTGACGTTGCAAATGAGTTAAAGAAAAGATACTTTATGAAATCTCAGCAAATTTTTGAAAAAAGTACGAGTATATTGCAGAAGAAAGTGAAGATAGAGATTGCTCGTATTGAAGAAGAGATTGAAAAATACACGATGTTACAAACAGCAAAAGAAACGAAATTACAATACATTAAGACGTATGAGGAATATGAGAGCTATTTAGGAGATATTTGGAATGAACATGTTTCTATACCAGATGGATTACAAATAGACGAAATATTACAAAGTAAAAAACAAGTTGTTAGTGAGAAGTTTACACTACAAGAGCAAGAAATTGTAAATGACAACGTAGCGGCTAGTGAAGAAGAGATTAAAGGAACGAAAGCTTTAAATATTCAGCGTATATTAGAAAAAGTGAAGAAAGCTGAAACGATATTAGATCCATTGCCTACACTGAAACATTTACAGCAAGAAGTAGTTGGAAAAAGACAGCGTGTAGAAACAAAGCAATTTACAGTAGCGTTATTTGGAGCTTTTAGTGCTGGAAAATCATCATTTGCTAACGCATTGCTAGGTGAAAAAGTACTTCCTGTATCGCCAAACCCAACGACAGCAACGATTAATCAAATTTTACCGGTTACAGAGGAAAAACCACATGGAACAGTAATTGTTCAGTTTAAATCAAAGCAAGCACTATTAGAGGATATGAAAGCTGTTTATAAGCTGTTTCATTATGAGATTACTACGCTAGAGGAAGCATTAACGCAAATTGATAAAATTATGAAATATCCTTCACCAAGCGGGAAGCAAAAAACAACATTTAGCTTTTTACGAGCGGTACAAAAAGGATATGAGGCAGTTGCTGATCATTTAGGGGAACAAGTACAAGTTACGTTAGAGGAGTTCTCTGATTATGTAGCTAATGAAGAAAAATCATGCTTTGTTGAGTATATGGAGCTTTATTATGATTGTGCTTTAACAAGGCAAGGAGTAGCTCTTGTAGATACACCAGGGGCGGATTCTATTAACGCTCGCCATACGGATGTTGCATTCCAGTATATTAAAAACGCAGATGCTATTTTATTTGTAACATACTATAATCATGTTTTCTCTCGTGCAGATCGTGAGTTTTTAATTCAGCTCGGTCGTGTAAAGGATACATTTGCACTTGATAAAATGTTCTTCTTAATAAATGCTGCCGATTTAGCAGAGTCTGAAGAAGAACTTGAAATGGTAAAAGGTTATATTGCGGATCAGCTCTTGCAATACGGTATTAGAAATCCACGTTTATTTGCAATTTCAAGTTTATGTGCGCTTGAAGAAAAGCAAGGGAAAAGTATTGATAAAGAAAAGTATGGTATTTTACAAAACTCTGGGATTGCTAAGTTTGAAGAATCATTTACGTCCTTTATGATGAGGGATTTAATGCTTGTATCTGTGCATGCTTTATATGGTGCATTGCAAGGAGCGAAGCAGCTTCTTGTAAATATGATAAATGGCGCGAAGCAGGGAAATGATGAGAAAGAGAAGCAAACAAAAAAATATGAAGCAGAGCGTGATCAGCTACTTCATATTATTTCATCATATAGTGTACTTGCTGAAGAGCAAGCAATGCAAAATGAAGTGAAAGAATTGCTTTATTATGTACACCAACGTCTATTTTTACGCTATAACGATGTGTTTACTGAATTTATTAATCCAGCGTCGTTACGAACAGATGGGAATGTGAAAATGCAGTTGCAACAATGTGTAATGGAATTAGTGGCATTTATTCAACATGATTTATTACAAGAAATGCGTGCGACATCATTACGTCTTGAAAAATGGATAGATGAAGCGATGAAGCGTGCAAAGGATGAAATTGTTGTGAATTGCAAAGTGGAAAATGAATCGATTTCTATGGGTGGAACAGCGGATTATGAATATAAAGTTATTACACATAAAGAGCCGTTTCCTTCAATAGAAATAAAAGATTTTAAAAAGGCATTAGCACATTTTAAAAATGAGAAAAGCTTTTTTGAAAAAAATGATAAAGCTTTTATGCAAGAAGACGCTAAAGGAGTATTAGAACCTTTCGTATCAAACTATGTAGCTGATGAAGAAGATTTATTCGTTCATCATTATAAGCAAGAGTGGGATGCAAAATGGAACCTATTCCAAAAAGTGATGCAGCAAGATGTTGAGAATTATTATGAAAGTATATTATTCGCTTTAGCTGAAACAATTGATGTATCACTATATGAACAAAGTAAAGAAGAGCTTCAAAAACAGTTAGTAGAAATTGAAAAAGAAATTTATATTAAATAGCTGTTATGAAAAAAAGATTCGTTCAATTTTCTTTTGTAGTACAGTATCTAAAGATTTTACAAACCCTGCAAACTCATCAGTAGAAATCATATGGGTAAGAACTAAGCGTCTGCCGTCTGGTGTTTCACCGCATAAGACGAATGAAGAAAACTCATACGTTTTGTTTTCTACTACTAATTTTGGATAGGAATATGTGTCGCTCTTCTTTTTCTTTCCATCAATAGAGATGACGTTGCATTTTTTCTCATTGTTGTCCATGGTGAATCCCTCCTTTCTATTATCTATGGTAGACAAGGGGGGTTTAGAACAATAGGGAAGGGGGAATTTTTATGTCTGTTGTAATAGAGCGTATTTCGAAAGAAGCTATACCGAAATCTTTATTGCTCCTTGCTGATCCAAGTGAACGCCAAATTGATGCATATGTACAGAGAGGGTTTACGTATATAGCTAAACAAGAAGAACGAATTATCGGTGTATATGTGCTTTTGGAAACAAGACCAAAGACAATGGAAATTATGAATATTGCGGTTGTAGAACATATGCAAGGAAAAGGTATTGGTAAGGGGTTATTGTTGCATGCAATAGAAAAAGCTAAAGAATATAATATGTACAAGCTTGAAGTTGGTACAGGTAATTCTAGCATTTCACAACTTGCGTTATATCAAAAATGTGGATTTCGTATTTTTTCTATTGATTTTGATTACTTTTCGAAGCATTATGAAGAAGAGATTATTGAAAATGGAATTGTATGCCGTGATATGATTCGGCTTGCAATGGAATTGAATCAGAACGTATAACTTATTTAGGGGGAAGAGAAGATGGAAGTACATAAAGCAATTACAGCACATTCTCGTAAACAAAATGAAAGTGTAAAAGCATGTTTACAATTAGATGCGCAGCGTGAAGCAGCTATTGAAGCAGCCGTATCTCTTGCGTCAAATGGGAAAGAATTTTCGGTTGATGTCATTAATGTTGTAACAAAGCAAATTAATGATCTTGCAAAAAATGGTGTTACACTACAGCGTAAATATGTTACAGAAGAAATGGTTATGGAGTATGTAAGTCGTTTGCAAGAGAAAGAAGGTCGTTAAAGATGATAGTTACAGTCGAATGGTTACGTGAGCATATAGAAGATGAGAATGTCCGTATAATCGATTGTCGTTTTGATTTAGCGAATCCAAATTGGGGTAAAGAGAAGTATGAGGAAGAACATATTCCTCATGCGTTATATTTTGATTTAAATTTAGATTTATCAAGTTCTGTAATAGAGCATGGTGGTCGCCATCCATTACCAAATATAGAGCAGTTTGCAGACAAGCTTTCACAGGCTGGGATTGATGAACATACGACAGTGATTGCGTATGATAGTCAAGCTGGTGCAATGGCTTCTCGTTTATGGTGGTTATTAAACTATGTAGGACATGAGAAAGTGTATATATTAGACGGTGGATTTCCAGCTTGGAAAGAGAATGGATTACACACAACGTCGAATATCCCAGTTATTGCACGAAAACCTTTTATACCGGAAATACAAGATAATATGATTGTAACGATGGAAGATGTGAGAGGGAAAATTCGTGCAGATGCAAATATGACATTAATTGATTCTAGGGAACCAAAACGTTATGCTGGTGAGGAAGAGCTCGTTGATTCAAAGGCAGGGCATATTCCGACGGCAGTAAACTATTTTTGGAAAGATGGAATTTTAGAATCGGGACACTTTAAAAACGAAGAGGAACAGCAAGGACGTTTCCAAAATCTTGATAAAGAGAAGGAAACAATCGTATATTGTGGTTCTGGTGTTACAGCGTGTCCGAACATAGTTGCATTAAAATTAGCTGGTTTTCAAAATGTTAAATTGTATGCAGGTAGCTGGAGTGATTGGATTTCTTATCCAGAAAATCAAATTGTAAAAGAAGAAGATTAATCACTTGCATGCAAAAATAATTTGTATTAAAATAAGGTCACAAGCAAGAGATTGCTTCAAAAATATTATATTTTACACATTGGAAACAATGTGATAATATAACGACAAGTAAATAATACATCCTGCGGTGTGCGTAACTTATTTATGTCTAAAACCGATGTTAGTTTTACGGAAGCTCAATATTTAGTGACCATTATCAAGCCTTCCTTGTGGAGGAAGATATACGGTGACTGTGAGGGCATCCACCTGCGAGTAGCGGGTTTTTGGACATTTACGAGAGACGGCACTTGCGGGGGTCTTATTTCAACTAACAGTATATAAAATTCCTACGGTGTACGTAGCTTGTGTATGTCTTAAACCAATAAGTATAATACGGAAGTTCAATATTTAAATGTAGATAGCAGGCCATCTTTTTAAGAAGGAAGTTACAAACATTTGTGAGAACATCCACCTGTGAAAGCAGGTTTATGGACATCTATAGATAACGGCATATGTGGGACTATATAAAAAACCTTACGTTTTATACGTAAGGTTTTTTTGTTGAATAAATATGCTCATGTTATCTCGATTTACCTGTAAAGTTCCCATAATAAATATAGCACTTGCGGTCTTCATCAATTTCTCTTGAATCTAGGGTGAACTCCAAATGTATTCCATCCCGTTGAATATATATAATATCTGAATGGAGAGAGGGTAAGATGTCCTCGTAATTCCGCACATCTTTACTTTCTATCATAATTGAGCTTGTTTCCTTTAGTTCTCTAATTTCAAAACCTATGTGCGAGTATGTAGGATCTGAAGGGTCGTTGAAAAAAACTTCTTTTTGTATATATAACACTGCTGTCCCGTCTGGATCTACTGAAGTTGCAGTAACGACATATGTATTTCCATCTTTTATAAAATATTCACAAGTCATGCGCGCGACAATTTCAGAATTAGAAATATTTGCGTAGTTCCATAAAGCCGGATACCCGTTAGTTTCATCATTGAGCCGATATTCCAATCTCATTTTATCCCTCTTATTCCTTTTTCTTCTACTTTATCATGACATCTTATATAATAGAAATATAATTTAAAAAGGGGAGTGCAAAGGTGACAAAAACGAAATGGCTAGTAGGTGGTGTCCTGACATCTTTAATGACGGGCACTTTATTTGGCTGCGCGCAAAATATTCCCCCCGAACCGAATGATAATAGTTGTTCTGATTGGGATTGGGATGATGAACTTGGTGTTTGGCAGTGTGATGATAGTAGTTCAGGTTATCGTGGACATTACTTTTATGGTGGTAAATACTATCAAAATAAATCCACCTTCAAAAATTCATCAGAGTTTAAAACTTATCAATCTTCGGCCGAATTTAAAGGTGGAATTGGAAGCGGTTCAAAAGGTGGATTTGGAGGTTAAAATATGTCGCAATACATAGAGAAACGAAAAGAATTTTATTCGAATTATCCGCATTTCTGGTCGGATTTATATGAATGTGAGTATAGTTTGTTTCATGTTTTCCCAATAACAGAGCAAATGATGAAACAATTACAATTAGCAACTGAACGAATGGGGAAAATATTTTTTAAGACTGCTAGAATTCTTCGGAATTTATCTAATGAACAGCTTCTTGAACTCGGTTTTCCAACTGCAAGCTGGCCTTTTATTAGACTGAAAGGAATGTATCCTGAATCTGTTATTTCACGATTTGATTTTGCTTTAACAGATGATAATCGTATTAAAATGCTTGAGTTTAATAGTGACACTCCAACTTTTATTGTGGAATGCTTTCAAATGAATGGAAAAGTTTGTGAAGAATTAGGCTATGATGATCCAAATGCAAATCAAGAGCGCTTACTTTCTTCTGGTATTACAAAAGCCGTAATGGAGGCTACAAAAGGAATGGAAGATCCAAATGTTGTTTTCACAGCTCATCATGAACATATAGAAGATTGGAATACGACTATGTATTTGAGTGGGCTATGCGATGTTGAAAATAAAGTGATGCCAATGTCGGAGCTTAGAATTACAGAGAATGCTTTAGTGGATAGTGATGGGGCAAGGATCGATGTTTTATATCGCCAAACATATCCGATAGAAGATTTAATTGAGGATCAAGATCCTGAAACAGGAGATTTGGTAGGTGTGGAACTGCTGCAACTTGTAAAAGAAGGAAAGCTTTTTATTATAAATCCTTTGTCGGCCTTTTTACTTCAGCCAAAATCAATTCAATGTCTTATTTGGGGATTAGCAGAAGAAGGTGCTTTTTACACAAGTGAGGAACAAAAGTGGATTAAAGAATATATGCTTCCTACATATTTAGAGCCAGATTTATTTTTTGGAAAAAGTCCTTTCGTTCAAAAACCTTCGTTCGGTAGAGAAGGTGACACGATTACGATTCGTGATAAGGATACAAACATTATGATTCGAAATGCACATGAAACGTATAAATCGTCACTTCCTATATTTCAGAAATATACAGAGCTTCCAGTTGTATTTTTGGAAACTGAAAAAGGAATTGAGAAGCTGTCGTACGTGTTTGGGGCGTTTTTAATTGCTGGAAAAGCGAGCAGCATCGGTATACGTGCCGGAGAAAAAATTACGGGAAATGAATCATATTATTTACCGGTAGGTATTAAGAAGGAGGAAAATAAATGATTAATTTTTTACTATATTTAGCAGTATCACTTGCACTTTTATGTATCGGTCTTTTTCTTATGGAAGTGACAACGAAAGTTAAGGAATTTAAGTTAATGGCTCAAGGGAATAAAGCGGTAAGCTATGTACTTGGAGGAAGACTACTTGGTCTTGCTATCGTTTTATATTCAACGGCTGCTAATTCTATTTCAATTCTTGATATGGTTTCATGGGGAGCTGTTGGGATATTAGCTCAAATTATTGTCTTTTATTTAGCGGAATGGCTTACACCACGTTTTAATATTAATAAAAGCCTTGAAGAAGATAATCAAGCAGTGGGTCTTTTCCTTATGTTTTTATCACTTTCCATCGGAATTGTAATTGCTGGTTGTGTAACGTATTAAAACCCTTACATTTTAACGTAAGGGTTTTATTTTTTATGTGCTAATTTTTTGCAATATGTGCTCAAGTAATTTATCCCGCTATTTGTGGGCAGTAAAACTTCCACCTCAAAATTCAGCTGGAGCAAAGAAGTTAGTTGGGAGATTAACTGCCCGTAAAAGCCCGATTGGTGAAGGCTAATAATCAGTGGGGGATGAACAAAACCCCCACTGATTAAAGTTTCACTTTATGTAGTCGAATGCTGAGCAGGATGCGTATTAGTGTACTAAACTCGAGGTAGTTGTTGTAATAAGGAAAAGTTTCCATACAAAGTGTTGACATCTATTTTAAATAAGAGTAACATTTTCTATGTAATTAAAATAAGTCTCTGTTAGGTGAGGCTCCTGTATAGAGAAATGCTACTGCCCAAAAATGTCGAGAGACGCCAATGGGTCAACAGGAATGATCGAATTAAGGTTTTTCTTAACGTAGCTGGTAATGAACCTATGCTATACAGTGCTAAAACTCGGCGAGGGAGAGGTCCGTAGATTTCTAATTATATTAGGAATCGCTTATTTGTGTATGCAATGACCTTTGCTCTCTTATGAGTAAGGGTCTTTTTTGTTAGCAAGCTATGAGTAATTTCATAGTATAGATTATAACTAAAAAATAAACGAGGAGGTGAGGAGCATGTCAAATTCTGACTCGGTTCCGTTACCCATATGCTTCAAATCAAAAATATATGATGTAGGCAGGAAACGACTTGTTCCTCCCTCTATATTTATCATAATGTAGCGTTCATTCGAGTATTTGAGCGCTAGACACTTTCACGGTAAAGTGGATAAATCGAGAAACAAAGCGTTTCTTCCTATGTTATAAAGGAGGAGACGATAATATGTTATATGCAAACAAAACTGTGGGTAACACGTCATATAAACTAAGTAAAAAATCAATAAAAGAACAAATAATGCTCCAAAAAAATAAAGATTTATTAATTGAAATTGCAACGAGAGATGTAAAATCTGTATTTGCGTATTTTAAAACAACAAGAGACGGACTATCTGTGAAAGAAGCACAAAAACGTATTCAAGTATACGGCCGAAATGAATTAATTTCAAAAAGAGCGCTTCTTGCAGAAGTGATGATAAAGCTAAGTGGAATGATTCCAGGTCTTTCTAAACAAAATGTACGTGATGAATTACAATGTGAAACAGTTACTGTTTCTAGAGTAGAAGCCTCTAGCGTAACAGGGTTAAACAGTGAATTAAAAATGATGAAGCTACCAGTACAAGAGCTTGTACCTGGAGATATGATCTTTCTTTCAGAAGGTGATATAGTACCGGCAGATGTACGTATTATTTATGCAAATGATTTATTAGTAAATGAATCTATGCTGACAGGAAACGATGCTAGTATTGAGAAATTTGAAAGTTGCTATCATCTTGAACGTAAACGATTTATTCCATTAAAACGGATGAAAGACTATAATCCACTTGAACTTGAAAATGTATGTTTCAAAGGTACGTATATTGTTGGAGGAAATGCAAAGGCTGTAGTTGTTTCGACAGGTAAAAATACGTATTCAGGAATACTTCATACTTGTTGCGGTAGAATGTCTTAATGTGTTAATGATGCTAAATATACAAAAACAATGTATAATAGACAAAGTTGAATAAAAACGTAGAATGGTAATCTATATATAACCTTACGTGATAACGTGAGGTTATTATTTTTTGTTAGTAGGAGAGGAATTATGAAAAAAGTATTATTAGTTGATGGTATGGCACTATTATTTCGTGCTTTTTACGCAACAAGTGTATATGGACAATTTATGAAACGACAAGATGGTACCCCGACGAATGGGATTCATGGTTATATGAAGCATTTATTAACAGCAACACAAGCAATCGAACCAACGCACATTGTAACGTGCTGGGATATGGGAAGTACGACATTTAGAACGGAATCTTTCTCGAATTATAAAGCGAATCGTGCAGCACCACCGGAAGAATTAATTCCGCAATTTGATTTAGTACAAGAAATGACTGCGAAATTATCTATGCCTGTGATCGGTATGAAAGGTTATGAAGCGGATGATTGTATTGGTACGCTTGCAAAACAATATTGCAATGAAGCGGAAGTTTATATTTTGACAGGTGATACAGATTTACTTCAACTTGTTGATACGAATGTTACAGTTATGCTTCTTCGTAAAGGAATTGGAAATTACGAGTATTACACACCGGAAAAAATCATGGAAGAGAAAGGTGTAGAACCTTGGCAAATTGTGCATGCGAAAGCTTTCATGGGAGATACAAGTGATAATTATCCGGGTGTAAAAGGTATTGGTGAAAAAACAGCGTATAAGCTTATCCAAGAATACGGCACAGTATCGGCAGTACTAGAAAATATAGCATCATTAACGAAAGCGCAGCGCACAAAAATTGAAAGTGATTTAGAGAATTTAAATATCTCTTTACAATTAGCGCAAATTCATTGTGAAGTTCCAATTTCATGCTCATTAGAAGAAGGATTACACACAATGAACGAAGAAAAACTACGATTCGTTTGCGAAGAAATGAATTGGGGAAGACCTGAAATATTAATAAACATGTTATAAATACTAGAAAGACCGATTTAGAATGAATCGGTCTTTCTTTTTTTGTTCACAAAGTTGTCAGAAAATAAACGGAATTTTCATGTGAAGTTCAAATGGATTTCACAACAATCAATTATTATAAGTCTACACAGATAATTACTTATCCCGCATTAACGGGCGGT
>NZ_BOQD01000259.1 GCF_018332515.1 Bacillus hominis | reverse complement strand
AAAAAACAACGGTTTTGTATAATAGTGATAGAATATGTTTCAGAAATTTAATAATGAAAGAGTGAGAAGTTTGAAAGAAATATTAAAACTACAATATGCCATTATAGACATTGGTTCTAATACAATGCGCTTAGTTATTTATGAAAAACAAAGCGGGGGTTTTTATAAAGAGATTGAAAATACGAAAGTGGTCGCTAGGTTAAGAAATTATTTAGTAAATGGTGTATTAAGTGAAGAAGGAATAGAAGTATTATTACAAACATTATTTCAATTTCAAGAAAGTACACGATTCCATAAGTTGCATCATGTACTTTGTGTTGCAACGGCAACAATTAGACAGGCTGAGAATCAAGATGAAATTAAAAAACTTGTTGAAGGGCAAACAGATTTTACTCTTAGAGTTTTATCAGAATATGAAGAAGCGCGTTACGGTTATTTAGCAGTTATGAATTCCACTTCATTGTCAGAAGGAATTACAGTTGATATTGGTGGGGGGAGTACAGAAGTTACATACTTTCGAAATAGAGAAATTTTAGAATATCATAGCTTTCCTTTTGGAGCACTTTCTTTAAAGCAACAATTTATTCAAGGTGATATTCCTACTACAGAAGAGCTAGAGGAAATAAAAAATTATTTATGGTATCAATTTCGAACGCTACCATGGTTAATCGATAAAAAATTACCCCTTATCGCAATTGGGGGGAGTGCGAGGAATATGGTGAAAATCCATCAAAATTTAATTTGTTATCCTATAGCTGGATTACATTTATACAAAATGAAAGAAGAAGATATTAAACATGTAAAAGAGGAATTAAAAGAATTGTCGTTCATAGAGCTTCAAAAGATGGAGGGGTTAGCAAAAGATCGAGCAGATACAATTATTCCAGCGACCGAAGTCTTTCATATACTTGTTAACGTTATAGGGGCACCGGCATTTGTATTGAGTAAAAAAGGATTAAGAGAAGGTGTTTTTTATGAAGAATTAACGAAAGATTTGGGGATTTCGTACTATCCGAACGTAGTAGAAGAAAGTTTATATTTATTATCATATGAATATGAAATGGATATGGGATTTGTAATTCAACTTATTAAACAAGGAACATTGATTTGTAAACAACTGGAAGGAGCAGGACTTATTTCTATGTCGGAAAAAGACTGGGAAATATTCCATCAAGCGGCGAAAGTATTTAATATAGGGAAGTACATTGATGAAGAAGCGAGCCGCTTACACACGTTTTATTTACTAGCGAATAAAACAATTGATGGTATGATGCATAAAGATCGAGTTAGATTAGCACTTATTGCTTCGTACAAATCAAAAATGTTATTTAAACAACATTTAGCCCCATTTGAAGGATGGTTTGATAAAAGTGAACAAAAAAAAGTCCGGTTATTAGGAGCTGTTTTGCAATTTTCAGCTGCTTTAAATGTGAGACAAAGAGCGCTTGTTGAAACGATATCTATAACAGAAAGTAAAGAAGGATTAGCATTTAAAATTGTATGTGAGCAGTCGGCATTAGCGGAAAAAGTGCAAGCTGAAAAACAAAAAAAGCAGCTAGAAAGAGTATTGAAAACGAATATTAACTTATCATTCGAATCAAAATGTTAAGTTGTACGGATGTCTTTACGAAAAATTAACACTTTGGAATATTGTAATTTGATAAAATAAAAGTAACTAAATTATAGTAAAAAAGTTTCAAAGGGAAGTGTGAAGAGAATGGAATTGCTAAAGGGGAATTTAGTAAATTTAAATGATACAGCGTATTATAATAACCGCGAGTTGAGCTGGCTAGCCTTTAATGAACGTGTACTACAAGAAGCGCAAGATGAAAATAATCCACTTTTAGAAAGATTAAAGTTTATTAGTATTTTTAGTTCAAATTTAGATGAATTTTTTATGGTGCGCGTAGCAGGTTTGAAAGATCAAGTAAGTGCCGGATTTAATCAGCCAGAAAATAAAGCAGGTTTAACACCGAAGAAACAGTTAAATAAGATTGCGATAAAAGCTCATGACTTAATGACTGTACAGTATGATACGTTTAAAGGTTACGTATTGCCAGCGCTTGAACTAGAGGGGATTGAGCGTCTAACATTCCATGATTTGACGAAAGAGCAGAGGGAATTTATCGAAGAGTATTTTGATGAACAAATCTTTCCAGTGTTAACTCCTGTAGCTATTGATGCGTATCGTCCATTTCCAATGTTATTAAATAAAAGCTTGAATTTAGCTACTATTTTATACGATGAGAAGCAGGTAGAGGAAGAAAATCGCACGAAGTTAGGAATTGTCCAAGTACCTTCTTTACTGGAGCGTTTCATATTTTTACCGAGTGAAGGGCAAAAACACAAATTTATTTTATTAGAAGATGTAATTAGTGGTTTTACTCATAAATTATTCACAGGATATAACGTATCACCTGTTACTCGTTTCCGTATTACACGTAATGCGGATTTAACAATTCATGAAGAAGGTGCACGCGATTTATTAAAAGTAATTGAAAAAGAATTGAAAAAGCGTAAGTGGGGAGCTGCCGTTCGTTTAGAAGTTGGTAAAGAACACATTGATGAAAGAGTGTTAGCGTTATTGTATGAGGTGTTGGAAGTAAAAGATGAAGATGTGTACATGATGGATGGACCGTTAGATTTAACATGTTTATTCTCCTTATATAAAAAATTAGCGCCTTTATATGAACATCTTGTATATCCAGCTCTTATTCCTCAACCTCCTCAAGATTTAGGTGATGAGGAAGATGTATTTGAAAAAGCGATAGAACATGATATTTTATTACACCATCCCTTTGAGTCGTTTCAGCCAGTCGTTGATTTTGTCCGTGATGCGGCAGATGACTCGAATGTACTTGCGATCAAACAAACATTATATCGTGTAAGTGGAGATTCTCCAATAATTCAGGCGTTGAAGGTAGCTGCTGAAAAAGGGAAACAAGTGACGGTATTGGTTGAGTTAAAGGCGAGGTTTGATGAAGAGAATAATGTTCATTGGGCTAAAGAATTGGAACAGGCCGGATGTCACGTTATTTACGGAGTAAGTCACTTGAAAACGCATAGTAAAATTACGTTAGTTGTAAGAAGAAGAAACGGAAAAATTGAAAGATTTGTACATCTGGGAACCGGAAATTATAATGACGCAACAGCGAAGTTGTATACCGATTTTGGATATATTACATCGCGAAAAGACTTTGGTGTAGATGCAACAAATTTCTTTAATTATTTGAGTGGTTATACAAAAAAACCGCATTTTCATCATTTATCTGTTGCCCCGTTTGATATAAGAGAGCAGTTTATGGAGTTAATAGATGAGGAAATCCGTTATCATAGACAATATGGAAATGGATATATTATCGCTAAAATGAATTCGTTAACAGATAAACCGTTAATAAAAAAAATGTATGAAGCATCACAAGCTGGGGTGAAGGTAGAGCTCATTGTTAGAGGGACATGTTGTTTAAGGCCAGGGATTCCGAATGTAAGTGAAAATATTCGTGTAGTTAGTGTTGTTGGAAGATATTTAGAACATAGCCGTATTTATTATTTCCATCATAATGGAGATGAGAAAATATATTTATCTTCAGCTGATTTGATGACGCGAAATATGGAAAAACGAGTAGAAATATCCTTCCCAATTTTAGATATTGAAATGAAAGCGAGAATAAAGGCCATTTTACAGCTTATTTTAGCTGATAATGTGAAAACACGTGAACAAAATAAAGATGGTGACTATTATTATATAATTAATAGTAGTATAGAAGAAATTGATAGCCAAGTGAATTTATTTAAGATGGCGTATCAAAATACAGACGCTGAATAATAGAGAAAAAGTAAAAACCTCTTAATCGAAATTAAGAGGTTTTTACTTTTTTCCCTAATCACATGTTCCGTAAATGGAAGAATGAGTAAAGAGAATAGTTTTTATCCCGCTATTTGCTGGCAGTAAGACTCTCACCTCAAAATTCGGCGAATGTGAGGTGATTAGGTGGGAAATCAACTGCCCGTAAAAGCCCGATTGGTGAGGGCTAATAATCAGTGAGGATGCCCCACTGAATAAAGTTTCACTTTATTATAAGCGTGTGATGCGTCGGTTCGTTGAGAGAATAATATTTGGAAGAATCGTTGTTTTAAATTAGTAATAGTATGGTTGTTGACAAGGCCCTCCGTAACAAGGAAAGGGTGCTGGTGGTGGGAAAGGCGGTGGATATGGCGGATAAAACGGTCTAGGGCCGAAAGCTAATGCTCCACCGAGCAATCCTCCAGCAATTCCAGCTAGAAATGGAACGCCGAAAAATGGAAAGAAGCGTGAGTCGCCTGCTGGACCAATAGGTGCTGAACGAACTGGGATCGGTTGATAATATGGATACATGAACAAACCTCCTTTATTGGACTCATTTTTATCATATGGTGGACCAAGCGTGGATGAGCGCGTACAAGAAAGGATATGTAAGAAAATAGGCGAATTATTACGAATGTTGTAGGATGAAGAGTGTAATTTCAGGTTTTGACATAAAGCGGAATGGGACACGTGTTCTCCCAATACCTCGATTGACATAGAGAGTCAAACCTTGAATGTTATAGAAACCTTCAATATATTGTTTTGCAAGAGATGGGGTAATAATAGCACCTAAAAAAGGAAGTTGTACTTGTCCACCGTGGCTGTGACCAGAAAGCTGAAGGTTGATTGGATATGTAGCGATTTGTGGCGCGATATCTGGTTCGTGAACAAGAACTATTGTATAAATATGTTGTTTCGCATGTTGTAATGTCTCCTCTATTTTTGGTTTGCCTAGTAGTATATCATCGATTCCAAAAATAGAAATTTCACTATTGTCCAATAAACGAATTCGTTTTTCGCTATTTTGTAAAAGTTCAAATCCAGATTCACGCATGATGTGATCATAGTACTCAGTTCCGTATCCGCCGTGGTCGTGATTTCCATAAATAGAAAATTTACCGAATGGCGCTTGTATATTTTTTAAAATGGATGCAACAAAAGGGGCCTCAGTATATGTTTGGTAATTATCAATGAGATCACCAGTGAAAAAGACAATATCTGGATTTTCGGCATTGATTTTGGAAACGATTTGAGATAGGTGTTGGAGTGAGAAATAGTATCCTAGGTGTAAGTCGCTAAATTGAAGGATCTTCACACCGTGAAAACTTTCTGGTATGAGTGATGATTTAAGTGTGTGCTTTGTAAAAGAAAGCCAATGTGGTTCTATATATTTAGCGTAATAATAGCCGATGCTAGCGGTTATAAATGAATATAGACAAGTACGTATTCCAGTCTTTAAAAAATTTCTCCTTGTAATTTTCTTCATATACAGGTTACTCGAATCCCCCTTCAGTTTTTTTAAAATATATTT
>NZ_BOQD01000258.1 GCF_018332515.1 Bacillus hominis | reverse complement strand
TAAGTGTCTTTTTTGTTATTCTATCTGCGCAATAGGAAGAACATGATGATCAGCAGCAATATGCTCAGGGAAGATAAATCCCTCTGAGTCAGTAAGAAACTCTACACCTATTTTTTTAAAACACTCATTTACAAACTCGGAACATATATATTCATTATTGTCTTCGTGTCTCCCTATTCCTAACCCTATCCGAGCAACAATTTGAGCAATTTCATTTTTATCGTATCCACTGTTTAATAAACTAAAGCCAACTTTAATAAGGTTTCTAATCATTTCACTATCATCGTTAACATTTTGCAATAATTCATGACGAGCAATAAATAATGAACCATTATATCTGTTGTTAGAGTTCTCATAGTTTTTTATATAATGCTCTAGCGGGACTATCCTGACTCCATCGTCCTCAACACTTTCCATAATAAGCGTATGTTCTCCCCATTTTACAATAATCCCCGTATGACTAAACATTGATTCAGAAACCTTTTTAATTAATTTACTCACCAAATAGTTACCTGAACATAAAAAAATATCTCCTGTTTTTAAAACATTGATTAAATTTTCATATTTATCAATTTTTATGTTATTAAATTTATCTGTTCCCATTACATAGTTCACAACCTCACCTATGGAAATTACTAAGAAGAGTTTCTTTAATCTATTATAAAGTTTATTATTTAAAATCAGTCATATTTTATTCGTTAATATCTCTAAAATTTTTGATTATCATATAGGCCTCACCATACCATTTCGGGAAAATTGTACGTTTAAACACAATTTGGACACATTTTAAGCGTTTCCTGTACGTTAAGAGACATCTGTCCAGAAAACCTTATGTTTATGGACAGACGATAAAACTCAATAATATCAATGCTTTCTAGCTATAATCGCGTTCATAAAGTGTGTATATAAATCAGTGTTCAATTAAACTTTGTATTTTATCTTTATGAACATATACTCATCTAAAAGAAACACTGTAATGACAAAGGTCTGTAGTCCTTAGCGTACAATTTTCCCGAAATGGTGTCGTGAGGCCTATAAGGGGAATTCCATATTGAAGGAATAATCCCTTTTAAAATCCATCGACGAAGCTCGCACGGTCTTTGCTGTATTTTGTCAGAATGGAAATTAATAGATTATATTATATGTTACCTTTATCAGTAATATATAAAAAGATTTATAAAAAGAACTCCTAATACACACAAGAGTCCTTTTTATAAATTATTCTTTTTCATTTCTTTTTCATTTCTTTTTCATTTCTTCTCACGTACTTTTTATCTTTCATTGAATATACAATTCTCATGTATTAAGAACTCAGTGAATTACACATCCGTCCCTAGCATTTTTTCAATACTTGCTAGTATTTCTTTTTTATCTACTATTAAAGGCAGCGAATACACAGCAGTATTTTCTAAATCTTCTCTTCTATATCGTATTAATGATTGTATCTTCACCTTTGGAATCCCTTGTTTCTCCAGGTATCGATACACCGATACTTTATATCGAAACTTTAAATTCAGATCATCTATACCATCTAATAAGTCTTTGAGACTATATAATCCCATAGGTAATTCGCTAACCGGAAACTCTTCAACAACTTTATTCATTAAATCTGTTTTCGAATATAGAAGACTTGTCTGCTGTAGCGCTATAGTTTCAAACATCTTTGTAGTAGTAGTTTTTTGTTCTTGTTTTTTAGCTAATCTCATCATTTTCTCCCTGGATGCGATGCTTAACTCGTCCAAGTAATACCGTTGCCGATCAACAAGCAAAACTGACTCTTTCAACAAGAATTGTTGAAACTCACTTCGCGAAAATAATTTACGTTTCGTGAACAGCTCCACATATTTACTACCCTCACAATGTGTAAATAAAGCCTTATTTGCTACAGAGTTAATATATACATGATAGATGCATGGCGCTATGTTCCTTTGTACATAGTCATAACTACAACTAAGATAATCAGCCATTTCTTCAATTGTTATATTAAAATCATCTTCTATCAATTCTAGGTATGAAGATGCTATCTCCTCCAACGAAAGCCCCTTACCAGGTATCTTAATTAAAAACTCACTATCCACTTATCTTCCACTCCCTTTAATAGTCATACACTACTTTAGAAAGAAGTTTGCTCATAACCATCTATATTGCGGGCTTAGGTGGAGTTTCCCTGAAAGTAATCCCTTTTTTAGTGATTGTACAATGGTATACATTTTCATTAACGGATTGTTTCTTACTAGCAGCAAATTTTATTTCTTCTCCAAATTCTTTCATACACATACCTAATGAAATATTAACATGTAATCTTTCTTCTAATCGGTTTCTTATTTCATCCATACACTCACCTAAAGGGACAAAATGTGGAGCTTTCAAGTCCTTTAATTTATAATTATTAATATTTCCAAATACATAAAGAAAAGGTTCATTTTTATCGTGATCAAAGCCCCCAATTAAATATGCAGCATTTACCTTAATTTCTTCTAATGGTTTCTTTTTAGAAAAGACCCTGCAAATGAAAGATTTCTTTTTGTGAAGTTCTTCCGCATATTCTTTTTTTCTGTTCATAAGCTCTTCTCGGAAAATAGACTGCGATTCTTCAACCAACTCTCCTAAACTTATATTTGGATTTTGTTGAAACACCTGCATCAGTCTCTTTTTAGATTTCACAGTTGCTTCAACATCACCTAATGCAGCTAAAACAATATGATCAGAAAGCTGAATGATTTTATTTGCCCACTCCTCTATAGAATGTGAAAATTCTTTTCCATTAAATATACTTCTCCTACAATCAGCAGAAATTTGCACATAGTTTTCAAAAATCCCTCCGATTATTACTGTCATTACTTCCTAATCCCCTTTCATTTCATTTAAGTATCACATTATATGTTTTCATCATACCAAATACAAACTATATATGTTAAGTATATAGGTAACATATATAAATTACCTTTCAAGATGACGTTAATTCAACTTAAAGATTCGATATTTCCCCAGGATACAATACCTTGTTTAGCAATTTGTTACAGCCATTAATTAATCGTGAAATTCCTTTCTATATTATAAACTTTTCTATTATATTTTAAATCCCTCTTCATAAAAGAACG
>NZ_BOQD01000257.1 GCF_018332515.1 Bacillus hominis | reverse complement strand
TGTCGCATATATACAAGGAACAAATGTGAATTTAAGAAGTGGTCCATCAACATCTTCTTCAGTTATTCGTAAATTAAATAATCCGGAATCTTATTTAGTATATATTAATCAAAACGGTTGGTTGAACCTTGGTGGAAATCAGTGGGTTTATAATGATCCATCATATATTAAATATAATCAATATTGAAAAATATTTTTTGAAATAAATGAATGGTGGAGTGCATCACTTTAAATAGGTGATGTACTTTTTTTGTTTAGTTAAATACAGAAAATTCCTTCTTTTAATTGTGGATAAGTTGTACAATAAAACCAATCATGGAATAAAGGAGTGGGAAGGAATGAAAGCTACTCATAAAGATTGGATTTTGTTTAACGGAAGAATTGTAAATACGAAAGAAGAACAGCCGATGGTTGCGTTAGAAGAGCGAGGACTCCAATTTGGTGACGGCATATATGAAGTATTTAGGTTATACGATGGGAAGCCTCATTTACTAGACTTACATTTGGAACGCTTTTTTAAATCTATGAGGGAAATAAATATTGTTCCGCCGTTTACAAAGGAAGAGTTAGTTGAAGAACTTCATCAAATGATTGAAAGAAATCAATTTCAAGAGGATGGGAATGTGTATCTTCAAATATCACGTGGAGCTCAAGCTCGAAATCATGTGTATGAAAAAGATTTACAGCCAACATATTTTGCGAATATTGTTTCGTTTCCAAGACCTACCGCTACTATGGAACAAGGAATAAAGGTTACTGTAGAAGAGGATATACGCTGGAAATTCTGTCATATAAAATCTTTAAACCTTCTACCTAATATCATGATTAAAAATAAAATAAACGAGCAAGGGTATCAAGAAGCGATATTAGTACGAGATGGAGTTGTAACAGAAGGGTGTCATTCGAATTTCTTTATGGTGAAAAATAATAAATTAATTACACATCCGGCCGATAATTTCATTCTACACGGCATTACTCGCCACTACGTTATTACATTAGCGAAAGCTTTACATATTGAAGTAGAAGAGCGTGAATTCTCATTGCAAGAAGTATACGAGGCTGACGAATGTTTCTTTACAGCGACACCACTTGAAATATTCCCTGTTGTTCAAATTGGTGATGAGAAGTTTGGAAGCGGCGAAAGAGGACCAATTACGAAAAAACTACAAGCTGCATATGAAGAAAGTATTAGTTTGTTTAAAGTGACAAATTAATAATGAAGAAAAAAGCTGGTATTCCCCCAGCTTTTTTTCATGATATAATTCAACCATAGGACAAGTTTTGAAAACGCTGTAAAAAGGGGATTTAATATATGAATTATGAAGATTTTAAAGAAGTAATTCACGGTAGACGAAGTGTTAGAAAGTTTACAGAACAAGAAGTATCCACTAGTGATATAAAAGAAATTATTGATTGTGCTCGTTATGCACCGAGTGATACGAACTCACAAACGTGGGAGTTCTTGGTCATTATGAACAGAGAGAAAATTAAAGAAATTGAACAAATGACATGGGATGCATTACATAAACTTGCGGCAAAAGCAGCAGAAAATGGAGAAGAGAAAGCAGGGAAATTACTTACACGTTCTTTCGGTCCATATGCGACAGCTTTCTCTGAGGCGCCAGTATTAATCGTATGTTTGGCAACACCATATGAATCAAAGTTTCGTGAAAAGATATTTGATCCAATTGCCTTCGTTCCTGATGCAGTATGGGAAGAGGAAGGAATTAAGAGTAGCTGTTTAGCAGCGCAAAACTTAATGCTGGCTGCACATGCGAGAGGACTGGGTACTTGTCCAATGACAGGACCTGTATTATTAGCTCAAGATGAACTGCGACAATATTTACAAATTGAGCCTCAAAAACAAATTAATATGGTAATTTCACTCGGGTTTCCGAAAGATAAGCCGAAGAAACTTTCTCGAAAAGAAGTTGATGAGATTACAACATTTATTTTCTAAATGTTATGTAAAAAAGACATTGAAATAACAATGTCTTTTTATTTTGAATGGATATTTCTTTAGTGAATTGGGCTAAAATGATGAATAGAGTGGAATTACTATTTATTTCTTTAAAAAAATTAATGTTCTTAAAATGAAAGTATGGTACAGTAATCGTGAGCAAGCTAATATTTGTTCATGAAAGTGTTAAAAACTAGTTTTAAAATTAAGAAGTTATTTTTGTATAATAAATTATAATGAAATAACAGGGGGGATGAATTTTGAAGAAATTCATAATCACTGGATTGTCTGTATTGTTATTAGTAGGCTGTGGTGCTCCAACGGAAAAAGAAGATGCACAGTCAAACCAGAAAGAACAAGTTGTAAATGCTAGTGATGAGAATATGGTCGTATTTCCTGAAGGAGCAGTGCCAATCGGAGAAGGAAAAGTAAAAATAACTACGCCAGATGGTACTTCTGAAAATGGCAATATACCAACTGTATTCATAAAGAAGGATACTTTAATTCAGCAAGTCGAATTAGAACTTTCCAATTTTCAAAATGATAAAGAAACATTTGTATTTGTAGATCAAATATTTGCAGATAAACATCAAGTAACTAGTACAACACAGACAACAGTACAATTAAAAGAAAAGATGCTTGAGACAGGTAGTCATACGATTACCGCAGTTCAGTTTGAAAACAATGACCCGAAAGGAAAAGTCATTAGCTTTAATCAAGCGACGTTTGAAACGAAGCCTGCGTCTTAAGAGGAATAAAAAGTACATTACTCAAAAAAGTAGTGTGCTTTTTTGTTTGGATTGATGTAATAGTGAATAATTTGTTTCATTTTCTAGTACGAATAAATAGAGAGAAATCACTTTTTACCACTAGGAGAGAGAACGGGGTTGATGATGTGAATCGGTTTATTCGTATCGTCTTGATTAGTATGATGATGTCAGTAATTTGGTTTACTATACAAGAGGTTATTCAAATTACGCTCAATTATCGGCTCCATGATATGATAATAGGAACAGTATGTTTTGTCTTTATTTATCGGTTTTATGATAAACTCGGATTAAGTTAAGTATTGAGAGGGAAATGTAGGTATTTCATTTGTAATGTCGAATAGTACATACGATGTCGCAATAACAAATTTTCTATTGTTTACTGTGAAACAGAAGAAGGAGAGATTGTAGTTATGAAAAGAGCGCTTATAAATATTGATTATACATATGACTTTGTAGCTGAAAAAGGTGCTTTAACTTGCGGGAAACCAGGTCAAGAAATTGAGAAGGAACTTGTAAATGTAACGAAACAATTTATTGAAAAAGGTGATTACGTAGTATTTGCGATCGATAAACATGGAGACAATGATGTATATCATCCTGAAGCGAAGTTATTCCCACCTCATAATATAGCAGGTACAAATGGAAGAGACTTATTTGGTGAATTACAGGATGTATACGAAAAATATAAAAATACTGAGAATGTATATTACATGGACAAAATGCGATACAGTGCATTTGCTGGAACAGATTTAGAGATGAAGTTGAGAGAAAGAGGAATAGAAGAAGTCCACCTTGTAGGTGTATGTACTGATATTTGTGTTCTTCATACAGCGGTGGATGCTTATAATAAAGGATTTAAAATTGTTGTTTATGAAAAGGCAGTTGCATCTTTTAATGCGCAAGGACATGAATATGCACTTGGGCATTTTAAATCATGTTTAAATGCAGAAGTGAAGTGAAAAAAAGAGGCCTTCAAAAAGGTCTCTTTTTCACATTTAAATAGAGACGACTTGCTGGTGAGTATTGCGGACTTAAAAGAAAGTCGCTTATCCCGCTATTTGCCGGGCAGTAAAACTCCTACCTCACAATTTGGCTGGAGCAAAGAAGTTAGGTGGAAGCCCTGCTGCCCGTAAAAGTCCGATTGGTGGGGGCTAATAATCAGTGGGGGATGAACATCCCCCACTGATTAAAGTTTCACTTTATAAAAAATTCTATTGTAATATCCCTTTAGGGGATTAAAAAAGGTTATAGTAAATAGAAAAGGACATCTGAAGTTGAAAGATTGATTAAAGGATTATATTGTTGAAGATGAACAATGAATACAAATACATAGTTAAGAAATTATGATTTAAGATCAGAATAAAAGATGTTCCGAAAACAAGTGTTGAGATGATAAATACGTATTTACAATAAAGCAGCGCTGCATGAATTTTTCATTAGTAAGGAAGTGGATGGATGAGTTTATTAACGTATACTGAAGAGTTTTTTAATTATGTAAGGGAGTTTTTACTTTTAAGATTTTTACTATTTGCTTTAGTTCTTATGATTATTTCTTTTGTCATAAACCGCATTATTGATTGGTTTTTTAGAAAATCAAGCTTTTTTGATGACGAGGTAGAGCAGACGATTCAAAGTGTAATTCGATCTATTTTTAGATATATAATTATCATCAGTCTTATCATATATTTAATTAGTCAATTTGTAGATATAAAAAGTATTATTGCAGGTGCAGGGATAGCGGGAGTTGTCATTGGTTTTGCTGCACAACAGATGCTAAAAGATGTAATATTAGGCTTTGCAAGATTAGCGGACAAAGAGTTTCGTGTTGGCGATTTTGTTACTTTTAACGGAACAAATTCAGGAACTATTGAGGAAATTAGTATTCGTTTTATGCAAATTCGTGAATGGTCAGGAAAACTCCTTACCATACCACACGGAGAGATTAGAACGATACAAAATTTTAATAAAGGATGGATGCGAGTAATTGAACGGATCACGGTAAGTTATCAGGAAGATCCTACAAGAGTTAAGGAATTGTTAGAAGAAGTCTGTGTTATTTGTAATGAAAAATTGGCTCAAAGTCTTTATAGAGTAGAGGATGAGGCTGTTGAACCATTTAAATATGTTGGTGTTACAGACTTAAACCCTAACCTTAAATATGTTGGATATGAATTTTGTATTACAGGTTTGATTAGGCCGGAAGATTATTTCGAAAATTCTAGACAAGTAAGATTTGAATTAATGTCTATGTTCCATAAAAATCAAGTACAAATGCCAGCAGCGCATATGTTCGTTACTACTGAAAGTTTACAAAATATCCATGTGGGACAATCTTTATCAGACAGTTAAAGAAAACTAGCTAATTTCTTTTTTTATTTAGAATTTGGATTTGTAGATCAGCAGATTTGAATGAACTGTATGGGATATTTCCTAAAAAAGAGCTGAAGGAATTCAGCTCTTTTTTTGTTTGTAGAATTTAGAAATTTCTTAATGTTATAATAGTAGTTGGTGATGAGGATGAACATAGATGAAAAAGAGATGCATCGTTTAGAAGCATTAAAAAAAATTGCTGAATTACTAAATGAAGCAACAAACTTGCAGGAAATGTTAGAAAAAGTGTTACATACATTATTACAAGTTATGAATTTACAAACAGGGTGGATATTCTTTATTGATGAAAGTGGAAAGCATCGTATGCTTGTAAACCAAAACTTACCCCCAGCTCTTATGTGGCAAGAAAAGAAGCCGATGTGTGAAGGCGATTGTTGGTGTGTAGAACGTTTTGTGAATGGAAGATTGGAAAAAGCGACAAATATTATTGAATGTAAACGAATAGAGGATGCGATTGAATGTAACTGGGGAGAGACCGAAGATGTTACACATCATGCAACAATCCCGCTAAGATCTGGATCAGAGAAATTTGGTCTATTAAATGTGGCCTCGCCCCATAAAACACATTTTTCTGAGGAAGAGTTAGCGTTATTAGAAGCGATTGCATTTCAAATTGGAACGACAATACAACGTATTCAATTAGTTGAGAAAGAACGGAAATATGTAGTTGTAGCTGAAAGAAATCGACTTGCACGTGACCTACATGATTCAGTTAAACAATTGTTATTTTCTATTATGCTAACAGCTAGAGGTACTCTTAATATGACGGAAGATAGAGAACTGCATGAGATGTTAAGTTATATTGGAGAATTATCACAGGAAGCATTACAAGAGATGACACTTTTGATTTGGCAATTAAGGCCTGAAGGATTAGAGAAAGGTTTAGCAGAAGCGATTCAAAATTACGGAAAACTATTAGGGATTCAAGTGGAAGTTCGAATTGATGGAATGGTTTTAATTGAAGATGAAATAGAAGAAGTTTTATGGCGTATAAGCCAAGAGGCATTACATAATTGTAAAAAGCATGCTTCGTGTGAAAAAGTATATGTTCATTTAAGGATTGAAGATAATAAGCTGCACTTTTACATAGAAGATAACGGAATAGGATTTATACAGGATCAAGTAAGAGAGTCAGCACTTGGTTTGAAAAGTATGAAAGAACGAATTGAATTAATGAGGGGAATTTTTCGAATAAAAGCAGAACCGGAAAAGGGGACAAAGATAGAAATTCAATTACCAGTTTGAGAGGGAGAACTTCAGTGGAAATTAAATTATTACTTGTAGAAGATCATCATATCGTTCGAAGGGGACTCGTATTCTTTTTGAAAACGAGAGAGGAATTTGAAATTATTGGAGAAGCAGAAAATGGTGAAGAGGCATTAACATTTGTTCAAAAAGAAAAGCCAGATGTAGTTTTAATGGATATATCAATGCCTATAATGGACGGTATTGAAGCGACAAAACGTATAAAACAATATGATGAGACAATCAAAATTCTTATGCTCAGCAGTTTTTCAGAACAAGATTACGTTTTACCAGCATTAGAAGCTGGGGCAGATGGTTATCAATTAAAAGAGGTGCAGCCAGATCAACTCGTTGCGTCAATTGTTGCGGTATATCAAGGGAATACGAATTTTCATCCAAAGGTAACACCTGCGCTATTAGGGCGGCCAGCAGTCAAGAAAGAAAAAGAGAATCCTTTTTCTATGTTAACGAAAAGGGAGCAAGAAGTACTTCGTGAAATTGCGAAAGGAAGAAGTAACAAGGAAATTGCAGCGGAGCTTCATATTACAGAACAAACGGTTAAAACACATGTTTCTAACGTATTGGCTAAATTGGAAGTAGATGACCGCACACAAGCTGCATTATACGCAGTAAAGCATGGGAGAAACTAGAAATAAGTATGAATAATTGTGTCATATGTTACGGTAGAATACATAGGAGCAAATAAAATGTCTAGTGATGCGCCAAATAGAGGTTTTTCTTCTTTCAATAATTAGGTACAATAAAGTGAAACTTTAACCAGTGGGGGGGCTTACTGCCCGTTAATACGGGATAAAGCTACTATGGAAGGGGAAGATACGATATGCCTGGTACAAAAAGTGGGATTGGAAAGATTCAGGCTTCGTTAAATGGTTTATCACCGAAATTACGAAGTATTGCCGAACATATTTTGAAACATCCACAAGATGTTGTACATAAATCGATTACGGAATTAGCGGAAGTTACGAATAGTTCCGAAGCAACGATATTCCGCTTATGCAAACAACTAGGTTTTCAAGGGTTTCAAGACTTGAAAATTACATTAGCTCGTGAGATTGTACATACCCCGATGCAAAATATTCATGAGGAAGTATCGGTAGAAGATAATATGGTCACTGTTGCTAAAAAAGTTTTTCATTCACATATTACAGGACTGCAAGATACATTGCATTTGTTAAATGATAACGCGTTGGAACAGGCAGTGAGTGCGCTGAATGAAGCGAAACGAATTGAGTTTTATGGAAACGGTGGGTCGGGTATTATTGCGATGGATGCTTATCATAAGTTTATGAGAACGGGTATTTCTTGTATTGCTCATACGGATTCTCATTTTCAAATTATGGGAGCTGGCTTGCTGACAAAAGAAGCGGTGGTCATTGCAATTTCTCATTCGGGCAGTAATAAAGGATTACTTGAAGCATTAGAAGTAGCAAAAGCAAGAGGAGCCAAAATTATTGCGATTACGAGTTATCAAAAATCGGCATTAAGTCAACTTGCTCATATAACGCTATATACTTCGACGCGTGAGACTGAATTTCGTACAGAAGCAAGTTCATCAAGATTAGCGCAGCTTAGTTTATTAGATACTTTGTATGTGGGTTTGTCATTGCAGCGACAGGAGGAAACACTGCAAAATTTACAAAGCATACGTGAAACAATTTCAATGAAACGAATATAAAAAGCTCTTCAAATGAAGAGCTTTTTATATTGGCGAGTAGTCTGTTGATATACCCTCTAGATTTACTTGTTCTAAGTGTCTATAGAAATATGCCACTTACCTATAGTAATAATCTCTCATCTTTTAGACTATTCATTTTTTAAACCTCGATATTTTTCATATGAAATTTAACAAATAGCTTGATACATCAAAATACGTATTGGGTAATAATTCAAATATTGTTCAATATTTTACAATAAGCTTATGAAATTCCATGTTATGATGAACCTGTAATGATGATTGAACACTTAAATTTGGTACAATAATTAG
>NZ_BOQD01000256.1 GCF_018332515.1 Bacillus hominis | reverse complement strand
CCAACAAAAGAAGTTGAAGGAACAAAAGAAGAGGCAAAAGAATCAGCAACTGGATTGGATCAAGAGACAAAAGAGGATAATCAAGTTGGGCCAGTGAAAATCGTAGGACAAGAGAGTGCGAAAGAAAAGGATTCGAATAAACAACATGCTAATAAGCAAGAGAAAAATAAGGAGTCTTTAGCAGCAACTGGTGGTCAAGCTAACACATCGACTTTACTTTCTGGATTAGCACTTGTTCTTTCAGCATTAAGTATGTTTGTATTTAGAAAGAGATTATTTAAGAAATAAAAAACGTTTTATCTTATTATTATACAAAACTATTATATAAGTTTTTGAGAAGACCTGATCATAGAGATTTCATGTTGAAATATGCTTATGATCAGGTCTTTTTGAATAGGGCAAGGATATTAATACGAGGATGTTTCGATCGCTTAAATAATGGAGCTACTGCAGCAAAAATTGTAAGTCTTTTTCGCTCACTATATGTTCAAAATGTATGAAGAAATAATATGAAATATTGCATTTTATATCATTTTATCCAGATAATATGTTAATATTTAATGGAATATAATAATGGTGATGGGACGTACTCATTATCAGTAAAATAAGCGCTTTTCCAATGTATGTTTAACTTTACTTTTTGTGGAAAATAGTATATTATATAGATATATAATATATCGGTTATTTTCTAGGAGGAGCCTGTCACAATAGGTTTCTCCTGTTCTTTTTTAGAGACCTGTCTTACAGGTTTTTCTTTAAAGATTAAATAACTGAAAATTGAGAATGATAATCTTTGAAAGAGGTGAGGCATACATATAACAAAAAAGGGATTGTTTAAGAAAGGGGGATAAGAAATGGTGTTGTTTGGTTATCCACTTGAAACAATTTATTTATATGGATTTATTATTGCTACTATACTCACTGTTATTTATATTTTCTTTGGAGATATATTTGAATCAATATTTAGTTTTGGGGGCGGGTCTGTATCCGTTGTTACTTTATTACTTAGTTTCTTCGCCATGTTATGTGGACTTAGTTATATAGGAGAATATTTATTTTCCTTTAATAGTACTATTATTTTTGCTGGTTCATTTGCTATATCTTTTATCGGTGTTTTCATAATGAAAATATTAATTTTAAAGCCGATTGCAGAAGCAGAACAAAACACTGTGCAACGTATGGATGAATTTATTGGCTGCAAGGGAGAAGTCATTACGACAATTCCTACAAAAGGGTTTGGAGAAGTATTGATATCCTCTAAATTCGGAAGTAATGCAATACCAGCGAAAACAATTGGAAAGAAAGATATTTCGCAAGGAACCGAGGTTATTATTGAGGGAGTTCAAGATGGTGTTTTACTTGTACAGAACATCGCTTATTCTTTAAAAAAACCAAAAATATAAGGGGGAATTTACATGACGATTCCATTAATTATCGGTGGTGTCTTACTAGCAATCTTACTTTTACTTATCTTAGTGTTTATTACGAAATATCGTACAGTTGGACCAGATGAAGCATTAATTGTGACAGGGAACTGGCTTGGTGGTGGAAAGAATGTTGTTACTACTGATGATGGAAAGAAAATTAAGATCATTCGTGGTGGTGGTACTTTCGTTGTGCCAATTATGCAAAGAGCAGAACTTCTTAGCCTATTAAACTACAAATTAGAAGTTGGAACACGTGATACGTATACGAAACAAGGTGTACCGATTACAGTAAACGGTGTTTCTATTATTAAAGTAGGATCGACAATTGAAGAAGTTTCTACAGCAGCTGAACAATATTTAGGAAAAGAAACGGAAGAGTTAAAAATAGAAGCAAAAGAAGTTTTAGAAGGGCATCTACGTGCTATTTTATCTTCTATGACAGTAGAAGATGCTTATAGTAATAGAGAGCAATTCGCACAAAAGGTACATGAAGTAGCTTCTACTGATTTGAAGAAGATGGGCCTTCGCATCGTCTCCTTTACAATTAAAGAAATAATGGATAAAAATGGTTACTTAGATGCGCTTGGTCAGCCACAAATTGCAATGGTTAAGCGTGATGCAACAGTTGCGAATGCAGAGCGTGAGAAAGAGGCACGAATTGAAAAAGCGCGTGCAGAAAAAGAAGCGAAAGAAGCGGAATATCAACGTGATGCACAAATCGCTGAAGCTGAAAAACATAAGGAATTAAAAGTACAATCTTATAAGAGAGAACAAGAACAAGCTCGTGCAGATGCGGATCTTTCTTACGAATTACAACAGGCGAAAGCACAACAAGGTGTTACAGAAGAACAAATGCGAGTTAAAATCATTGAGCGTGAAAAGCAAATTGAGTTAGAAGAAAAAGAGATTGCGCGTCGTGAAAAACAATACGATGCAGAAGTAAAGAAAAAGGCAGATGCAGATCGCTATGCTGTTGAACAATCAGCAGAGGCGGAAAAAGTAAAACAAATAAAAAAGGCAGATGCAGATCAATATAAAATTGAAGCAGAAGCAAGAGCGCGTGCAGAAGAAGTACGTGTGGAAGGTTTAGCGAAAGCGGAAATTGAAAAAGCGCAAGGTCAAGCGAAGGCAGAAGTACAAAAAGCACAAGGTACAGCAGAAGCAGATGTTATCAGGCTAAAAGGTTTAGCAGAGGCCGAAGCGAAGCAAAAAATTGCAGAGGCGTTTGAATTATACGGTCAAGCTGCGATTATGGATATGGTTCTTAAAATGCTTCCAAGTTATGCAAAAGAAATTGCAAGCCCACTTGGTAACATTGATAAAATTACAGTCGTTGATACAGGCGGAAGTGGAAAGAATAGCGGTGCTGGAAAAGTTGCAGGGTATGCGACTGATTTAATGGCAACGATGCAAGAAACATTAAAAGCTTCTTCTGGTATTGATTTAAAAGAGCTATTAGAAGGATTTGCGGGCAAAGGTGCAGTGCAGCAGTTATCGAATGATAAACCTGTTGTATCTGTAGTAGAAGGTGAGAAAAAAGAAGTAGAGAAAGATAAGGAATAGTAAGTTGAAAAGCCCCTCTAGTAAATAGATACTAGAGGGGCTTTTTGTGTTTATAGGACTCTCTGCTAACACTAAGGCAGAGTAGTGAATAATGATATAAAAGTAAAGAAATAAATGTGGTATGATTAAGTTGAAAAGTCTGTATATTCTTTGAATTATATCTTCAATAATGTTAGGGGAATGCTTTTGAAATTGGAGAAGTTGAAACTACAACCGAGAATTACATTAACTATTAGTACACTTATTCTTGTTGTATTGCTGTTAACGAGTTATTTATTTTACTATATATTATCTGAAACAGTAGAAGAGCAAATTGGAAAAAGGGCGTTGCATGTTGCGAAAACAGTTGCTGCTATACCGGAAATTCAGGAAGCTTTTCAACAAGAAAATCCAGCTTCTATTATTCAGCCAATTGCAGAAAAAATTCGAATCGAAACAGATGCTGACTTTATTGTAGTTGGAAATAAAGATGGTATTCGTTATGCACATCCTAAGCGAGATAAAATAGGAGAAGCTATGGTGGGCGGAGATAACAAAGGGGTTCTATTAGAAGGGAAATCTTATGTTTCGGAAGCCACGGGATCATTAGGGCCTTCATTACGCGGGAAAGTCCCAATTCGCAATCAGGATAATGAAATTATTGGTGTAGTATCTGTTGGTTTTTCAATGGATGATATTCATGGAGCGATAGAAGTGTATGGAAAGCGTGTGTTTTGGATTACAATAACAGGTCTGTTTATTGGGATAATTGGCTCTGTATATTTAGCAAAAAGTATTAAGCGAATGATGTTTGGAATGGAGCCAGAAGAAATTTCATCTTTATACGAGGAGCATAGTACAGTTATTCAATCTGTACGTGAAGGGATTGTGGTAATCGATAAAAATGGAATGGTTAGTTTAGTAAATCAAGCGGCATACGATAT
>NZ_BOQD01000255.1 GCF_018332515.1 Bacillus hominis | reverse complement strand
AATCTTCATGTGACAATATACTCTTTTTCTTTTGCTACAGAGGAGAAAAATGAAGTAGAAGAAACTCGAATATTAAAATAAATTTATCGTTTTTTGTACGTATTATTATGAAGATTACTGTCGGAAAGATGGTGATTCGTATGAAAAGGGATTTTTTAAGGGGAAATCGAATCGTAAAGGGGAGGATAAATTATATAAACATAGGGGGATTTATATGAAAATGAAAAAGGTCGCTATCGCATCAGTAGCAATTGGTACAATGCTTACAATGGCAGCTTGTAGTAGCTTCACAGATAAAGAGGAAGCGAAGAAGGATCAAGCTACTACACAAAATGAAGAGCAATCAAAAACGACAAGTGCAGATGAAGCGTCAAAAACAACGAAAGATAGTGAAAAAGACACAAATACTTCTTCGAATGAAAAAACAGATAAAGATACAAAAAATACAAAGGAATCGTCAGGAACAGAAAGTAACGGCAAAACGTCAACTCAAAACGAGAATGTGAAAACAAAAGAAAAAGAGACGACAGGAAAAACAAATGATCAAACTACTAGCGGGAAAACAACAGATCAAAGCACAAGTACAAGCAATAACGGAAAAACAACGAAAGATCCGAAGAAAAGTGTTGCTGTGAAAACAAGTGTAAAAGAAGTTGTTGCGTTAGTTGACAGCTTAGACAAGCAATTAGCTGCAAATCCTAAATTAGAAACAGTAAATAAACTTGGAAAACAAATTAATGAGAAGTGGGATGTAATTGAAAATGATCTAGAAACATCACATCGAACTGAATACAAAACAATTGGCCAAAGTTTGTATCCATTAATTATAGGAGCGGAAAAAGAAAAGATAGATGTTAATAAAATGAAGTCATTAACGATGAAAACGAAAAAAGATTTAAATCAATTATTAACGAAGCTTTCATAGTTTCAAAAGCCTACTCGTGTGAGTAGGCTTTTGTTTGTTGTACATTCTCATTGAGTGTTAAGAAATAAAGACTACATTTGAAAGGAACATCACAATGAGAAAAAAGAGTGATAACTATTTAATCTTTTTTAACGAGAATGCTTTGTGAATAGTCGAATAGCTTTTTCAGGTACATAGAATTTCCCGTTGCTTTCTACAACGATGCTTTCTAATTCATAATCTTTCCCACCGATACAGATAATGTTTTTATTAACAAACAATTTAGCCTCCGTATTATTACGTTTTACTACAAGCGCCGGGTTTCGTGCATCTTTTTTGTCAATCGTTACAGTTGCACCAATTTGTTTAAAGGCTGTTTCAGCATCTAAAAATAATTTCTTAGTTATTTCTCCTAATTGAAAGCCCATTGCTTTGGCCATTGTCTTCGCAATGTCTGTATTTTGGACTAAACCGTATGGCTTTTGAGGACCGTAAGAATATAAGAATACATCTTCACCCGTATGACCACCAGTTGTAAAACCGATGTTCGCACGGTTGGCCAATAATTTAGTTAGGATCGGACCTACATCAGCTTTCTTATGTATAGCTTTTAACTTTTCTCTTTCATCATCAGTTAGGTTGTCTAAACCGTAAAGTGTAGCTACTTCTTTTATATTAGATAAATCATCTTTTAGTTTATTGGTAGCACCTTCAAGTGTCATTTTTGCCTTTTTCAGTGGGTCAATGTAAGCTGATACTGGTGTAGTATCATAGCCTTTTGTGGTATTGCTGTTACCAATGGAAATACCGCTATTACCATGATCTGCTAAAGCAATGACCATAGTGTTACCATCTTTCTTTGCAAATTCTAATGCTTCGGTAACCGCATCATCAAACGCCAATACATCACTAATCATCCCGATTGGATCATTTGCATGTGCTGCCCAATCTGCCTTACTGCCTTCTACGAATAAGAAGAAACCATCTTTATCTTTTGATAATGTTTGAATTGCTTTTCTCGTCATCTGGGAAAGAGTTGGCTGCTCGGGATGATTTGCTTCACGATCCATATCGAACGCAAGGGCAGTATTAGAGAAAGAACCCCAGATTTTATTTGATTTGGAGTTTAATAACGCATCTTTTGTTTCGACAAAGTCGTACCCTTTTCCTCGAATTACTTTTACTAAATCTTCGTTGTCTTTACGAATTCCGTTACTTGCCTTGGGCTGAAGTGCTGCCTTTCCACCACCTAATACAACTTCTATATTTTGATAAACTTGCTGTTCACCAAGCACTTCAAAATTCTTGCGGTTAGCATGATGAGCAGAGAAGCTAGCCGGAGTAGCATGCTGAATTTCTGATGTAGCAATGATTCCTGTCGCGCGGCCTGAACGTTCTGCGCCTTCTAAGACGTTGGCAACTGGACGAAACTTGCAGTCTTCTTTCACTGGTTCTAAGCCAGGTGAGTTCACAACAGAAGGTAATACGCCCACGTAGCCTGAATTGGATTTATTTCCTGTCGCTAAAGCTGTGGCTGCCGGTGCAGAGTCCGTAATAGCCGATTCTGCTGAATAAGTACGAACACCTCCGGATACAATTTGATCTAGTGCAAGAGGTGAACCTTTGTACCATCGGGCTAATGTTGTAACAGAAGAGCTTGTCCCATCTATAACCATGAAAATTACATTTTTAGGTTGCTTTCCTGCTTTTTTCACCTCAGCTTGTACCGCGTTATCTTTCATAATGCTTCCTGTAGCTAATGAACCTAGTGCTACCGTTCCTGCTAATATTAGTCCCATTATTTTTTTACGAAGATTAGTCATTGTGGTTCCTCCATAGGTTGTTTTCGATATAACAATCTAACGTTCGTATGTAAAACAAGATTTATTATTAGTAGTACCCTATTGCAACGAAACTAACAATAACGATTGAGTCAAAATATTGGACACAAAAAGTTAAATTCAAGCTACTTCTTCAGCAATCTCTTCTCCGCATATAAAACCTCTGTGCACCTTTAAGTTGTACGGTCTTTCCTATAAAAAGAATCTTCTCTTTGTTTTTAGGGAAACATTTGAAAAAGGATGGTGGGAAAATGACAATTGATCGAGTTTGTACAATTGGGCCAGCAAGTAATAATGAAGAAACATTAACTCAGTTAATAAACAATGGTATGAAAATTGTTCGGCTGAATTTATCACATGGCACGCATGAAAGTCATAAAGACATCATTCGTTTAGTAAAATCGTTAGACGATTCTATTAAAATTCTAGGGGATGTACAAGGTCCTAAAATAAGATTGGGTGAAATGAAAGAGGAACAAATTACCCTTGAAGCAGGGGAGTTATTTATTTTACATACTCATCCAGTTGAAGGGAATAAAAAAGAAGCAAGTGTTGATTATGTAGGGATTGCGAACGACGTGAAAGTTGGAAGTAGGATTCTTATTAATGATGGAGAAGTTGAGTTAATTGTTGAAAAGGTAAGTGCGGACAAAATAGAAACGAGGATAAAAACAGGTGGAAATATTGCCTCTCATAAAGGGGTAAACTTACCAGGTGCAATTGTTAGTTTACCAGCTATTACAGAGAAAGATAAAAAAGATATTCAGTTTCTTTTAGAAGAAAATGTTGATTTTATTGCGTGTTCCTTTGTGCGAAAACCTAGTCATATAAAGGAAATACGAGATTTTATACAAGAACATAAAGAAACTTCCCCGAATTTAATTGCAAAAATAGAAACGATGGAAGCTATCGAGAATTTTCAAGACATATGCAAAGAAGCGGATGGGATTATGATCGCAAGAGGAGATTTAGGTGTAGAATTGCCGTATCAATTTATTCCACTGTTACAAAAAATGATGATTCGTGAGTGCAATCGATCGAATACATATGTAATTACAGCGACACAGATGCTTCAATCTATGGTAGATCATTCTATTCCTACAAGAGCTGAGGTGACTGATGTATTTCAAGCTGTATTGGACGGAACGAATGCTGTTATGCTTTCTGCTGAAAGTGCGTCAGGGGATCATCCGATCGAAAGTGTGAAAACATTACGTCTCATTTCTGAATTTGCAGAGCATGTAAAAAAAGACGGTCCTTTTGCGATGAAAGATGTACTGGAATTACTACATAAGTCTCTTTAGTATGAAAATTTATATTTATCGATTATAGTATTAATTGAATACTTATGCTGAACCAGCAAGAATTTGTTGTTCTTTCTGTATGAATTCAACTTTTTTATGGAAAGATATGTTAGTAAGTGTGCAATTTAAACGTTTTATTTTTTAGAGTATGATAGGAGGAGAATGAATATGGAAGCAATTGAAGTAGGCGAAATTTTTAGTCTTAGCGATGAGAATAATGAAGAGCAGGAAGTTGAAGTGCTTGGAGCGATGGATGTCGAAGGAGCAGAATACATTGCGGTTGCCTTTGTAGAAGACATTCAAACAGAAACAGAGGAAGACATTGATATCTTCTTTTTAAAAGTAGAAGAAGATAATGAATTCTCATACATAGAGAATGACGAGGAATTTGAAAAAGTATCTGCTGCGTTTGAGAAGATTTTGGACGAGCAAGAACAAGAATAAAAATAGTTAGACAAAAGAGGGAGATGCATATCTGCCCTCTTTTTTGTATATGGTTGAAAAATCTTCCTCTAATTTCTGTTTTCAATCCACTATGAATCATAAACTTCTTTTGTGTTCGTGGAAGCTGCATCTAATAGAAGGAAAATCGACGCTATAATATGTATAGCGATTTGTATATAGGGAAAGAAAGCAATTAGAATAGTAAGGATTCCTATATAATTAGCATAGGTTTTCATGCCTTCCTTTTTAGCTAATAAAATTGTAATGATGTGTAAAGTAATTACTGTAAGTAGCGGTATCCCGTATAAGTCAACTAGTCCTTGAAGTAAATAATAAGGAATTAATGAAAGATGAGAGATACCTGTAGTCCACTTTAGTGCTTTTACGACTGTCTTCAAAGTTAATTCCTCCTAAATAATATGTACGTATGAATATGGTACCAAATATAGTGGGTGGATGGACATGTTTTTTGTTCACATTTATAGTGATCGATAATTATATTATGTAAAATACATAGTTTTTTTATTTATTCACTAGAAAAACCACCCCCATGAGGGTGGCACTTATTATATATAGTTATTAAATGTGTTATTCTCTAAAGAAGAAAGGGGAACCTTCACTTCACTACCTTCCTTCATATTGCGCAACACAACGGTTTCTGTCACAATTTCTTCTTCACCAATAATAAGTACATATGGGATATTCTCTTTGTTTGCATAATTAAGGGCACGTTTTAGTTTGCGTCCTGCTAGTTCAAGTTCGACTTTTAATGAAGTATTGGAACGTAATTGCTGTGCAATTTGCAAGCATTGTAATTCTGTCCCGAGTGGGATGATAAATAAATCGGCTGTAGATGATATTGTTTCTTTTTGTGATAGAGCTGTATAAATGACATCTAAACCGAATGAAATACCGACTGTTGGATAGTTCATATTATCACCACGGAATGCTCCGATAATATTATCGTAACGACCACCGCTACCAATGCTAGATGTAATCGTGCCGTCTTTTAGAAAAATTTCATACACAGTACCTGTATACATTGTGAGTCCTCTTGCTAAAAACGGATTGAATATCGTATTTTCATTAATTCCGAGGGCGATTAAATATTGCTGCAATTGTTGTAATTCGTTTATTCCATCGGTAACGAGTGGATTATTAAATGCTTCTTCAAATTCAGTAAGCTTAAACTTCATACAAGATAAAACGGTAGTACATACTGACTCTACTGTTTGCGTGGTAATCCCTCGCGCTAATAAATCTTTCCGTACACCATCAATCCCAATCTTTTCGATTTTGTCTAATGATAAAATT
>NZ_BOQD01000254.1 GCF_018332515.1 Bacillus hominis | reverse complement strand
TGTAAATTTATATAAATTTCATAAAGGTAAACCTACTTCCATGAATCGCTAAGCAATTGAAGATATACTCAACTTATGAAAATGAAGATATGTTGAATCAAAAGTAAAAGAAAAGTTAAGTATCGGATAGATTATTGAGGGTTTTGAAATTTTCATATATTGTATGAATTGAGTTCGAACTCAAAAATTAAAAAAGGTGGGAAAATTAGTGAATATGAAAAAATCTTTAGCGGTGACAACTTTAGGGTTAGCGGTTTTAGGTTTTGGTTTTACTAATAACGCAAGTGCCTCAGAGGTGAGTGCTGCAGACAAGCAGCCTGTTTTAGTTGACTTTGATACAATTCAATCAGCAAAAACATCCAATGTTTCTAGTTTGACTGTTGCAGCTGCACCTAAGAATGATTCTAACATTAGCGTATATACTCCCTTTTTTGGTAACCCATATGCAGTTGCTAAATCTAAATCAACTACGACCGAAGACTATATTTATGCAAAAGCAAGGACTTTCAATGGCGATGGCTCATTAGTTAATACGAAAAGTAATAATGCAAAAAAATCATCTTATGTAAGTGCTACAGCGACCAACACAAGCGTTTATTATGGAGATGATTACGCTATTGGTAATCATACCTATAAATTAAATGGTTATAATGATGTGAATCACGAAACAAAAGCTTCCTGGTAAGAAAGAGAAAAAAGATATGCATCTTGCATATCTTTTTTCTCTTATATTTTAAATATATTGAGGTGCTATTTATGAAACAAATATATATTATTATTGGTGTTTTACTTATTTCGTTAATTACAATTTATGTTTTGTTCAATGTTTCAACCATACAACCTCATACACCTTCCAAAGAAAATAAGAGAGAACAACAAACAAATACCGTTTCTTATGGCTTAAAGGATAATCAAGGTAAACATATCGACAATGGAAGTGAAATCACTAGTGAGAATAATAAGATCAACGTATCATTATCATTCGTACATAATATTGATGAAGACCGAAAATATGGATTAATTATTTTAGAAGATTACGAACAAAAACCTTTTAGAATAGAAGACACTACAAATGAGGTATCCCACTATTCTTTCGATATGAAACCCAACAGTTCAAT
>NZ_BOQD01000253.1 GCF_018332515.1 Bacillus hominis | reverse complement strand
ATTAGCCTTCACCAATCGGGCATTTACGGGCAGTTATCTCTCCCACCTAACTTCCTCGCATTCGCCGAATTTACGGCCTGTTAATGCGGGATAAATGGATAATAGAGCTTCCTCACATATACGAGGAAGTTTTTTGTTGTATATTTATATGTTTTACGGAAAAATAGAGAGAAAGAACTGAAGAGGGGATAGTATATGAAAGTATGTATATTAGGAGCGACAGGTAGAGTAGGATCACACATTATGAAATTGGCATTACAAGATTCATATGAAGTAACGGTATTAGTTCGTGATTTGAGTAGAGTGGAAACAGAGCATGAAAGGTTGCATATTATAGAGGGAAATGTATTAAATGAAAATGATATAAAGGAAGCAGTGAAAGAGTGTGATATTGTAATTAGTGCTCTTGGAACTGATCGGAATGGGACGTTAGAGAAGAGTTTACCGATTATCATAAAGCAAATGGAAGAAGAGGGCATAAAGAAAATTGTTACAATAGGAACTGCTGGTATTTTACAAGCGCGAACAAGCCCAAATATATATCGTTTCCAATCAAAGGAATCGAAAAGAAAAACAACAACAGCTGCGGAAGACCACTTAGCTGCTTATAAAGCACTACATAACAGTAATTTATGTTGGACTGTTGTTTGTCCGACCCATTTAATAGACGGTGATGTAACTGGGGTATATCGAACTGAAAAAGATATGTTGCCAGCAGATGGATCGAAAATTACAGTTGGTGATACAGCTCATTTTACATGGAGGTTACGTAATAAAAGCAAATATGAGAAAAGCCGAGTAGGTATTTCATATTAAAAAAACCATCCCAAAATAGGGATGGTTAAAAAATGATATAGCATACAAAGAAAATAATCATAATGATTTGGAGAATTGCTTTTGCTACCGTACTACTTAAAAAACCGACTACAGTTGCAATTCCGACTAAAAAGGCGTCTTTTGGCGCCTTTTTATGCATTAGTTCTGTTATAAATACCGATAAGAACGGTATGATAATAAGACCAAATGGCGGAAAGAAGAACGATCCGACAATGATAGAAATCATGCCGACACGTTCACCCCACTTAGAACTTCCGTATTTTTTTAGGAAATATCCATTTGCTATAAAATCAGCACCGAAAATGAAAAGTGTAAAAATGACTTGAATAATCCAAAAAGAAGTTGTTAGTTCTCCGCCATTTATACCAAAATGATAAATGAAATAGCCAGCCCATACTGCAAGAATGCCAGGAATAATGGGGTAAATAAAGGCAAGAAATGAAACAATGAAACAGGCGATGATACTAATTGTTAATAATACAGTCACTTTATATCTCCTTAATAGAATCTAATTTATGTACAGCAATTTTTTTAATCTGATGCCCATCAAGTTCTAATGCTTTGAATTGAAAACCAGCATATTCAACCGAATAGCCAGCCTCAATATTGAAATCGATTGCTTGAGAGAGAAGCCAACCACCAATTGTATCTAAATCACTATCATCAATATGCAGACCAAACATATCATTTACTTCAGAAATGAGTACTTTTCCATCTAAAACAGTAAGTTTTGGAGTGCGTTTTTCAATCATTGGTGATTCGTCTGTATCAAATTCATCTTGAATTTCTCCGATAATTTCTTCAAGAATATCCTCCATCGTTAAAAGACCAGCTGTCCCACCGTATTCATCCATAACAATTGCCATTTGTACGCGGTTCTTTTGAAGGTGGATTAACGTTTTACGAATGGGAACTGTTTCAAATACAGTTAAAACAGGATGTATGTACGCATCAAGCGGTTTGTAAATGCCTTTTGTTTGATTATGAAAAATCTCTTTCGTATTTATCATACCGATAATATCATCTTTATCTTTTTCAATAATAGGATAGCGTGTATATTTTTCAGTTGCAACGATTTCCATATTTTCTTCTAACGTATTTTCAGTAGATAAGCAAACCATTTCAGTTCTAGGTACCATAATTTCTTTAGCAACACGATCGTCAAATTCAAAAATATTATTTACATATTTATATTCGGTTTGATTAATTTCGCCGCTTTTATAGCTTTCGCCTAAAATGAGTCGTAGTTCTTCTTCGGAATGAGCAAGTTCATTTTCTTTTGCAGGTTCTAAACCGAATAATTTTGTGAAAAATACAGCTGAACTATTCAATACCCAAATAAATGGATACATAATTTTATCAAACAGAATAAGAGGTCTTGCAAATTTTAAAGTGATTGCTTCTGCTTTCTGGATTGCGAAAGACTTAGGAACTAACTCTCCTAATACAACATGGAAAAAAGTAATAATACTAAAAGCAATAATAAAGGATAACGTGTTAGCCGCCGTTCCAGTAATATTGATTTTTTCAAATAGTGGTCGTAGTAAATGTTCCACAGTTGGTTCACCAAGCCAACCAAGTCCTAGAGAAGTGATAGTAATACCGAGCTGACAAGCAGATAAATAAACATCTAAGTTAGATACAACGCTTCTTGCAGCTAATGCTTGTTTATTACCTTCATTAGCAAGCTGGTCAATTCGACTTTTTCGTACTTTTACGACAGCGAATTCTGAAGCAACAAAAAAACCAGAAATAAGGATAAGTATAAAGATGAGAAAAATATTTAATATGTCCAAGTGTGTTCTTTATTCCTAATTTGGAATAAAGATGTCACCTCCTGTAATTATGTTATACTTTTATAATAAATCCAAATGAAAAGATTAGTCAAAGAAAATGGGTAAATAATGGTAGGTTTTAATAGTAGTTTTTTAATTTGCTGTTATTTTGTCCGCTATATAAAAGGAATAACCGTCTACTTTTAATTTAAAGTAGACGGTTATTCTACGTTATGGTTTTGAAATACTTCTTGTTAAAGTGTATGTTTGCTGTTTATTGTAGTTTGTTGTCCATAGTGTTTGGAGAAAAGATAATACGCTGTATGGGATGTAAAGAAGTAATAAACCAATTGCGACAACTATAGGTGCATTTCCACCAAATTGAACGATAAATTGTAAGAGTCCGTTTACGTGAAAAACACATTCCATAAAAACAAATGAAAGAATAATGGAACTTAGAATGGATTTATGATTGGAAGTAAGCGCCATAAATAACGTATCAACAAGGAAGGCTGAATTTTTTATTTCGTATTCATTTGTATTATTTAAGAAAGGAAGCCATTTTTTTATTGCTTGCATAACGATTATCATGGAAGTACTACATACGATGATAAAAGATGAGAAGAAAGGAACCTTTATGAATTTCGCGATGTAGAGTAGTAGCAATAGTGCTGAACATTGTAATATTACAGTGCTAAAAGAATATGGTATCCAGCGTAATAAAGAAATGCACTTTCTTACTGATCTCGGTGTTTTTAAAAATAGATGACCGATCCCTAAACTAATAAAGAAACCGATTACAAGAGTGAATGTGAAACGAACGATTGATAAAAAATATATTTCCCATATGTAGGGGAATAGTGGTGACGAATGGCTAGAAGTATGTATCATATTTTGTGTATTTATAATCTGATTTGCTGAGAAAAGGATAGGTTCATGCATCCAATCGATTCTTGGAATTGAAATAGAAGAAAGTTGTGCAAAGTTATGAAAAATGCTAATAAATCCAGTTGTGTAAGAGTAATTATGTGTAATTAATAATGCTGGAATAGGACTTATGACAAAAATAATAAAAACGCCAACTATAAATTTACATATATGTGAGCGCAATAAGGACATATAACCACCTACTCTTAGAATATTCAGAAAATTCTTATTCTTATTTTAGCTTTTTTCAGGGGAAGTTACAATATATTTTTCTCGAAGTAAGTTAGGGGGAATATACTATACTGAGATTCAACA
>NZ_BOQD01000252.1 GCF_018332515.1 Bacillus hominis | reverse complement strand
GTATCTATATTAATTGGTAGCGCAATTGATAAAGGGTATATAAACGATATACATACACCAATCACAACTTGGATTCCAAATGTACCAGAGGAAAAGAGAGAATTAACCCTTTATCATTTATTGACGATGACAACAGGAGAGGATTGGAAAGAGTTTGGGAATGGAGTCGTTTTCCCAAATGATTTTGTAGAATCAGACAACTGGGTGAATTACATTTTAGAAAAGCCGCTCATTGAAGAAATGGGTACGAAAATGAATTATAATTCAGGTTCTTCTCATTTACTTAGTTACATCATTCAAGAAGCAACTGGAATGTCGACGGAGCAGTTCGCGAAAAAGTATTTATTTGAGCCGTTAAACATTACGGAGTATGAGTGGCAACAAGATCCGCAGAGTATATATGTTGGCGGGTTCGGCATGAAAATGAAATCTATAGACTTATTAAAGTTAGGAAAATTATGTTTGCAGAATGGATTTTGGAAGGGGAATGAGATTGTATCATCGCGTTGGTTAGAAGAATCAAGTACAGCTTTATTTGAAACGTATGAACATGTCGGGTCATATGGGTATCACTGGTGGGTATTACATAACGAAAGATTTCACATACCGTATTGTATGTATTTTGCTATGGGATACGGAGGACAATACATTATTATCATTCCGCAGTTAGAGCTCGTAGCGGTTATTAGTAGTCACATGCCGAAACGTGGCCTCGTACCATTAAAGTTATTTATAGAGCATATAAAAGAGAATTCCAATCATAAATAAGAAGAGGAAGGAGGTGTTTTATGAGAAGTGCAAAAATGATAGCGATTTATAGACTGTTATTAAGTCTTCTAGCGTTTAGTGCACTTATTACTCAATTTGTTACAAGAGCACAAGTGAAACCGTTCAATCCAGTTAATTTTTTTAGTTACTTCACAATTGAAAGCAACATTTTAGTGGCGGTAATTCTTCTATTAAGTAGTTTGGGGACAGCCACATTCGGACGTTCCGAACAGTTTGGAGTTCTTCGCGGCGCAGCTACAGTATACATACTGACAACGGGACTTATTTATTTTTTGCTATTAAGGGGATTAGAAGAGTCACTTCAAACGCCGATACCGTGGGTAAATACTGTGCTCCATTACATTATGCCATTAGCAATGATTTTAGATTGGGTTATAAATCCACCTACGAAGACAATCACGTGGAAACAAGCAACTAGTTGGCTGATTTTCCCGATTTTATATGTTATTTATAGCTTAATACGTGGTCTATTCGTTAATTGGTACCCATATCCGTTTCTCGATCCGAGAATAGGTGGATATGGGAAAGTACTTTTATATAGTATCGGAATAGCGGTTGTAATTGGAGTTGTTTGTGGATTGGTGAAAATGTTAGGGAATCGATCTTTAAGTTTAAAACAATAACTTTCATTATTAAATGTGTATGAATAACCCCCTCTGTTTTACTTAAAACAGAGGGGGTTATTTGTTCTATCGACTTGTTTTCTGAAATGACATCTTTAAAAACTTCTCTGTTTTCGTATCGAATTCTACATCGACAAAAACACCATATTCTTTTCCATTTTCACGAAGCCACAATTTAAATTTTTCAACTGTTATTTGAACAGTTTTTGGTTTTCTACCTATATGAAGGTAATCAATAATCTCTGCTTTCGGATATTGTTCTTTCGTTTTTTCAACGGCCAGTTTACCCCATTTTGCATAGGGCGGCTGTGCGTGAACTATAGATGGACCCGTATGTATATTTGAACATATTGTTATTAAAAAAATTATAAATGCTGTACGTGTAATGAATTGCTTCATAATAATCTCCTTTTATTCTTTTTGTATATTGTTTACATATTTCTTTAAGCATATAAGTTTGGATTTTTTTGACTTCTTTACATAAAAGCGAGGGTTTTACAAAACATAACCAAGAAATCATTTCTACAATTAAGGAGGGAAATATATGCGTCAAAAAGCAGTTTTTAAAATAGCAATTTTGCTTGTATTCATAGGACTATCTTTGATGGTCAGCAGTATACAACTAAAAAATGTAGAAGCCTTTTCGAATCAAGTGATTCAAAGAGGAGCATCTGGAGAAGATGTCATTGAACTGCAAACTCGTTTGAAATATAACGGATTTTATACGGGGAAAGTTGATGGTGTTTTCGGATGGGGTACATACTGGGCACTTCGGAATTTTCAGGAGAAATTTGGACTACCTGTTGATGGTTTAGCGGGTGCTACAACGAAGCAGAAACTTGTTAAGGCAACGAAGTATGATAAGTCGACCGCTAATAAAGGTACTACAACGAATAAAGGGAATAGCGGCGGTACTGCACAAGAAAATAAACCACCACAAAGTAAAGGGACAAATGTTCCAAACGGTTATTCTCAAAATGATATTCAGCTAATGGCAAACGCTGTTTACGGAGAGTCACGTGGTGAGCCATATTTAGGACAAGTAGCAGTGGCTTCGGTTATTTTAAATCGTGTTACAAGCGCATCGTTTCCAAATACTGTTTCAGGTGTAATCTTTGAACCGAGAGCCTTTACAGCAGTAGCGGATGGACAAATCTATTTAACGCCAAATGAAACGGCGAAAAAGGCTGTATTAGATGCGATTAATGGCTGGGATCCAACAGGGAATGCACTTTATTATTTCAATCCAGATACTGCGACAAGTAAATGGATTTGGAGTCGTCCACAAATTAAAAAAATCGGTAAACATATTTTCTGTAAATAGAGCGGAGGTGGAAACGTGTTACGAGGTATTATCATTGTACTGTTAACAGTAGGTGTAGTCGGAACAGGATATTGGGGCTATAAAGAGCATCAAGAGAAGAATGCGGTATTAATTAGAGCGGAAAATAGTTATCAGCGCGCGTTTCATGATTTAGCGTATGAGGTTGACTTACTACACGATAAAATTGGGACAACGCTTGCGATGAATTCACGTTCCTCATTATCACCAGCTTTAGCAGATGTGTGGCGTTTAACATCTGAAGCTCGTTCTGATGTAGGCCAACTACCATTAACATTAATGCCGTTTAATAAAACGGAAGAATTTTTAGCGAATATCGGTGATTTTAGCTATCGTGCAGCGATTCGTGATTTAGAAAAAGAACCGTTAAATGATCAAGAATACAAAACATTACAAACTTTATATTCAAATGCAGGAAATATTCAAGATGAATTAAGAAAAGTGCAACATCTTGTGTTGAAAAACAATTTACGCTGGATGGACGTAGAGATGGCACTTGCTTCAAATCGAGATCCAGCAGATAACACAATTATTGATGGATTAAAAACAGTTGAGAAGAATGTAACGTCATACTCTTCTACTAACTTTGGACCGACTTTTACAAGTGCACAAAAGAATAAAAAAGGTGGGTTTGAAGCAGAAGGAAAAGCAATTTCAGAAGATGAGGCAGCAAAAATTGCAAAATCATTTTTGAATTTAAAAGGAAATGAAAAAGTAAATGTTGAGAAAAGTGGAAAAGGTGCAAAAGAATCTTTCTACAGTGTGAAAATTAAAGACCCAGCAACAAACAATGAGTATTATATGGATATTACCGGAAAAGGCGGATATCCAATTTGGGTAATGAATAACCGAGAAATTAAAGAGCAAAAAATTAGTTTAAATGATGCAGGAAGTAAAGGGTTGACGTTTTTAAAGGATCAGAAGTTTACAAATATGGAGCTGTTTGATAGTTCTCAATATGATAATATTGGTGTGTTTACGTACGTTGTAAATGAAAATGGAGTGCGTATTTATCCAGAAGCAATCCAAATGAAAATTGCTTTAGATGATGGGTCGATTGTTGGTTTTTCCGCAAAGGAATATTTAGCATCGCATCAAAAACGTACAATTCCGAGTGCGAAACTAACTGCTGCTGAGGCGAGAAAGAAAATTAACCCCGATGTAAAAGTTATGGAAGAACGTAAAGCTGTAGTAGTAAATGACTTGCATAATGAAGTACTTTGTTATGAATTTATTGGTACTTTAGGGAAAGATACGTACCAAATTTTCATTAACGCAAATAATGGAGCAGAAGAAAAAGTGAAGAAGATGCAAGCTGTTGAAAAAATTTATGATTAAACATCAATGATAAAGTGGTGAAAATAATGAAAATCATTATATATATGGTAATGCTTTGTTTCGTTATTACTGGATGTAGCATTGGAAAAAAAGACAATCCTAATGAAAAGCCAGAACAAAAAAATGTCTCGATGAAAAATGTTAATTATACAAATAAATCAAATAAGCCAAACGAAAAAGCTGCTGATCATTTAGCATCCTTAGCTGCAAGCGTACCAGGTGTGAATGATGCGACAGCAGTAGTGGTTGGGAAATATGCTGTTGTAGGTATTGATGTAAAAGCAAAACTAGATAGAACTCGTGTAGAATCAATTAAATACTCTGTTGCAGAAAGTTTAAAAAATGATCCTGATGGTGCAAACGCAGTAGTTGTAGCAGATATTGATACGTACGAACGTCTTAAGCAAATTGGAAAACAAATCAAAAAAGGTAACACGGGAGAAGGTATATTAGAAGAATTAGCAGCAATTGTTGGCCGTGTAATGCCGCAAGTTCCAAATGATATGATTGAAAATAGAGAAACAAACCCAATTAAAGATAATGATAAACAATTACCAAAAGATGAAGAACAAGAACTACGAAAAGAACAAGATGATCAGTCAAATAATCATTTGAAAAAATAGTGGAAACCCCGTACTAAATCGTACGGGGTTTTTGTTTTAAATTAAATATTCAGTTTATTTTTAAGGGAAAATATGGTTTAATAATGAGGGGAGGGACAACCGTTATGATGAAAAAAAGCACACTTATATTGTGTAGTTTATGCGTAGGTTTTAGTATGACAGCGTGTGAGCAGAAGAAAGAAGTGAAGAAGAAAACCGCTACATCTTCTACTATAACGGAAAATAAAAATCAAAAATCTATTAATGTAAATCATTTCTCAAATATTAATGAAGGAATGACATATTTAGAAGTGAAAGATTTAATCGGTTTTGAAGGGGATTTACTCATAGAAGAAGGGGAAGAACATTCTACACGAATTAAACAAATTTTTGCTTGGAAAGGCAACGATCCAAAATCATTTGCTGAAATTACATTTTTGGATGGAAAAGTGTATTCTAAAACACAGCAAGGTTTAAGTTAATAAATTGAAGGAATGGGAGAGTTAAGCATGAACGTACATACAGGGGAAATACAATTGGTTCCCTATAAGGAGCAGTATAAAGAGATAATACAATCATTTACTTTACCAAGTGAACAAGTTCAATTTACGGCGAATCCAGGTGAATTACTGGAGAAAGCGAAAAATGATCGAACGAAAAATGTAGTTGTTATTTTAAACTATAACGGAGTACCTGTGGGTGTATTTATATTACAAACAGGTGACAGAGTACAGGAGTTTACAGAAAATAAGGATGCCATACTTTTAACTTCTTTTTCTATTGATCATAATAAACAAAGGAAAGGATATGCTAAAAAATCATTAGCGTTATTACAAGACTTTGTAAAATATTATTATCCAATAAAAAATGAAGTTATACTTGCAGTAAATGAAAAAAATATTCCAGCGCAAAAGTTATATGAAAAAGTTGGGTTTCAAGATAAAGGGTATAGAAGAATGGGACCGATTGGACAACAATTCATATTACATTTACCTATAACGAGATAATGAGATAACAAAGCTTACTCTTGAAAAGATCATGTAGTAAGTTTTTTTATTTGAGATATTTTCCAAACATGATATGTTAGAGGCATTAAATTAAGTATTCGAGAAGTATGAAGGTGAAAAACAATTCGATTGTTAAGCATTTAAATACGTGAGGGGTAATCATATGATAATTTATATTGCACTACTACGGGGAATTAATGTAGGTGGACATAAAGTAATCAAAATGGCGGATTTGAAAAAAGTCTTTGAATCAATAGGGTTAAAAAAAGTGAAAACATATATTCAAAGTGGAAATGTAGTGTTTGAGTCAGAAGAAGAGATAAGCTTTTTAAAGGAACGAATTGAATGTGAAATTAAGAATGTTTTTGATTTCGATGTTCCAGTCATGTTAAGAACAAAAGATGAATTTATAAATATTATAAAAACGTGTCCTTATGAAGCAGATTTATTGTTAGAAGGAGAAAGCATACATGTTGCCTTTTTAGCCAATGTACTTTCTGAAGAAGACAGTAATCAGTTGTTTACGATTAAAAGTGAAATAGAAGATTGCCATATTGAAGGAAGAGTAGTGTATTTGTTTTTCAAAAAAAGTATCCGGAATTCTAAATTAATGAACCAGTTTCAAAAATTACATACACCAGCTACAGTAAGGAATTGGCGGACTGTGAATAAATTAAAAGCGATAGTAGAGGGTATTTAAACATAAAAAAGTGGTTTTCTGCAGATAGAAAACCACTTTTTTATTTATATTGTTTTGCGACAATAAGTTCAACAATAGGATAAATAAAGAATGAAGAACAAAGTGCTATAAACAAAGGTAGGTTTTTAATTTCATCGAGTAATAGAAATGAAAATCCTTCTGAAAACATTAAAATAAGAAACATTACACACATAAGCACAAAATAAGCAATTTTAAAGCTTTTATATGTAATTTGTTGTCCCATCTCATCTTGACTTTCTTCAGATACTCCGTTTGGATCGCCCCAAGTAATGTGATTAATTAAATTACTAAGTATTAACGAAATAGCGAATATTGTTCCTCCCAAAATTGAACCTTCAGTTACATATTTATATGCGCCATGTATGAGGATTACGATTAATGATAAAACGATAATCATGAAAATAATTTTTTTATGATTC
>NZ_BOQD01000251.1 GCF_018332515.1 Bacillus hominis | reverse complement strand
TACTTTTTTATTATACAGACCGGTTTATGACCTCATATACAACAATAAAATTAGTGTGGTTACACTAAATAAAAAGTAATTCATCGTTTTTTTTATTTTTTGCAAGAAAATAGTAGGAAAAGGGGAATACGTAAGCGACGTTCATATTCTTCTTTTCCCTGAAAACAGTTTCGATTTGGTGTGGCTTCTTTTAAGTTTGTAATTGTAAATCCGGCTTGTTGTAACAATGTGAAATACTCTTCCGTTGTACGATGATATTTAATAACCTCTTGGTCAATCCATGGCTCAACTCGTTTGCCTGTTTTAAAATAATCATCGACGAGCCAGCTAGTTCTTTTACCACTCGTTTGTAAGCTTTCAAATGAAGAGGTGATAAGGGGATGTTGAACACTAAAGGTAAAAACTCCGTTTGGCTTTAAAGTTTGGTATACATTTTGAAAAATAGTATCAAGATGTTCAATATAATGTAAAGCGAGTCTAGATGTTACTAAATCAAAAGTAGAAGGAGGGTATGTGTAGTCTTTGAGGTTTAAAAAATGAACAGTGACATTTTCATTTTCTAGTTGTTTTACTGCTTTTTCATACATAAGATGGGAGCCTTCAATGCCAGTGTAAGAGTGGCAGCCATTTTCTAATAATTCCACACCAAACTTAGCGTCACCACAACCTAAATCGAGAATTTGCTTTCCTTGCACATTACCAATGAGCTGAAAGAATGTTGGTTTCTCAATCGATTCATTCGGGCTATTTTCTCGATATCTTCGTTTCATATATTGTTCAAAAAATCCTTCGTTATTATATACATCAGATTCTGTAAATGCCATGTTTGAAGCCCCCTAAATATTTTTTTAATTCTATCAAATATGAAAAGTAAAAGATAGATTTCTTGTAAGGAATCATTTATAATTTAAATTTGTAAGCGGTTACTTTAAACTATTTTTCTATAATAAATTCTGAAAACGTGTTAAGCTAGTAGAGGGATTATTAGAACTATTAAGACAATAATTCGCTTACATGAACGATGGGAGGCTTCACGATGTCTAGTAAAACACTTGCAAACTTTTTAGAAGAAAATTTAGAGGATTTAAAATCAAAGGGGCTTTATAACGTAATTGATCCGCTTGAAAGTCCAAATGGACCGATTATTACAATTGGCGGAAAAGAATATATTAACTTATCTTCAAACAACTATCTTGGATTAGCAACTGATAATCGCTTACAAGAAGCAGCAATTGGTGCAATTCATAAGTACGGCGTTGGAGCAGGAGCCGTTCGTACAATTAACGGTACTTTAGATTTGCATATTAAATTAGAAGAAACAATTGCAAAGTTTAAACATACAGAAGCAGCAATTGCTTATCAATCAGGGTTTAACTGTAATATGGCAGCGATTTCAGCTGTTATGGATAAAAATGATGCGATTCTTTCAGATGAATTAAACCATGCATCTATTATTGATGGTAGTCGTCTATCAAGAGCGAAAATCATCGTTTATAAGCATTCTGATATGGAAGATTTACGCAAAAAAGCAATCGAGGCAAAAGAATCAGGTCTTTATAATAAATTAATGGTTATTACAGACGGTGTTTTCTCAATGGATGGAGATATTGCAAAATTACCAGAGATTGTTGAAATTGCAGAAGAGCTGGATTTAATGACATATGTAGATGATGCACACGGTTCAGGTGTACTTGGCAAAGGTGCAGGTACTGTAAAACATTTCGGCCTTTCTGATAAAGTTGATTTCCAAATTGGTACATTATCAAAAGCAATTGGGGTAATTGGTGGATATGTAGCTGGGAAACAAAACTTAATCGATTGGTTAAAAGTGCGTTCACGTCCATTCTTATTCTCAACAGCTTTAACACCAGCTGATGCAGCTGCTTGTATGAGATCAATTGAAATTTTAATGGAAAGCACAGAGTTACACGATCGTTTATGGGAAAATGGTCGCTATTTAAAACAAGGGTTAAAAGAACTTGGCTTTAACATTGGAGAAAGTGAAACACCAATTACACCTTGCATTATTGGTGATGAAGTATTAACACAAGAATTTAGTAAACGTCTAAATGAAGAAGGCGTATACGCAAAATCTATCGTATTCCCAACCGTAGCAAAAGGAATGGGACGCGTTCGAAATATGCCTACAGCAGCTCATACGAAAGAAATGTTAGATGAAGCAATTCGTAAGTATGAAAAAGTAGGGAAAGAAATGGGTATCATTTAAGTAACGACATCTTGTGAATAGCTTGCAAATGAGGAGTGGGAAAAATGAAAAAAATTCTAGTAACCGGTTCTTTAGGGCAAATTGGTTCTGAACTAGTAATGAAACTTCGTGATGTATACGGTGCATCAAACGTTATTGCAACAGATATTCGTGAAACAGATAGTGAAGTAGTAAAGTCTGGTCCATTTGAAACGTTAGATGTAACGGATGGACAAAAATTACATGATATTGCAAAGCGTAATGAAGTTGATACAATTATTCATTTAGCGGCTTTACTTTCAGCAACTGCAGAAAAAAATCCGTTATTTGCTTGGAATTTAAATATGGGTGGACTTGTAAATGCATTAGAAGCAGCACGTGAATTAAACTGTAAGTTTTTCACGCCAAGTTCTATCGGTGCATTTGGTCCATCAACGCCAAAAGATAATACACCACAAGATACAATCCAGCGTCCTACTACGATGTATGGGGTAAACAAAGTAGCAGGGGAATTACTGTGTGATTATTATCATCAAAAGTTTGGCGTTGATACGCGCGGTGTACGTTTCCCAGGCTTAATTTCTTATGTAGCTCCTCCTGGAGGCGGAACAACTGACTATGCAGTTGAAATTTATTATGAGGCGATTAAAAAGGGCACATACACCTCATACATTGCAGAAGGAACATACATGGATATGATGTATATGCCAGATGCTTTACAAGCGATCATTTCATTAATGGAAGCTGATCCAACTAAATTAGTGCATAGAAATGCGTTCAACATTACAGCAATGAGCTTCGAGCCAGAGCAAATCGCAGCGTCAATTCGTAAACACATCCCGACGTTTACAATGGATTACGCAGTAGACTCAGCTCGTCAAACAATCGCTGATAGCTGGCCAAACTCTATTGATGCGACAGCAGCAATGAAAGAATGGGGCTTTAAAGCAGAATATGATTTAGACAAAATGACAACTGACATGTTGGCTAAGTTAAAAAAAAAGCTCGCATCTGAGTTAGTAATGAATTAATAGGAAGAGCCGATTCTTAGGAATTGGCTCTTAATTATTTTAGGAAGGAAGAAAAGCAACATGCAAAGAGTTGATGTTGTATATGCACTAATATACGATAGCGAAAAAGATAAAATATTAATGGTACATAATGTAGAACAAAACGTTTGGTCACTGCCGGGCGGGGCTGTTGAAAAAGGTGAAATATTAGAGGAAGCACTGGTAAGAGAAGTGAAAGAAGAGACAGGTTTAATTGCCGCACTTAGTGGGCTTGTTGCATTAAATGAGAAGTTTTTTGAAGAGAAAGGACATCATGCATTATTTTTTACATTCCGAGCAAATGTAGTAACAAGTGAACTTGGTGCAGAAGATGAAGGAGAAATTTCCGCAATCGGGTGGGTAGATAGAAAAATCGCAAATGAGCGATTCCCATTCTATGACGGAGGATTCGAATCATTACTAGAAGTAGCCATTCCATACAAGTTCCAACCAGAAACAAAGTGAGTGAACGAAAAAACAGGAGCCACAAGGCTCCTGTTTTCTATTCAATCGTCTTCAGTAATAGCTTTTTCAATAATGGTTTAATCTTCAGGCGTAAATCTTCAGCGTGATTAGCCACTAAGAAGTGATGGTTATAAATATTTTTCATTAATTGATACGTCGCTTCTTTCGCTTCGCCTTCTTCGATGAAGATACCGATTACTTCCATACCACTTTTACGAGCAAGTTTGACAGCTTCGTGCGTATCTAAAATTCCGTCTTGTTGATAGTCTAGCGCAGAAGGCTCACCGTCTGTAAAGACAAGTAAGAATTTATGCTTTTCTGGTCTTTTCGCAAGTTTTTCAGAAACGATACGAATAATATATCCGTCACGGTTATCTTCTTCTTCGCGAAGTTGCATAATTTCTGGACCGACGTTTGGTAATGTTGAGTTCTTGTACGTCACAACTTCATGGATAACGTTCGGCTTATCTTCAGGCTTAGCACTAGAAGCATCTTCCCAAAATCCACTAATAGCGTGTGGAATTTTTAATGATTTTAATGCTTCATGGAATAGTACAACACTCTTTTTCGTTTCTTCCATTTTGTTATACATAGAACCAGAACAGTCCACTAATAGTTGGAATGCAACGTCGAGCTCTTGAGATTCTTGTCCTTTTTTATAAAACATACGCGGTTGTTTTTCCGTATAAATACGAAGGAATTTCTTACGAAGTCTTCCGTAGTATTTATCACTATTTGCATTCGTTTTGTTTTCAATCGTTTTTTCGATAATTTTCTTTAATTCTTTTACATCTTTATTAACGACTGATTTGATAGCTTGGTAATCTTTTTTCTCATCATGATTTGCTTTACGAGCTTCTTTAAATGTATGAGAGGCACCAGCGTTATACTTACCGTATGCACCGTCGTTTTGACTAGAAGCATGAGACGCTCTTGCTTCTTCTGTATCAGCGCCATCAAAGTTGGATTGTGTACTTTTTTGGGAAGTACCTTGTACAGAACCAAGAGCTTGATCACCATCTTCTGATTCGCGAGCAGTGTCACCCATCATATTTGTTTTTGTGCCGCTTTCTAATTCGAAGCGTAAAAAGTTCTCATTTTCATTATTTTTATTTTCACGGTGCCACGTGGAGAAGCTTTCATCCATTTTGTTTTTATTATCGTCATCATCTACGAGCTGCGTATCATCATTTGCTAAATCTTCGACGCGGCAGTTCTTTTCATCTGCAATGACAGATAAATAAAGCGGGGCATGTCCGAAATAGTTGTTAATCATATCAGTCTCAAGAAGACTTTCTAGGCGATAACGAATTTTTTCAACAACGTACATAATATCTTCCGTATTACGAGCTTGGAATGTTTCATGCAAAATTGATTCAATTTGCTCGAAATATTCATTGTTGAACATTTCGTATTTATCGCTCGTTAATGAAAGATAGCATAGACAAAATAGACGATCGCCATGATAGTTACGAACACGATTTATTTCATTTTGTGAGCTGAAATAATTGCGGTACATTTCTTTTCGGCGTTTAAAAATATGCTTTGTGCCAGGTCGTAAATTTTTGACGATTTCCTCGACACGTAAATCTTCTAATAGAACAAATAATTGTGTTAAAAACTTTTTTAGGGGCGATTCTTGTAATTCAATCGCATAAGAACGAATTAAAGTCATGTCCGAGTAATGTTTATTACCAAGTGCTTTTAAAAACACTTCGCTTTTTAATCCGATTACTGTATCCTCTTCTTTTCGATCATCCCAAAAGTGACTAATGACAACCTTTTTTTCAATTTCGTCGTAGTATGCTTTATAGCCATACTCAAGATAGGCATCGTCTTCTTTTAGAAGGGCATACATTAAGTTTTCCATTTGTAGAAACAGCGACGCATCAATTTTTTTGTCACTAAAAATTTGTCTCATGAATTATCCCTCAAAGAAATAACTTTCTGCTAATTCACGGACAGTCATTTGTTCTGTTTCATCATTTAATTTTGCGATAATACTGCGTTCAATTGCACGCATAATAGGAATATACACACCTAAATCACATGCGTCGATAATCCCACGAATACTCGCTGCTTCTTCACTTACACGTCCATCACGAGCTAAAGGCATAAGATCGCTTGCAAATGCAACGAACTTTTCAATTGTTGCAACATCATTTAATTTTGATTCAGATAGTAATAGTTCTTTTAATGTATCACCTTGAATGTAAGGAACTTCAATAATAACGAAACGGTTTTTTAGCGCTTCGTTTAGTTCACTTGTCCCAACGTAACCTTCGTTAATTGCGGCAATTACGCGATATTCGTCATCACCGTATACAACTTCTTGTGTAAATGGGTTTGTAATCATTTTACGGTAATCTAATGCACCATGAAGAAGTGGTAACGTTTCAGGTTTTGCCATATTGATTTCATCAATATATAAGAAATGGCCGTTCTTCATAGCCTTCATAAGAGGGCCGTTAACGAATGTAACTTCAGATGCACCATCTTTTGTTTGTAAAGTGTTATATCCTAAAATACCTTCTACATCTAAGTCGACAGAACAGTTAATGCTATGCATTGGTTTTTGGAATAAAGAAGATAGAGTTTCCGCAAGGACTGTTTTACCACTACCAGTCGGTCCTTTTAATAGAATGTTTTTACCAAGAAGAAGAGCTGTAATGGCATCTTCGATGATGCTGTTATCAGATGCTTTATATATTTTCTTTCCAATTAAATGTGCATTTTCGCCAGCTTCTTGTTTATTTTTTTCGTGAATTGTAGAAAGCTGATGCTTTAAATCAGCATGTATATGAAATTGTTCTAACATGTATTTCCCACCTAACATTATTTTCATAAAGTAATACATCTTATGATAACTTGTTTTAAAGGAGTGTGCAAAGATAGAACGATGTATTTTAATGATTTATAATTAAAAAATTTCGACAGTAGAAATACAGTGAATTTGATTTGTAATTTTAAATTATATTACTCTTTATATTGTAATTATCATATAAATAGTAATATAATTTGAAGTGAAAAAAACAAATGGAAGGTGATACATAATATGGAACAT
>NZ_BOQD01000250.1 GCF_018332515.1 Bacillus hominis | reverse complement strand
TTATTAATTACATTGACTTAACAAAACGATAAAATTATTTACATTCTTTACTTTGAGTTAAAAAAGCTTAGTCCTTCCAAGGATCCGGCTGTAAAGAAAAGGAGTTAGGTGGGAGATCAACTTCCCGTAAATGCCCAATTGGTGATGGCTAATACTCGGCGGGGGATACTATGACTAATACAATATATCTACTACAAAAAATTCATTTCATTTATGGACGAAAGAATCAACCGTTTTATTATCCTAATTCCTATAATCTCTTTGTAAAACTATAATCCATCTCTCCACCTAAAGCTGCAGCTGTATCACCAGTTTCTCTAAAATCATGTTTATAAATTTGTTCAAATGAACCGAAATCTACTTGCTTATAAAATTCGAAACAAGGGAATCCATCATGTTCTCCTTGAATATCGATACTACCATCCTTTTTAACACATACATTTAATAAATAATCCACAGGAGGTGCATATACATTTAATGGGTTACTAGCGCTTGCACTCATTTTGAATTGCACACCGTCAGAATTCCATACAATATGAGTACACACAATATTTTCAGTACTCGCTTTTCCTGTTCTTTTATTCACAGAACCATCTGGATTTGTAATCTTCTCTGTCGTAATACCCGTGTTTGCACATGAAAACACTTCTTCTTTATAAAAATCTACTACTACCTCCTGCTCAACTCTAGAGCGCATAGTATTTACCGCATGTGGTGTAAATTCACGTGAATCGCCTTCGAATTGGATTACTTTTCCTGTTTTCATATCCTTCTTAGCTTCAGTCCAAGACATTGGAATAAATACACTGGCTCTAATTTTAACGATATTCGTCATAAGAAACACCTCTATAATTTTATTTTAGATACTGCATAATATTGAGTAAAACAGACCACAATTTCGCTCCCATAATCAATAGCTTTCTCTTTTACGTTTGCTACTTCCTTCTGAAAAATAGCGCTATATTTATATCTAGATTGTCGTTTTAAAACTATATTCCATTTCTCCAGCTAGTGCTGCTGGGGTATCATCCGTTTCTCTAAAATCATGTGTATATATTAATTCAAATGAACCAAAGTCTATTTGTCTATAAAATTCATAACAAGGGAAACCATCATGTACACCTTCAACATGCACAGTACCACTTTCATTAACTCGTATAGTCAAAAAATAATCAGCTGCAGGTGCTGCCGCGTTTAACGGATTACTTGCACTTGCTCTCATCTCAAATGAAATTTCATCTTCACTCCATACAATATTTGTACATGTAATGTTCTCTGTACTTGTTTCTCCTTTTTGATAATCAATTGAGCCATCTGGATTTGTAATTTTCACAGTAACGATACAAGCATCTGCATATGTGAAAATTTCTCTTTTATAAAAATCAATATTCACTTCTTGTTCTAATCTTGAACGCTTTGTGTTCACAGCGTATGGTGTAAACTCACGTGCATCTCCAGCATATTCAAACACTCTTCCCGTTGCAGGATCCTTAATAGGTTTCAGCAAAGCATACGGTGCAAATACACTCCCTCTAATTTTAACGATATTAACCATTTGAAACCTCCATTGATTCTATTTATATAAATCATTATTTGTTATACCAACATAATATAGTCAATTTGATTGACTATATTATGCATAGTACAATAGACCTTACCGATAGTCAACTTAATTGACTACAAGTGTGGAGGTTATATACATGGATCATCAAACATTTAACGAATTAGATCTCACTTCACTTTTATCATTATCGTTCAGCACACTAATTACTGAACTACATGACAAATTAAGTGAATTGGGATTTGAAGATATTAGGCCAGCGCATGGTTTTATGTTCAAACGCATCCTTCCTAATGGAGCAACTGGTATAGAACTAGCTGAGTATTTAGGGGTTTCAAAACAAGCTGTAAGTAAAATGGTGGATTCTCTTGAAAACAGTGGTTATGTCGCGCGCCAAACGCACCCTACTGATAAAAGAGGTAAAATCATTGTACTAACCGAACGTGGTTTATCAGTAATGAAAGCAAAAGAAGAAATAGTAGCTGAAATAGAACAGCGATGGATTGAAAATATAGGTGTAGATCGAATGCAAATGCTTAAAGAAGATTTAACAACATTCGTTAATGAAGAAAATACAGGCAAATTGGCATCAAGCGTACGACCTGTTTGGTAAACAAACTCTATATAAAAAATGAATCCATTTTGATTAGTCTTCTTCAAAATGGATTCGTTTTTCTACAGTTTTATTAAAATCGTTAATCCCTTTAAATTTTATATTAAATATATGTCCATATTTTATGCATTATATAACTCCATAACTCTCTGCATAATCAACTCTGCCGTGTTCTCCTTTGGCGGCATTAACAGCCTCGTTACCGGCCCATACACAACAGGGTTTAATTCCACTTCATACCCACCATATGCATATTCCTCTTTGCTTGGTAAATAGCCAATATATCCATTCGTATAGCCACCAAAGAAAGCTAATTCATTTTGAAGACTCTCTTTCACTTCTAACGCAGTTTCCGAAAATGGTTCCATCGGTATGCCAGAGAACATACCATCATTAATTTGAAACAGTTGAACTTCTAAATCAACACTTAACTGCCGACTACCTTGCTTATATTTCTCTAAAATGATAGTAAGCCATTCATCCGTATTCACGCCCCACTGCTTCTCAGCTAATTGGGCCATTCTTTCTATCTCTTCAATTTCAGGAATATCCTTCAATTTCATTTGCATCATCGTCGAAATAGTTCTTAAATTTATAATTGGACTATATGTAACTATTGGCAACATCGTTAATACATGTCCACTAAGCATGTAAGCCATTTGTTTTAATGCTTCCTGTGAACCTCGATACTTCGCATTTACATTACCAGCAGCACCTTGAACGATAATAACAGGACAGTTTACTATCTTCTCAAGAACCTCTCTCGTCATTCCAGGATAATCCGCTGATAATGCATCACTATCTCCTTTTAAAACATTCGGATGAGCAGTACAAAATACTACAAGTCCAAATAGCTCCTTCGTTGCAGCATCTCTCATCGCTAACATACCAATTCGTTTATCTACAACACCCTCTATATTTGTTCCCATCTTCGCTTTTCCATCAGATGTTCTCTCTCTTCGGTTTACGCCAATATCACCTGTCATAACACCCCATCCAACTTCACATAGATTCATATTATTATTCGCAGTAATAGCACCCTGCACTACATTATTTAGTAAAATCGTTTTATACGACTTTATTAAAGGATGATCACCAACTGTTTCCGGACCAGAGTGTGTATGTGTATAAACAACTGTTATTCGCTCAACTGGTACATGAAGCTCACTCGCTACTCGTTCACGAATAATATTCGTATCTTCTACTAACATCCCAATATTATCAATACTTATAAACACAGTCTTCATTTCATCTTTTTCAAATACAAAAACTGTCCCATAAATACGCTCTTCAATATTATTTATTCCTGTCTCTCTATGATATCCGACAAAATCAATACCTACAGGCGGCGTAATATCCACCTTGCATACCCCTATTTTGCTCATTTGAATTGCTCCATTTCTATATGTAACTCCCTTTCTTCAAGAATAGCATATTTAACTTTGTTCCAAATAAAAAAGAACGGACACAGCATTCTATGTCCGTTCTTTCCATCACACATACTTCCGATGCACCATCTTCCCATCATAAGAAAACACAACACCCTTACTCTCCACAATCGACTCCATATGCACTGTTCTTCCCCATAACTGATGAAGATACGGTAATACTTTTTCTAAGTATTTTAAATCTAACTCGATTCCTTCGTAACTATGTTTAATGTACAATTCTCCGTTCTTTAAGTAGTCTCCATCTTCTACTACTAAGTACGGAAAACCTCCATTTGTCCGCATATTTACGAGTTGATCACGCACATTTTCCCACTCTTTATCTATTACTTTATATTCTTTTCCTTGGCGCTGGAATAAGTACATATCTTCTCGCATGACGAGTTCTTTATTTAAGTAGTTTCTTAAGAACGATACATCCCATTCAATTTCGCGTACTTCAAAGATTTTGTCACGACCAGATCCTGGTTTTACACCGCGTCGTTTCATCTCTTCTGTCGGGTTGTTATAGCGTTCTTCAATATCTTCAAACATTTTAATACCGAGGTAGTATGGATTAATACTTGTTTTTGACGGCTGTACGACACCTGCATTTAATTTCGCGAATTCGATTGCTTCAGAAGATGTTAAGTCCATTTCACGAAGTATGCGTTGATGCCAATACGAAGCCCAGCCTTCATTCATGATCTTCGTTTCAAGCTGCGGCCAGAAATATAACATTTCCTCGCGCATCATCGTTAATATGTCACGCTGCCACTCTTCAAGCTCACGGCTATATTCTTCAATAAAGAGGAGCAAATCTTTCTCTGGCTGCGGCGGAATCTTCTTCTTTTTGCGTATATTGGATCGTTCCCTCGTTTTATTTCGATCATCTAAATTCCATAAATCATCGTATTGTGATGCCTTTTTCTTGTCTACTTCTTCCTCTTCTAAATCATCGATACTCCATGCAAGTTTCGGGCGCATAAGTGACGGATCAATGTGTTCTTGAATAGCGAGTACTGCATCTAAAAATGTTTCTACTTCTGCCTTTCCATACTTATGCTCATATGCCTTCACACGTTCAGCTGTTGCTGACATGCTCTCCACCATATCACGTTTCGTATTAGAGAAACGAATATTATTTTTGAAGAAATCACAGTGCGCTAAAACGTGCGCCACGATTAGTTTATTTTGAATTAAAGAATTCGTATCTAATAAAAAGGCATAACATGGATCAGAGTTAATAACGAGTTCATAAATTTTACTAAGTCCCAAATCGTATTGTAATTTCATTCTGAAAAATTGCTTTCCAAAACTCCAATGTGAAAACCTCGTCGGCATCCCATATGCACCAAATGTATAAATAATTTCCGCTGGACATATTTCATAACGCATCGGATAAAAATCAAGCCCAAATCCAGTCGCAATTTCCGTAATTTCCGCAATTGCATATTGCAGCGCTTTATCGTCACTTGCTCTCATTATTTTCCCTCCTTACACTTTCCCTTAAGAAAGTGTATGATGAGGAACAAGCTTTCATGAGGATTGATTGCATAATAAAAAGACACCCCCGCAAAAACGAGAATGTCTCATCTATTAACCTTCAATAATCTCCATTTTCTCCGTAATCGGTGTACGCGCTTTTCCCTCTGATGCTTTATCGAAATAGCCGATGTGAAGAATTCCAACGATACGTTGACCTCTTGTTAAACCGATTCCTTCTATAAATAGTGGATTGTAGTTTAATCCTCCTGATTTCCAAACACATCCTAAGCCACGCTCCCAAGCAAGCAATTGGAAGTTTTGCATAAATGCACATGTTGCAGCGTAATCTTCGTCACGCTGAATTTGACGTGGATCTTCATCAATGTAAACAACGATTTGCGCAGGTGTGCTTAAGAAACGATCAGATAAAATTTTGCCGCGTTTCGCTCTTTCTTCTTCTGAGAAAGAGTTTAATACTGCGTCTACTAATTTCTGACGGCCTTCTCCAATGTATAATTTACAATTCCATGGCTCACGATGTTTATGATTTGGTGCCCATGTTGCGTCGTTTAATAGTTCAATTAATAGCTCTTTTTCTACTGCTTTATCTGTAAATGTACGAACAGAACGTCTTTCTTTAATGACATTTGCAATGGAAGTATATGTAGTCATATGTATCTCTCCCCTATTTTCATCTATATGTA
>NZ_BOQD01000249.1 GCF_018332515.1 Bacillus hominis | reverse complement strand
TATTTCTATATAAAAAATATATTCCCTTTTGTACAAAATAAAAAACCATTCATCAGAATGGCTTTTTAACAGCATCATTATGCTTTGTTTGCTACGTCAATACCGTTAAAATCAAACTCAGCGGTAACAGTTGTAGCTGGTGGTAAAATTGCTTCAATTTTACAAAGAGATATAATTGCTGCGACTGAACCAGGAATAGCAGCTAGCTTAACAACATCGCAAGTTACCGAAGAAATAGTACCTATATAAGTACGTCCTTCAGTATTAATTCGCACTGTTTTATCAACTAATTTTTTTAGCTCATCTCTAATTCCTTGTACACAAGAGCTATCACATTGCTCATGCTTTTCCTTTTTGCACTCTTCAAAAATATCCCAGCAATCATCCTGTTTACACGTACATTTTTTTCTACAATTATTAAATCGAGAACCCAAAACCTCACCCCCTAATCCTTTCTATTAGTAACGTATGTCCACTAGCTTAAAAGTGTACGAGACAAAAACATAGAAAGAAAAAAACAAACAATTGTACTAAACCTTCTTATTTAAATCTTAAAAAACAAATATGTTACTGTATGAATCCTCACAATTCAAACACTCCAAATATGTAGCATTATTAGTATAAACGTACAATAAACATTCTTTATAAAAACGGACCTCTAGCAATTAGAGGCAACAGCTTTTCCTATTACTTCACATATACATAGGCTTTGTTTGCAGTAATATAGTATGTTTTTCCTTTGCTATTGTGCACTTTGTATTGTAGTTTCTGCTCTTTTTTAATACAAACATGGCATATTCAATGCCCATCCTTAATCAACTTATTTCTCTACAAAATGCAACTTTTACCATGAAACAAACCTTGAATGTTTATATCACTTTTAGACACCCCAAAAATAGGAGGTAATATATATACTAGTGTTAACTGTTCTTTATTACTTTTTAGTAACACATATAAAGTCCAATACTTATCCAAGAGTTTCACCCATTCGCTACAAATTAAGGATTTTGTTAAACTCTTACACATATTTATTTTTCGTTATATAATGAAACTAATAACATATTAGGGGTGTTAAGTATGTCAGAAACAATAATGATCTTGTTATACATTTGCTTTGGAATGAGTGCAGTTTTTAGCTTAATAAAAGAATTTCGAAAGCCACAAAAAAACCAGTTCTTGATTTTATTTGATTCTCTTATTTTGATAGCAGCTATATTTCTAGTAGCTAGTATCTTTATCTAAATTACATAACGAAAACTCCCATATGGAGCAAAGCAGCCTAGCGAAAGCTACCTGCTTTTTTTATTAAATAACGCTTTTATTCAGAACTAATGGTTTTTATATTTTTTAATTTTGTCATCATAAGTAATTTTTATACTTAGTTAATTTCTCAATATA
>NZ_BOQD01000248.1 GCF_018332515.1 Bacillus hominis | reverse complement strand
AGAGCAATTTGAAGAAGATTTTGAAGGGCATTTAATGCAGACAGTAAGGATGGTTTTATACATATAGGGAGGAGTAGGAATGAAAATATTTGATTTCAGTGAAAAAGTAGGAAAGCATATATCAGCATTTCAATCTAACTTTGTAATGTCAAAAATATTAAAGCATCAAGGGGATATACATATCGGTGCTATGCATTTACAAGAGAATGGAATAATAGGATATCATGAAGCAGTTGTATCTCAACTGCTTCTTATTGTGGACGGCGAAGGATATGTATGCGGGGCAGATAAAGAAAAAGTGAAGGTGGAAGCTGGACAAGCTGTGTTTTGGGAAAAGGGAGAATTTCATGAAACAAGTACAGAGAATGGGTTAATGGCAATTGTTATGGAAGCGGAGAATCTTGAACAAGCGATATTAATGCCGATTATTCAAGGGGAGTTGTGAAAAATGATAATTAAGGCAAATCAAGAAGATACCAATGAGATATTTAAATATACGGCTCAATCGCTTTTTGAAGGAACGAGAGGGAATTGTCAATTAAGTACCGAGAAAGCAATTGAAATTACAAAGCCGATTGTAGAAAAGGGAGCATATTATTTAATCATTAAAGAAGAAAATAAAGTAATGGGATGGATATTAATAGGGGAAAATACAGACTATTTTTCTCGTGAAAAACTTGGATTTATATATGAATTGTACGTTTTCCCAAAATATCGCGGGAAAGGATTATCGCGAGAACTGATGGAAGCTGGTATTAAGGAATTGAAGGAGAAGTATTCAGAAATTCGGTTGAATGTATTTGCTGGGAATTTTGCGAAAGAGATGTACGAAGAGTTTGGGTTTGTTGAAAGGCAGGTAATTATGACTTTGAAGTGAGGATATAGCTCAAGCTGGAATAGCACAATATAAATAAAAGAAGCCGATGAATAAATCGGCTCTTTATCGATACATCGTCCACATGCCAATATCTTTAAATCCTAATCGCTTATAAATTCGTCCAGCAGCTGGATTGTTATAAAATAAGCAAAGCGTTCGGCCTTCTTTCGTAAAGTCTTGGATCATTTTCTGTAATATGAGCGAAGCATATCCATTCCCGCGATGATTCGGATGTGTACAGACTCCAACAACCATAGCGGATAATGAGTTTTCAGCAGAAGTAGAGGCGGATGCGATGATTGCACCATCTTTTTCAATATAATATGTACGTCCTGTATTTGTTTCGATAGCTTGCCTTAACATTTTCTCTGATTCATTAGCAGTTGGGAATTCAGCGATGTTACTGCGTAGTTGCATAATTTGCTCTATATCATCTAGTGAGGCAAGTTTAATCGTTTCATGAACAGGTGCACTGGGTAAGTTATTGTTATCCAGACATTCGCAAAAATACATTTCATTTTTGGCACCTAGTTGTATACTTGGAGCAGTTTCAAATTTTTCTACAATATTTGATTTGCCAGAGAGTTTAAGCGGCTTATATGTGGAAAGAAGTGCCTCATAGTCAGCGACCACAAAATCTTCTTTACTGTACGGTATAAATGCATCATGGAAGCGGAGTAAAATCGATTTTAATGTTCCGTTCTCTTCGAATGCTCCCCATAGTTCTTGAAAATTTGTATCATAACCGAAAGCTTCAATATCTCCAATGATAAATAAGTTAAGGGCTGCTTCTTCTTTTAAAAAAGCAAATACTTGTTCATGGTCTTTCGTTGTTAATTTTCGTATCATAACGAATCAACCTCTTTTTTTATTTTTCTAAATATTATAACTTTTATTTTTTGAAATCAATATAAAATTTTATGTTTAGTTCACAAACTTTCGGAAAAACTAGGAAAGATATGACAAAGGAGGTTATGAACGGTGGATCATCCAATTCAAGGATTAATGAAAGCAGCAATGGAAAATCTGAAGGAAATGGTCGATGTTAATACGATTGTTGGAGAGCCTGTTCAAACGGCTGACGGTGGTGTAGTGTTAACGGTTTCTAAAGTAGCGTTCGGTTTTGGAGCAGGAGGTTCTGATTTCCAAACGAATGACGGGCAAAGAGCGAACGGTAACCCTGCATTTGGTGGCGGTAGCGCGGGTGGTGTTTCCATTACACCAGTAGCATTTCTTGTGGTGAATAAAGATGGAGTAAATATTCTTCATTTACAAAATGCGACACATTTAGCGGAAAAAATGATTGAATTAGCTCCGAAAACAATTGATAAAATTCAATCGATGTTCCAAAAAGATGAAAAGAAAGAGGGAAATCATCACCCTCAAAACCCAGATGATATCCTTTAAAAACGCCTGCTTATAAGCAGGCGTTTTTTCTTGTAATCAGTATGTAATAAAACACATGAAATTGTAAATAGTTTTTGAAGTTTTTTCTATGTTTCTAAAATTTTTCATGTTAAAATATGCTATAGAATTGAAACATATAAAACGAAGGTGGCTAGGTGCTTTGTCTGGAGGATCTGACCAAGTAAACAATATGATATATATTAATGGTAATCGTCGGGGTCATTGTTTTATTACATCTGGAATTACGTTTAAAGAGTTTGCAAGTAACATCCCTTCACCGCTTCATCAAGTATTGCTTTTAAAGCATAATTTTGAGTGGACAGATTTTCATTATCATACTTTATTTGAATATGTTGAGGAAGAAAACATACATAAACTCATTCAAGCAGAGATTGATGAATTTGATGAATTTTGTTGGGTAGATTTCGATGATGCAAGCGATTTAGATGAGTTAGAGCCAAAAGAAATTGCAGAATTATTATATTTGGCTCACAAAAAAGAACCACTTGGAAGAACGTTCTTTCCGTTGTTGAAGAATAGATTCGTTTATTTTTCACATGATGACGGTTGGTACAACAAAGTGTATTACCGTAGAATCGGTGATTTTGTAGGAATGCTAAGTAAAGTGATTCCGTATAAACTCGGTTCGTTTGGAAAGAAACGTTTTACTTTCTTCCAAAAATCAAAGATTTTCCCAGCAATTTCAAAGGAAGTTATCCTCGGGCTTATTCCGTTAATGGAAGATGGGTTATACATTGATTTAGCGGGGAAAATTGAGTCGAGAAGAGGTCTTGAAATTCCGGTATATGTAGTAGGATCATTCGAAAGTACGGATGAGGTACTAGATAATATCGATGAATTGAAAGCGGAAGCAACAGAAACGGGTTGGCTCATTTTTGATAAGAAAGAACAAGAGTGGCAATGGGTTGTAGACTAAGAAAACTTGGCGCATGAAGTCAAGTTTTCTTGTCTTTTGAAAGGAGAACAAATGAAGAAATATTATACAATTGTGGGTATTGTAAGTATTATTCTCGTGGCGATATTACTTATAACTTGTCCGAAAGAATCAGATTTTAAATTGCATTTAGAGGATAAGTATGCATTGAAATGTGACGAGAGTAGCTTTGAATGCACGCAAAATGTAGATGGAAAAAAAGAGAAATTACAGTTTGAAAGTATTGATGCACGAAATGGTGTTTTCTTTATGACTGTAAAGCAAACGTATAAAACAGAAGCTGGTGTTACGAAAGAATATAGCGGAGTAGGTATATTCGGTACATTTCTTTTTGTTTCAGAGAAGACTTTCTAGTAATAGAAGGTCTTTTTTTTATGCTTATGTTCATATAGATGAAGTAAGACAAGCATAGGAGGGGTATTGATGAAGAAGGGATGTATCGTTTGTGGTGGTGAGGAGTTTTTTTCTTCAACATTATATGCACGTACGAAACAAGATTGGGCATATGCGCCAAACATGTACCGATTTGAAAAGGTGTTTATTGAGCATAGAGATGAAGAGAATTATCCAGTTTTTCAAGAAATTACAGCGAAGCATTGTTGTGGATGCGGTCATATCATGTTGTATCATGAATGAACACACCAAGTATAACTTGGTGTGTTTTTTTTAAAACGCTGATAAAGCAAGCGGATATAGTAAAGTGAATAAAACAGAAAAACTGCCAAAACCAATTGCGGTATATCCAAGTGTTCTCGCTCCAAAATTGACAGCTAATAAGCCAACTAAAATAGCAAGGGAGCCGAGTGTAACAGGATAAAAAGCAATGGAGAATAACGAAAGAAATAATGCGACATAGCCTATCATTGCACCGGTATTTGTACCTTCTATTTCATTTGCAATTTCTTTGCGTTCATGTCTAATCGGAATACCAGCCGGAGATATTTCAGCTGCATACTCTTCATTTTTTTCACCACTTTTAAAATGATGATTTCTCTTTCTTCGCATGTACATCCCTCTCTTTCAATTGGGTGTATCTATAGTATCTTTCATAAGGAGAAGAACATGAGTATGAGTTAAACCCAAGTAAAGCAAAAATTGGAGAAAATAGATTCCGTTGTTATCCTGTTCACCTCCTTATGAAGATAAAGTGAAACTTTAATCAGTGGGGGTTTTGTACATCCCCCACTGATTATTAGCCCTCACCAATCGGGCGAATACGAGGCAGTTATCTCCCACCTAACTTCCTCGCATTCGCCGAATTCTACTGCCCGTTAATGCGGGATAAACAGGAATTTTGGAAAATGATGTAGAATGAAATGAATGATAATAACTGAAGGTAGGGGAATGTATGACGAAGTTTAATTGGCATGAATCGGCAGAGAAAAAATGGGATAATAATGCAGATTTTTGGAATCAAAATAGTCAAGAAATGTGGGATAGTGGGAGCAGGAGTACAATCATTCCATTTTTTGAGCAGTACGTGGAAAAGGAAGTACAAGTGTTAGATGTTGGCTGTGGTGATGGGTATGGTACATATAAATTAAGTCTTACTGGGTACAAAGCGGTTGGGGTGGACTTATCGGAAGTTATGATTCAAAAGGGTAGGGAACGCGGAGAAGGCCCCAATTTATCTTTTATAAAAGGTGATCTTTCTTCATTACCATTTGAAAATGAGAAATTTGAAGCAATTATGGCAATTAATTCTTTAGAATGGACCGAGGAGCCATTGCAAGCATTAAATGAAATAAAGCGTGTTTTAAAGAAAGATGGATACGCATGTATTGCAATTTTAGGACCGACAGCAAAACCGAGAGAGAACAGTTATCCTCGCCTATACGGCAAAGATGTTGTTTGCAATACGATGATGCCTTGGGAATTTGAACAGTTAGCGAAAGAACAAGGTTTTGAAGTTGTAGATGGCATCGGCGTATATAAGCGCGGAGTAAATGAGAAGATGTTAGGTCAACTACCTACAGAGTTACAACAAGCGTTAACATTTTTATGGGTATTTATGTTAAAAAACGTATAATAAAATTGAAGAATTTCAGGAGGTAAATAAGTGCAGAAAATACAAAAAACTGATACAATATCATCAGAACCAATTAAAGGGGGACTAGGGTATATGACAACTACTACAACAGTTAAATCCGATATTGAAATCGCACAAGAAGCAAGTATGAAGAGGATTCAAGAAATTGCAACTAATTTAAATATTTTAGAAGAAGAACTAGAGCCATACGGACATTATAAAGGCAAGTTATCTCTTGATATTTTTAAGCGTTTACAAGATGAGAAAGACGGTAAAGTTGTTTTAGTAACAGCAATTAACCCAACTCCAGCAGGAGAAGGTAAATCAACAGTAACAGTTGGTTTAGGTCAAGCTTTTAATAAAATTGGTAAGAAAACAGTAATTGCACTTCGCGAACCATCTCTTGGACCAACAATGGGATTAAAAGGCGGAGCAGCAGGTGGCGGTTATTCTCAAGTAGTACCAATGGAGGATATTAATCTTCACTTTACTGGAGATATTCATGCGATTACAACTGCTAATAACGCATTAGCGGCGTTCATTGATAATCATATCCAACAAGGAAACACACTTGGAATTGATACGCGTAAAATCGTTTGGAAACGCTGTGTTGATTTAAATGATCGTGCCCTTCGTAATGTAGTAATTGGCCTTGGTGGACCGGTTCAAGGTGTACCACGTGAAGACGGTTTTGATATTACAGTAGCATCTGAAATTATGGCCGTATTCTGCCTTGCAACAGATATTCAAGATTTAAAAGCACGTCTATCTCGCATCGTAGTTGCTTATAACTTTGCAAATCAACCTGTAACGGTTAAAGATTTAGGTGTAGAAGGTGCGTTAACATTATTATTAAAAGATGCATTAAAACCGAACTTAGTACAAACATTAGAAAATACACCAGCTATCATTCATGGCGGACCATTTGCGAATATCGCTCACGGTTGTAACAGTGTTATCGCTACGACAATGGCAGCAAAATTAGGTGATTATGTTATTACAGAAGCTGGATTCGGTGCAGATTTAGGTGCTGAGAAGTTTTTAGACATTAAAGCACGTGCAGCTGGTATTAAACCAGAAGCGGTAGTTATTGTTGCGACTATTCGTGCGCTTAAAATGCACGGTGGTGTGGCGAAAGATCAATTAAAAGAAGAAAATGTAGATGCATTAGCAAAAGGAATGGAAAACTTACAGAAACATGTTGAAACAATTCAAAGCTTCGGTGTTCCATTCGTAATTGCCATTAACAAATTCATTACTGATACAGACGCAGAAGTTACATACTTACAAGAATGGTGCAATGAGCGTGGCTATGCAGTATCCTTAACAGAAGTTTGGGAGAAAGGTGGCCAAGGTGGTGTAGACCTTGCTGAGAAAGTGTTAAAAGAAATTGAAAAAGGTGAAAACAACTACGCACCACTTTATGAATTAGAATTACCATTAGAAGAAAAAATTCGTACAATTGCTCAAAAAGTGTATGGCGCAAAAGATATTGAGTTTGCACCGAAAGCACGTAAACAATTAGCTCAATTTGAAGGAGAAGGATGGAGTAACCTACCAATATGTATGGCGAAAACACAATATTCTCTTTCTGACGATGCAACAAAATTAGGTCGCCCATCTGACTTTATTGTTACAATTCGTGAATTGAAACCATCTATCGGTGCAGGGTTTATCGTTGCATTAACAGGAACAATGTTAACAATGCCTGGTCTTCCTAAACAGCCAGCTGCGCTTCAAATGGATGTAAATGAAGATGGAAAAGCAGTAGGTTTATTCTAAAAGGTTGTAATTCATCTCGTTTATCTGTAAACTATATATACATCAAGTGGCGCCTTTCCATAGAAAGGCGCCTGTTTTTTGGAGGAAATTATGTTTGATCCAACTGCTTTTGAAAATTTAAAAGTAATCGTAGAAGGAGCTGTCTATGATTTCGATTTACACGGTGATATTCTTGTAACAGATCGAAAAGATGTGATGGATCTTGCTTCATTAAGCCGTATGTATAGTATTTCATTTCAACTAACAGAAACATTTAAAACGATGGTAGAAGCGATATTTTCACTATCTGTTGATGCGAAGAATTTATCAGGTGAAATATTGGAAGTACCTCAGTTTATACCAGGTTGTGAAATGAAGTTAGCGTTCTCGTTCGAAATGGAACAGCCAGAGATAGGATGCCAAGAAATTGAAGCTTTATTGCAATCTATTTGGGGAAAAGAGCGAATGATTACACAGAAAATTTCATACGAATATAATAAGCAAGCGATTTCATATCATAATAAGGTAGAGGTTCTATTTCAAAAAGCGATTACAGAAGACCATGTTGATGATTTAATAGCTGTTATTTCACACATGATAGAAACGGTGCGAACAATACAACATTTTCTTCAAAAATAGAGATAAAGGAGAAAAACAAATGATAAAAGATATGCAACCATTTTTACAACAAGCTTGGGAAAAGGCTGGTTTTAAAGAGTTTACTGAAATTCAAAAACAAGCGATTCCAACTATTTTAGAAGGACAAGACGTTATAGCTGAATCTCCAACTGGAACAGGAAAAACATTAGCGTACTTATTACCCCTTTTACATAAAATTAATCCTGAAGTTAAACAACCTCAAGTTGTAATTTTAGCTCCAACTCGTGAACTTGTTATGCAAATTCATGAAGAAGTTCAAAAGTTTACAGCGGGAACTGATATTTCAGGTGCGTCTTTAATTGGTGGTGCGGATATTAAGCGCCAAGTTGAAAAATTAAAGAAACATCCGAGAGTAATTGTTGGTTCACCAGGACGTATTTTAGAATTGATTCGTATGAAAAAACTAAAGATGCATGAAGTGAAAACGATTGTATTTGATGAGTTTGATCAAATTGTAAAACAAAAGATGATGGGTGCTGTACTTGATGTAATTAAATCAACGATGCGCGATCGTCAATTAGTATTCTTCTCGGCGACAATAACGAAAGCGGCAGAAGACGCGGCACGTGATTTGACAGCTGAACCACAATTAGTACGTGTAACACGTTCAGAGGCAAAGAGCCTAGTTGAACATACGTATATTGTGTGTGAACGTCGTGAAAAAAATGATTATATAAGAAGAATTATGCATATGGGAAATGTAAAAGCAGTTGCCTTCTTAAATGATCCATTCCGTTTAGATGAAATTACTCAGAAACTGAAATTCCGTAAAATGAAAGCGGCAGCTCTTCATGCAGAGGCAAATAAACAAGAGCGTGAAGCAACGATGCGTGCATTCCGTAGCGGCAAATTAGAAATTCTACTTGCTACTGATATTGCAGCACGTGGGATCGATATTGATGATTTAACACACGTAATTCATTTAGAGTTACCAGACACTGTAGACCAATACATTCACCGCTCAGGACGTACTGGACGTATGGGGAAAGAAGGAACAGTCGTTTCTCTTGTAACAGAACAAGAAGAGCGTAAATTACTTCAATTTGCAAAAAAACTAGGTATCGTGTTTACGAAGCAAGAAATGTTCAACGGATCATTTGTAGAAACGAAACCGAAAGCACCAAAGAAAAAGAAACCAGCATTTACTGGTAAGAAAAAACCTAGATAAATAAAAGGAAAGACGTAACTATGCGTAGTTACGTCTTTTTTGTTTGTAAGTTGTTAAATAGCAACTTCAAATATATCAACGATTCTATAGGGGATATCGATTTATCAACAAAAAACGACAATAGTGTTAGTTTCTAATTTTGTTTGTGCATGGAATGAAATGAGTCAGTCGATAAATTTCGTGAAGAAATACATATACATTAAAAAGGAATAATAATAGCACCTGTAGAAAGCTACTTAGAATATAAAAACCATTAGGAGGAAATGAAATGATCCATAAAGTCGGACAAATTATGTTATATGTAAATAATCAAGATGAGGCAGTAAATTTTTGGACAGAAAAGGTAGGATTTCATGTAATCACAGAGGAAGATAACAAACAAGGAATGAGATGGATTGAAATCGCTCCGACTAACGGTGCAGAAACGAGCATTATATTACATAATAAAGAAGTTATTTCGAAAATGAGCCCAGAATTGAATCTTGGTACACCATCTTTAATGTTCTTCTCAGAAAATCTTGAACAACTATACAAAGATTTAACAAATAAAAATGTTACTGTTGGCGAAATGGTAACTATGCCTACTGGTAAAGTGTTTAACTTTGCTGATAGTGAAGGGAATTATTTTGCGGTTATGGAAAAGAACAAATAATAATGTTATTGAAAAATCCCCCTCGTATATAATGAGGGGGATTAAATATTTGAAGTGGACTTTTTATTCGCCAGTTGCTCGATATAAAAAGCACCTTTCTCAATTGCAGTTTCAATATAACCAACGATTTGATCAAACGTAAACACTTGTAAATCCTCATGCAAATGTTGCTCGGGATACAGCATATCTTCAAAAAGATATGTTCGAAAAGCTAAAACGTTTCCTCTAGAAACCTCCTCGATATCCACAATGTTAGCCTCTTGATTAAGTAGGGCGAAGAGCTGTTGTTCTTTATCGTAATGATGAAGTAACTTTGCATTTAACAATTTAAAATCGTTATAGTACATAGGTGCGATAGTTTCGTCATTTTCTATTCTGTTTTTTAGCCAAGGTAGAAAAAATCCACTGAGCCAATTATTATCGGCAATGAGGTGGGTATAATAGCCTAAAATAAATGGGGAATCTATATGTGCTTCATATTTATGCAAAAAGGAATCATAATCTATTCTTCTCGTATAGTTCTTCGTTGTACCCGCATAAAAATGTGAGGTTCCTTTTTCTTTTTTTGAATGAACAGCATCAGGGGCTACACCACCAAGTAAGAAAGAAGTTTTATCTTGAATAGAAAGTTTCTCAGCAATACCGTTAGCGATAATGATATGCATAATTCTTGATCCCATGAATAACACCTCTATTTCATGTATTCATTTTAGGGAGCTGTCTGAACGTGTAGTATTACTTTCCCTGTACTTTGTCTACTTTCGACCCATTCATGTGCTTTCCCTGCATCTTGAAGAGGAAAAGATTTCGTGGCTTTAATTTGTAAACTTCCATCGCGTAAATAACGGAAAATTTGATTCGCAGTTTCTTGAAGCAATTCAGGACGTTTTTTTCGTGTAGTGCCAAAGCTGAAACCGAGTATAGAACGGCAACTTGCGTGTAAATCTTTCGTTTGAAAGCTACCAACTTCTCCGCTAGCATTGCCGAAATGGACGAGACGACCGTAATAAGCAAGGCATTCTAAACTTCTTTCGGACACAGTACCAGAAATAGAATCTAAAACAATATTAACGCCTCCTCCGTTTGTAAGCTGAGTTACCCTTTCTACAAAATCTTCATCTTGATGACAAATAACATAATCAGCTCCAGCATCTAAAACGATTTTTCGTTTTGCTTTACTTCCAACAGTGCCGATAACTTTTCCAGCCCCTAATAGTTTTGCAAGTTGAATCGCTGTAGTACCAATTCCGCCAGCGGCTGCATGGATTAGTACAGACTCACCTTGTTGAATTCTTGCAACATTTGCAAGTAAATTATAGCTTGTAAAAGATACGATAGGACAAGCGGCGGCGGTTTGAAAGTCGACTTCATCAGGTAAAACGAAAGTAAGATTTTCGTTCGCAACAACATATTCAGCGTAAGAGCCATTTTGAGGAAAAGCAATGACACGCTGGCCAGGATAAATGTTTTTCACATGAGAACCTACGTGTTCTACAATACCAGTTGCATCTATCCCTGGAATAAAAGGTAAGGCTTTGTTTCCTTTTTTGCCATAACGTGATTTAATATCGGCGAAATTAACACTAGTAGCAACAACACGAATTAAAACTTGGTGATCTGAAATTGTAGGAATATCCATGTCTGTATATTTCAACACTTCAGGACCACCAAATGAAGTTACAACGATAGCTTTCATATACACCCTCCTAAATTTGACTATATATATCATTTTAAATCTTCATTAGGAATTGGAAAATTATATAATTGTTATGCAAGGTTATAAGTGAAGCTTATGAACGTATTGCATCATTATATTAATTTATATAAAAAATATTTTGAAAAAATCGAACGAAATATTGTTTGCTTGCCAATATATAGTGTAGAACAAAGGAGGGATGGTACATGAAGGATGAAACAGTGTATATAGATTTAATCCAATTAACTTTATCGGGCAATAAAGAAGCGTATAGCGAATTGTATGATAAAATGATTCAAGAAGTATATAAGACAGCACATTTTATTTATGGAAGCATTAATGTCATATCAAACTGTATTAGTAAAAGCGAAATCGAGTGGTGGGATAACAGTAGAAGAAGTACCTGAAGCGTATAAAGAAAGATTTATTAAAGCAGAACAGTTTATGGAGTATGTAGATGAAAAGGTGAGCTTTTCTTATTGAAACGTAAATATATTAACCACCTATTCCTTTTGCTAGTAATAAGAAATATACAAATACTAGTATTACTCCATTTAATGCCGTACCAACTATTCCGAATAACCAATTTTTTGATGCTATCGCAAAAATAATACCGAGTAATGAAAGTATGCCTAGAATCGCAATAATCAAAGTTAAATTTGTATTAGGTCCTCTTAAAATAAAGAAAGAACATATACTTGCGATAAAGGTTAGAAACGAGAAAGTCCCTAATTTCATAATAAGTGTCTCCCTTGTTTGAAATGTATTTTGATTTAGTGCACGATTTTCTATAGTTTACCATAAATTCCCTAGTACATATTGAATATATGAACAATAAAAAACGAGTATAAAATCTATGCGATTTCATACTCGTTTTGTTATTACTTAAATTTCCTTACCGCATGTATAGCAACTCTCACAAGGAGTATTGCACTTATAAATAAACCACCATAACCAATGACACTTAAAAATTGATTATTAGGTTCTTTTGCATACAAGTCAGGGGCAGAATTAACTTGATTTGCTTAATAAAGTGAAAGTGGGAAATCACTTAGTTATATTCCTTGCTATTATCCTTGTCTTTTTGTATAAAACAATCTAAAAGTGAATAACCAGCTATTAAACTAATTATCGTAACAAAAGTTGTATTCACAAGAATAATATTAGTTAAATAAGGTAGGTATTTGCCAACTGGTGAAAAGAGTAGTGCTGGGGAAAAGGAAATTAATATTGTAGGAACTGTAATCGCAATAAATTTATCCAGTTGAAAGCTCCAGTTTTGTTTACTCGTTTCACGGTTAATGGATTGAAGGAAACGTAATAAAATGCCGACTACAAGAGGAAAGAGTGTATAGTAGAATAGCCTTGGGTAAATGTTAAAGTTCACTTGCGCGTCTGTATCTAAATAAAATTGAATTTTCACTCCGACAAATAATAATAAGACGATAAATAATGTAAAGCAGAGGTATAGCATCACCTTTTGCATTGCATTCCACCATCCTTTACTAAAAATATATTCAAAGAAAGAAGAGATATACAATAACTACTGTTGTATATCTCTTTTTTGCCGTTATTTAATAGTGGAATTTGTTTTTTCTTGCTTTGTGAAATAATCAATAATGCCCATGGCGCTAATTTCTATATCTAGATGTAAAATGTTATAAACGGAATGATTTGATGGAACGTTTAACTTTGTAAGGTGAGAAGAGATTTTATCCATTAATAAAGTTTGTAATGCCTTAGTCGCCTCATCGAAATCATTACATTTTTCAAAGACATCTTTACCAGTATGAACGAAAATAGGTAACCAGTGTTCCAGTTGGTTATATACTTCTGTAACATGAGATGATGCACCGTAATGGCCGAAATAAATAGTATCTACATTCATACTTTGAATATGATTTTTAGAAGCGATCATCGCATCTGGCTGAAATTGTGACGGGGACGTTGATGGTAGATATAACTCTACACCAAGGTCTGCGAGTTCTCTATAATAAATGCCAATTGTATCGCCAGTAAAAATACCGTTTGTTAATGAATCATGAATGCTAATATGGTGCTTTGCATGCCCTGGTGTATCATAAAATGTAAGGATGCGGTCTTCTGCAATTTTTAACGTATCACCATTTTGCACAATGTGAACACGTTCTTCTTCTATAGGAAGAATTGGATCAAAAAGTTTATCGAAATCTTCTTTGTACACAGCTTTTGCGCCTAAAATGAGTTTTGTTGGATCAATCATATGACGAGCACCGCGAGAATGCACATATAAAGTAGCATTTGGGCACTTTTCCATCATTAAACCAGCTGCCCCAGCGTGATCTAAATGAACATGCGTAACGATGATGTTTTTAACATCATTTAAATCAATATGTAATTGTTGTAAGCCATCTAAAATATACGGAAGAGAAGGGGCTGCACAAGTTTCAATTAAAGTAATATCATCACCTAATAAAACGTACGTACCAGTTCGCTCATTATGTTGTAAATCGAAATCATCAATAAGATATAGGTGAGAAGATAATTGCTCGACCTTTTTCATATTTACCACTCCTTATATACTGCATGTTTCTATTATACGCTAAAAAAGAAAAAAGGCAGAAAACGAAAATTCGTCTTCTGCCTTTATGTAATGTTGTTATTTAGTTTGTTCTTTATTGATAAACATAACGAAAAGTCCAACAATACCGCCAACTAACGGAAGAGTAATCTCTCCTGCTAAATTAAAGTAGGAGCTTAGGAATAAGCCATTTACATCGATTACCCAACCAGTAACATACAATAACATCATATATAGTACGAAATAAAACTCGCGATTTGAAATCGTTTCACGTTGTGCAGTTTTCATAATGAACACCATCCTTTTCTTTTATAATGGAATATAAACTGTCACATTTTGTTCACAATTTAATTGTAAAACTTTCCATCATAAAAGTCTAGTAATTTGTGTCGAAATTTCGAACAAAAATAAAGCGCTACCATTTTAACGCGTGAGTATGTAAAAAGAGCTGTATATTCACGAATGTAGTATAGTATAAACATAGAATGATAGTGAAGAGAGGGGCAGGAGCAATGACAGTTTATGATTTTTCAGCTAAAACAATAACAGGAGAAGATAAATCGTTAAAAGATTACGAAGGAAAAGCACTTCTTATTGTAAATGTAGCTAGTAAATGTGGATTTACACCTCAATATAAAGGATTACAAGAAGTATATGATAAATATAAAGACCAAGGACTAGAAATACTCGGTTTCCCTTGTAATCAATTCGGGGGACAAGAACCAGGCACAGAAGCAGATATTACAAGTTTTTGTGAATTGAACTATGGTGTAAACTTCCCGATGTTTGCAAAAATTGATGTGAAAGGTGACAAGGCTCATCCTCTGTATACATACATGACAGAACAAGCACCAGGTTTACTAGGGATGAAAGCAGTAAAATGGAACTTTACTAAGTTTCTAATTGGAAAAGACGGGAAAGTAGTAGGGCGTTTTGCACCGCAAACGAAGCCGGTAGATTTAGAGGTGGAGATTGAGAAGGTACTTGGAGAATAACTAGGAGTTTCATTTTATGAAAAACGCCTCAAAGAACAATGCAGTTCTTTGAGGTGTTTTCTTTAAACTCACATTATCAAGATTAAATCACTGTATCGAATTTATTTGATTTAGGAAGAGAAGCTGCTTTTTTCATAAGCACTTCCCATAAGTGTACGGATTTCTTCCATTCGGCTGCGGCCTGTCCTTTTTGATACATAGCGTTCTCATAACTGAAAGTAAGTTGTTGCATATCGGCCGAGTTGTAAAGTGTATCGATGTGGAGAGCGTATTCTCGGAATGTTTGACTTTCCCCCCGTGGTATGCCAATTCTCGCAAATTGTTTTAAAAGTGCACCGTAAGCTTTTTGATAAACAGCATCATCTTTTCGGTATTTATAGAAATGAATAATAAAAAAAGTAATCCATTTCATTCTAGTAATGAAGAGAATGTATCCCATGATACTAACCGGTATTATAGAGAGGAATACGTACCACCAAGAAAACCCATTATTAGAATTTGGGTTCTTTTTAGTAGAGGATTCTTCTGTATTTTCTATTAAACTTTTGAGCTTTGCTTCATTGTTTCGCTCTTGTATTTGCGCGTTTTTAGAATTATTTTCTTCGCTATTTTGTGACGTGGAAGCAGGAGTATTGTTTACAAAATTATAGGGATTGGTAAATCCTTTTGTTGGTTCGAATGGAACCCATCCATATCCTGAAAAATATACTTCGACCCAAGAGTGTGCGTTATTGTTTTCGATTTTATAAACATTCTCACCTTCTGCATTAGCAAATGTATTCTCAAGAGTTCCTTCTGTAAAGCCTTTTACCCATCGAGCGGGAATCCCGGCAGAACGAAGTAACACGATCATAGACGTCGAAAAATTATTACAGTAGCCACTTTTTGTATCGAAAAGGAATTGATCTACATAATCTTGGTTTTTGGCAGGGAATAAGACATTCATTGTTTCGTATACAAAAGAATTGTCGGTGAAGTAATTTTCAATAGCCAATACTTTATCATATCGGTTGTCTTTATCATTTGTTAGATTAACAGCTAAGTCTCTTACTCGCTGTGGTAATGATTCGGGAAGTTGTGTGTACTTTGTCATGAAATAAGAACTTGTTTCTTGACCTTCATTCGTTTTTGCAGCTTTCAAGTTTTCTATGGAAAACTCCGGAATCTCATACGTTACTTTATACGAATTTAAAGTAGTAGAAGAGTCTCCGTGCATCGTATAGATTTTTTCTGAAAATGGGTCAACGCTGTATGATACATCAGAAGAAGCCTCAACTGATACTAATCCTGCTGGATAGGTAAGGTGAGGATAACTTTTTTGCATGGTGATCGTTGCTTCGGTTGTCTCCGTTTTTGTATTTTGTTCGTACCAACTCACGACGTCGTTTTTATTTTTAAAAGAAACCTTCTTCGGATTTTCAGAAACCTCCCAGCCTTTTCCTGTATAAAAATCTTTTGTTTCTACTCTCCAATATTGTTTGTTTTGCGTTTGTGCTGTAAAAACAATTGTATTATCCGCCTTAAAAGGACCGCCTAATTGCGCGTCATCTAAACCATACCCAATTGTAGAAACTTCTTGTTTTTTACTTGCTTCGGATGTGTTGAATTTTAAAAAGTTCATTGGATTTGGCCATTGAGGGCCGAATTTTGGAGCGAAGTATGCGATGGTTGCTGACAATACAATAAATATTGTAAGAGGTCTAAGTAATTTTGAGATTTCTCTAGCATAATTTTGTAAGTGTTCCATCTCTTTTATTCGTTCTATTCGAAGAAGACTAAGCATAAAAAAGCCGATGACAATAGTACGAATAATAGCGTAGTTTGCATTGTATAAATGTAAGTTATGAAAAGTTGTGATATAAATAATAGTCAATGCAAGAAATAACAATCCACGTTTTTTACGAATCATCCAAAAAGAGGTGAAAGAACTCAAAAACCAAAATGATAGAAAAAATAAAACTGTTGGAAAAACTGGAGAAATATCTAGCAAATTCCCCTGGAAAAAAAGGGAGGAATTTCGAGAAATATCAGAAAAAAATGTTGTTAGCCAAGATGGATTTATAAAAGCCTTTTTATAATACAAGGAATGAATGATGAATAAGATCGTGACGATCTTTATTGGAATTTGCCACCTTGTTTGAAAAAAAGAGAGAGTGAAGCAAATTACTATAAATAGTACAAAAATATCTAATCTACCTACGTTTGTAATACCTATAAGGGGTCTTAGCCATTCTAGTAAAAGAAGAAGTACACATACATGCATGAAGAATCTGCTCATATCCCATTGATATTTTGTTTGTAATGTTATCATTTGCTCACCTCAAAAAACACGTTTGTATACCGGTTTTCATAAACCGTGTTTACAAATATTTTTCGTTTTTGTAGAGTTTCTAGAATACTTAGTTCTCGATGTGAGAGTTGATTCGCTTTTTCTTTCACGACAAACACCATTAATTTTCTATTTTTTATAGCAGCACATTCAGCCGCCTTTTGAATGTCGGGAGAAAGATCGCTTGTCACGAGTATAATTGTTACGGGCTGATAAATTTTTCTTAATTCCATTTCTACACTCTGGGAGAGCGGGAATACACTGTCTGCTTGTACTTTCGCTAAATGGCAAAAGATTTGTTGCAACTGAGTATCTCCATTGTCTAAAGGGAAAATAGTTCGTTCTTTTCCGACAGACACGAATGACGCTGGTGAATTTTGCTTCAAGACAGACCTCACAATAGAGGCAGTAAACGTTACGACTGATTCGAATAGAGGGGACTCAGTTCTGTCCATGAATATCATGATATTATGGCTACGCTGTTGTTCAAACTCTTTCGTCATAATATTATTTGTTCGTGCAGTTGCTTTCCAATCAATCCATGAAAAGCGGTCACCAGGTTTATAGTCTCTGACACCGACAGAGACTGTAGAGTTTTTTGCTAAATTTATATTTGCTGAAAGCGCTCCTTGTTCGAAATGATTTTCCAATTGTCGATACGTTATATCTACATACTGGGGATAGACTAAAAATGTATCTGGAGCTGAAAAAGTTACTTCTTTCTCCATTATGCCGAATAGATCGCCAGTTTTGACACGTACGCTTGAAAAAGTGTGCTCTCCTCTAGGGATTGTGTCAATAATATATTGAAACGAAATATTTCGTTTTAATCCTGGAAAGAGTATGACCTTATTCAACTTTGTTTGTCTACAACTTGTAAATTGTGGTGGCAGTTCATCTTCTATAATTAAATAAAGTAAGGGAAAAGGAAATTTTCTTTTTATTGTAATCGTGCTTAAAAATCGTTCTCCTGCTACATATTCATTTTGGTTTGTTATTCGTTTTACTTCAGCGTCCCGTAAAGCGTAGAAGGGGAGTAGTAGTGAATAAAGGCCAATAGGAATCGTACTGTAAAACAAAAACCAACTTACAAATCCTCCTTGAAGCATAGCGTACACAAATGTTAAGACTAGGCATAAAGGGATTAGCAATAACTTCGTAACGTGATATAGTGCTCGTAGTAGTCGTTTCATCAAAGGTTCTTCGTCCGTTGAGTCGGCACGGTAGTTCGTGCAACGATTTTGGCGATAACTTGTTCTCCTGTTATTCCTTCAAATCTTGCTTCCATTTTTAGAATGAGTCTGTGAGCTAAAACGTAAGGAGCTAAAAATTTAACATCGTCTGGAATAACATAATTTCTGCCATGGATGAATGCATAAGCCTGTGAAGCTTTCATTAAAGCAATTGAGCCGCGTGGACTCGCACCTAGCTGTATAGAACTATAAGAACGAGTCTGATTAACAAGCTTTACAATGTAATGCTTGATTGCTTTGTCCATACTTACTTCCCGTACGCTTTGTTGTAAATAAAGTAATTCTTTTATTGTAGTAATAGCTTGTAAATGGGAGAGTGGGTTTGCTTTTTCCATTCGATTTAAAATTTCAAATTCTTCTTCTGGTGTAGGATATCCCATTGTTAGCTTCAACAAGAAACGATCGAGTTGAGCTTCTGGTAAAGGATATGTTCCCTCATATTCGACCGGATTTTGTGTAGCCATTACAAAGAAAGGTTTTGGTAACGATCTTGTAATGCCATCTATTGTGATAGTGCCTTCTTCCATACTTTCAAGTAAGGCAGATTGTGTCTTTGGAGATGTACGATTAATTTCATCAGCAAGTACAAAATTCCCCATAATTGGTCCAGGCTTGAACTCGAATTGGAGCTCTTTTGGATTGTAAATAGAAACACCTGTTACATCTGACGGCAGTAAATCAGGTGTGAATTGAATTCGCTTGTAATCGGCATCAATTGATTTAGAAAGAGCACGTACTAGCATTGTTTTCCCGACACCAGGAACATCTTCTAATAGTACATGACCTTCAGCTAAGAGAGCTGTCAAGACTAAAATCGTTTCTTTTCGTTTTCCGACCATTAATTTTTCAATATTGTTGATTATTTTTTCTACAATGGGATGTAATGAATCAAGCTGGGGCATCGTAATCCTCCTAATTTTATTATCGTTTTCTAATCTATTTAGTAGACAATAGAATTTACCCCTTTATTTGCGGATAGTAAAACTCTTATCTTAAATTCTAGGAATATTCAGATTATTTATTCCGATTACAACTA
>NZ_BOQD01000247.1 GCF_018332515.1 Bacillus hominis | reverse complement strand
ATACCCATAATATAACTAATAAATTAACAAATGTACATACATAAGCATTAAAAATGAATGAATAGGGTGATTTTTTACATTTATTTAATGTTTGATTGAATGAGACAACTCTTGAATTGTTAGTGAAAATTAACTGCGGAGCTGTACTTTATTATTATTTGGTTTTAATAATAGCTATTATTTGTTCATTTAACTGCATCAGCTAATAGTTCCTCCCAATCTTTAAAAGATAATTTATCGGTTATATGTTTTAATGCATTAGGCACAATGATAGGACACATTAATTCTAAGCTATTACCATCTGGATCAGTAAAATAAACAGATGCATTACCTTGATGTGGACGAACAAATGGTTCAATAGAATCATTCATTCCAAATGGAACAGCTTTAATATGTAGAGAGCTTAACCAATGTAAAGATTCTTTTAAATCTTCATATGATACTCGAAATGCAATATGTCGTAAAGAAGGATGGTATTTCGTTTCATATTCAGAACCCTCCCATAAACCTAGCCAACTTCTCCCTTCCTCAATCCAAAAGAATGCTGTTAAATCATCGCTCCAAGCTAATTTCAATTCTAGCTTTTCATAAAAATCAATAGAATTTCGTAAATTACTCACAGGTAAGTGTACTTCATATATTCCTTTTATCAATTTAAATCCTCCTTCATTCGTTTTCTTATCATTAATATATCGATTTAAAAAGAATATAAAATCAAATAAAAGTATGAAAGTACATACAACTTTAGTAGTAGTGTAATATCAATCGGAAATAACAAGTTATAGTTCAAATGAGGTTTTTATAAGTTAGAAAATCGTTTTATTTATGAAGGAATAAGTATTGATAAACGCTAAATAAATGAAGTAGATATGTATAGGGAGGATGACATAAATGAAAGTTGTAATAAAAACAGTGCCACAATTTGAAGTGGCATTTATAAGAAGAACTGATAGTTACTTTGAACCCCAAGACCATTGGGGGAATTTATTACATTGGGCAAATGAAAATAATCTTTATCCTCCAGAGCAATCATTTATCGAAATTTCGTTAGATAACCCTGAACTTGTTGAAAGTCATAAGTGCCGTCATGACGCTTGCGTAACTGTACATGAAAACTTTGACAAAGATATGCATCAAGATGTGCAATTTAAAAGATTAGATGGGGGTCAATACGCTCTATACCATTTTTATGATAAGCCACATAAACTGAATATGGCATATCAATATGTATATGGAGATTGGCTACCGAATAATGAGTAAGATGCAGATTTTGATAGAGATAATCTGGAATTTTGTATGAATAATGTAGCTGAAGATTTAGAAGGAAATTTCAAGGTTGAATTATTTGTGCCGATTAAAAGTATACAAAAAAACAAATAACTTCATATGTGGCTTTAAAACAAAGATTGATAATTTATAAAAAAGCAAGATTTCGTCCATGCCCAAAAATTAGTTACTGAAGTTGAGGAGTCAGCAGCAGTCTTAGCTGCAGTAACTGAAGAAATGGACCGGAGATATACTTTAATGGTTATTAACCATTCTATTAGATAGTTTGTAGCACATGTAAACCTCAAGGATGTTGAGAGAACTCATACATTTCAGCATGAATTAGAGAACCTACTAAAGAAAGTAAAGATTGGATTGGAATAATAGTGAAGGGAAATCTTTTTTCCATAGAGAATATTTCTAGCGGAGGAATCTAAGTATGTAGGTTCTAATGAAAGGAGAATTCACATGAATACATTTGTAAATGACAAGTTTTATGAAACTAGAAATCAATTATTTGAGGAAATTACTTTGTTAAGTGATGCTCAATTTAATAGGAAACCAGATAAGGACAAATGGAGTATAGCACAAGTTTGTCATCACTTAGTTTTATTAGATGAGAGAGTTATAACAGTTATTTCATCGGGATTAAAAAAGATGGATAGTATCTTAAATGAGCGTAAAGAAATTCACACTATTTTATTAGATAGATCGATAAAATTTATAGCCCCAGAAATGATTGAACCAAGTATAGAACCATTTGAAGTGCAGCAAATGGTTGATTTGTTAAACAACTCTAGAAAAGAATTGATGCGTTTCCTGAGTACAATAGAAGATGAATCTATATTAGCGAAAAAATCAGTGATGCATCCAGCTCTTGGAGAATTACTCCTTGATCAGTGGATAGAACTGATCTATTTGCATGAACAGCGTCATATAGAACAAATCAAAGAGATAAAATTGCTTTGTGGAGTTGAAAAGTAAACATCATTATCTATTTTTTGAGCGATTTGAGATAGCATCAAGGTTTCGAGTGATAAAATAGAAGTCCTGATTAAAATTATGATGAATTTAGTTGAAAGCAACCAATAAGCTGAAGAAATTACGAAACTAGCAGATCTTACTCCTGAAGAGGAAACGAACATTCGAAAAAATCTGAATCCGATTTGCTGTATAAGTGTAACCCCGTCTTAAATGAAGAGCGGGGTTATTATTTTTGGAAGTGATCTCAGCATTTTCATTTAGAAGGAAATAAATTGGCAATGAAATCCGAAAATGTAATCAGCATTACACACTATATCTTTAAGTTATAATGATTTTCGGAAATGAGTTATATGTCCAAATTTTTGAAAGTACTCTTACACCTACCATTGGGTGAGCACCTTTCACGCGTTTGAGGAATAAGTATTTTGTCAGAAAACGATAAAATACAATTCTGTTAAGGGATATATGCATTTTATTCTCTTTAATTTTGCAGTTGAAGTTTTCTGAATAACAAGTTATATTTTTAAAGTTCAAGCAACTTTATGACAGTACAAAAAGGGGAGAAATATTGATATTATGCAAAAAACGAAATGGAAGAACTATGTATGCTATTTTATTATTCTTATGCTTCTTGTAACAGCAGTAACAGTCAAACCAGCTATTTCTAAGGCTGAGGAATCTAATGTTAATATTACATTGTTAGGTACTGCAGATATTCATGGTAGATTTATGCCTTGGGATTATGCGCTTGATGGAGCAAATATGAGTGGAAGTTTGACGCAGCTTTATACGGTTATAAAGAAGGTACGTCAAGAAAATCCAAATACCATATTAGTAGATGCCGGGGATACAATTCAAGGAAACTCAGTAGAATTATTCAACGATAAGCCACAATCGCCAATGATGGTAGCGATGAATACAATGGGATATGATGCCTGGGCATTTGGAAATCATGAATTCAACTTTGGATTAGATACATTGAAAAAAGTTAGTGAGCAATATAAGGGAAAGACGTTAGCAGGAAATATTTATAAGGAGAATGGAGAGCGTTTTCTTCCTGCATATACGATTGTTGAAAAAGGTGGAATTAAAGTCGGGATTATTGGCATGAATACACCAATGATTAGTGATTTTGAAAAAGGGACAGATCATTTGGATGGTTTAGTAGTGAAAAATCCAGTAGAAGAGACAAAAAAGGCAATTAAAGAATTAGAAGGTAAAGTAGATGTAATGGTAGGGGTTATGCATATGGGACTAGAAAATGAGAATGGAATCCCAGGTACTGGTGTTCAAGATATTGCGAATGCTTGTCCGGAACTAAGCGCTATTTTTGCGGCTCATATGCATAAACTTGTAAAAAAAGAAGTTGTAAATGGCGTAATTATTACAGAACCAGATAAATATGGAACGCATATTTCACGTATTGACCTTACTTTTACAAAGCAAGATGGAAAGCTTGTTTTAAAAGATAAAACTGCTACCGCTATACCTGTAAAAAATGCTGATGGAACAACAGTATTATCTGATTCTACACTTGAAGAAACACTAACACCTTTTCATGAGTATGCGAGAGGAGATGCAAATGTTGTAGTCGCTCAATTAAAGGGTAGAAACCTTGTTCCTGAAAATGAAATAAAGGGTATTCCAAGTGTGCAGATTCAAGAGACACCTTTATCAGATTTCTTTCATGAAGTCATGCTCTATTACAGTAAAGCGGATGTAGTAGCCCATCAAATTGATAATGATTATGCCCGTTTGGATATAGGTCCTATAAAGAAGAAAGATATTGCTTATAATTATCAATATGCTTTGGGAGAAATTACAGTATATAAGATAACTGGAAAAGATTTAAAAGACTATATGGAATGGGCAGCAGGATATTTTAACTCATCTCGTGCCGGAGATGTAACAGTTAGCTTTGATAAAAACCGTCGTGCGTCTAAATACAGTACGAACGATTTCTTTGGAGGCGTAAAATACGAAATTGACTTAACAAAACCATATGGTAGTAGAATTACAAATTTACGCTCTATTCGTACAAATAAACCAATCAAAATGAGCGATGTTATGACGCTAGGAATGAATGCGTATAGAATGGAGGCTCTTCAGGCAAAAGGGGGAGCTTTAGAGGGACGTAAATTTGAACAAACTTGGTCATCTAAACAAGAGAATGCATTCGGAGAAACAGGTGGAACCATTCGTAACCTTGCTATTACATATTTAAAAGAGGTAAAGAACGGTGTATACACGCCAAAAGTTATGCATAATTGGAAAATTACTGGTGTAGATACACATTCTTCAGAGCATAAGGCTGTAGTTGATCTTGTAAATAAAGGGATTTTAGAAATCCCAAAAACAGAAGATGGAAAATATACAAATATAGCATCTATAAATACTAAAGATTCAATTACAAAAGAAGAGATTGTAGCACTCTCACAAAAAGCTAATATTAATCCAAATCAGTTTAATCATGTAGAAAGAAAAGGTGAATTTTACAAAAAACTTAGTAGGATAATTAAATAAATATAAAAAAGATGGCTCTCGTGCAAAAAACTATTAAACTTGGACATACCATTATCCTAAAAAAGTTTGTGATCGGTATGGAAATATAGAGAATCATCGGTAAAAAATCCCCTGGATCGCTTTAAAAATTCAGGGGGTTTTTCATTTGAATAATTATTATTTCATTTCTCACTATGTATATTTATAATATGCTTTAAAAGAACATACCTTAAGTTAATAACATGCAATAGATATGTCCTTTTCTATATTTAAATTTGCCTGAAATTCATATAAGCCTTCAGCAGTCTCAAAACGTTA
>NZ_BOQD01000246.1 GCF_018332515.1 Bacillus hominis | reverse complement strand
ACCTTCTCTAACAACCCTTTTTCTGTAATTAATCGATACGCTGTATTTGCTAATGCTTTTGCCGATGTAATAATCCCCCTATAAACAAAACCCTCCAGAAACATCTAAAATCTGCCCTGTTACCCAGCGACTATCAGAAGAAGCAAGGAATGCTACTGCATCTGCAATATCTTCAACTTGCCCTATTCGTCCGAAAACAGATGAATTCGTAGCAAAATTTCGTATTTCTGGATTATCTAGCAATTTCGCATTCATATCTGTCTTCGTATATCCAGGCATAATTGTATTCACTGTTATACCTCTTTCTCCAAGGTGTTTAGCTAGAGGCAGTGTCATCGTATTTAGTGCACCTTTACTTAAGCCGTATGCAATAGACCCTGTAAAACCAAGCCTTACTTCAGCTGATGAAATGTTAATCACGCGGCCCTCTGCTCGTATTAATGGTAATGTTTGCTGAATTAAAAAGAATGGCGCCTTAATATTCACAGACATAATTTCATCAAAAACTTCTTCTGTCGTATTTTCAATCGTTCCTTGTGTACCTATCCCTGCATTGTTTACTAAAATATCAATCTCTGATGTACCAACTTTTATTTGTAATTCATTCTTTAACTGTTCTACTAGCTTTTTGACACCATCAATTGAATTGAGTTCAGCTTCAATTAAGAACGCTTTCCCTCCATTAGATTCAATCTCACTAATCGTTTCATCTGCAGCTGTTTTATTTCGGCCGTAGTGAATCGCAACTAATGCTCCATCTTTCGCCAATCTCATCGCAATCGCACGGCCAATTCCGCGACTCGCTCCTGTTACTAATACCACTTTCCCATCAAGATTCTTCATTTTTTCCATCCTTCCTAAATTTCCGTTTAATAAACCTTATACTTATATTTTTATGCAAACACCAATAATTTTAAATATAGATTTATAGGTAATTTAGTTCGTTCACTTATGATATTATAGTTATAATTTGTGATTCACTTTAGAAAACAAAACAAGGAGGCTACACAATGCAAAACGCAGTAAAATTGGATGAAATCGATCATAAAATTATGAACTTGTTGTATGAAAATGCGAGAATTTCTGTTTCAGAAATAGGACGAATTATATCCATGACGCAACCTGCTGTAAAAGAACGAATTAACAAGCTTGAAGATCAAGGAGTTATAGCAGCTTACCGAACGAAATTTGAGCCTTCCAAAATTAATAAAAACATTCAAGCATTCATCATGTTTAAAACGAGCCAATGCTCTGATTTTATCCAATTTTGTAATGCCGTTCCTGAAGTAACAGATTTATATCGAATTAGCGGGGAATTTAATTATATGATGAAAGTCATGAGCGATTCGATGGATTCTCTCGCTGCATTTTTAGATTCTTTAATGCAATTTGGCTTGTCGTCTCCTTTAATTGTTTTAAAGAGTGAGTTTGAGGAGAAATTATCGTTCTAATAAGAGGGCAC
>NZ_BOQD01000245.1 GCF_018332515.1 Bacillus hominis | reverse complement strand
AACAAGCAATTGAAATTGCTAACAAATCAGAGTTCGGCTTGCAAGCAAGTGTCTTCACAAAAGACATTAACAAAGCATTTGCAATTGCTAACAAAATCGAAACTGGTTCTGTTCAAATTAACGGACGCACAGAGCGCGGACCTGACCACTTCCCATTCATCGGTGTAAAAGGTTCGGGTATGGGCGCACAAGGTATTCGTAAGAGCCTTGAGTCTATGACACGTGAAAAAGTAACTGTATTAAACTTAGTTTAATCTTATAAAAAGAAGCTGGTCTAATTTTAGATCAGCTACTTTTTATATAGATACTTCCCAAAAAACGGGGTATTTAGTTCTGCTTCCTATTTGGTTTTCCAAATCGAACTAAAACATGCCATAATAATTTT
>NZ_BOQD01000244.1 GCF_018332515.1 Bacillus hominis | reverse complement strand
CATTTCTTCTGTTACATGGTCGATTAATGTTGGGTAAATTAAGTTACGCTCACGTTTGTTACCGATAACGATTGTAGCACCTTGTTCTACAGCATCGTCAACTAAGCCTTGAACGAAGTCAGCGGATTTATCGTCAATTAATGGAACGATTGTGCTGTCTTGTTCTGGAGAGCCAACTGATAGTTCAGCTACTTGCGCTTTTAATAAGCCAACAAGCTCGTCCGCTACATTTTCGTGTACAAGTACACGTTTAATAGCTGTACAACGTTGACCAGAGTAAGAGAATGCACCGCTTACGATATGGTTTGCAGCGTCTTGTAAGTCAGCATCTTCACGAACGATACCAGGGTCTTTACCACCAAGTTCTAATACAAGTGGAATCATCGCAGCTTTTTTCGCTAAATGTTTACCTGTGTTTGTACCACCTGTGAACGATACCATATTTACGCCAGGATGTTCTACTAAGTAGTCACCAATTACAGAACCGCGTCCTGTAGCTACGTTTACAAGACCTTTTGGAAGGCCAGCTTTATGAAGTGCTTCAACCATTTTAATACCGCTAATTGCACCTTGAGTTGCTGGTTTGAAAATAACAGCGTTACCCATAATTAGTGCGGGTGCAAGTTTTGCAGCAGATAAGTTTACTGGGTAGTTAAATGGTGCGATTGCTAATACAACACCAAGTGGTGCGCGTTGGATAATCGCAAGTTTAGATTTCGTTCCGCCAGGGAAGCTATCGCCCATCATGCTTTCTCCGTGCATATGTAGAGCTTCTTCGATAGTGTAACGAATGAAGTCAGCTGTACGAACAACTTCTTTCTTCGCATCTTTATAGCCTTTACCGACTTCTTTCATAATGATATCGGCAATTTCATCTTGCATATTTACAAGCTCATCAGCCCATTTATATAAGTATTTTGCGCGATCTTGTAGAGAAGCGTCAGCCCATGATTTTTGAGCTTCTTTTGCAGATGCAATTGCTTCATCTACTTCTCCGCGAGTAATTGCTTGTACTTGACCAATTACTTCGTGTAAGTATGGAGATGGAATGTCGATTGTTTGACCTGAAGAGCTTTCTCTCCATTCTCCGTTTAAATAAAATTTGTACGTATTGCTAGTTGTCATGATTAGTCCTCCTAAAATAGCAACTTGTAAGAGTGAGTATAAGGTGATTGTAGGTGGTTTGATAATATTTTTCAAATGAAATGTTTGTGAAAACGATTTCTTATTCTTTTTTTATTTTGTATGCCCTTTCTTACAGAACATTCTCTTATTTCAAACTGAATTATAAGTAGAATGCATCACTTTCATTTTTTGTGATAAAAGATTATTTTATTTTAAAGCGAAAAAAATAATTGACAGAATACTCAATAAAGTTGTAAGATAATAAATGGAAAATAAATGAAGGGGGTGTGCGTAATGATTGTAATCGTAAATGTAATGGGCTTAGCTGTATTAAACGGCGGAAAACATTCATATTATTACGCAACCCGTGCGGATATATAGGACCTTTTTGTCTTATGAGAAGCGTACGTTGCGTATATCGTAACGTACGCTTTTATGCATTCTTTTGCATATCGTCAAGCGGCGGTATGCTTTTTTTTGTCTAATTTGCTTGTTTCCATACTTTGTATGGTTACTATAAAAACTGAAATTTGGAAGGTGGAAAAATGTGATGAAATTGTATGGCTTACGAAACGTAAATGTGATGGGTTTGGATAGCGGATAAAGAAATGTGAATCAAATGAAAACGAGAAAGGAGAGGTTATATTGTTTTCAGTATTACTAAAGTTAAGCTGGTTTTTTAGGGAGCATTGGAGAAGGTACAGTATCGCAATTGGGGTGCTTTTAATTGTAAACGTGATAGAGGTAATTCCTCCGAAAGTGTTAGGAATTACAATTGATAATATTAAAACAGGAGCCTTAACGAGCGAGGCGATTATGCAATATATTTTTATTTTACTTGGGGTAACGATTGGTGGGTATGTGCTTACTTTCATTTGGCAGCACCAACTATTTGGCGGTGCGTTCGTACTGGAGAAAACGATGCGTTCAAAATTTATGGGGCATTTACTTAAGATGACACCGACGTTTTATCAAAAAAATCGTACGGGCGATTTAATGGCGAGAGCGACAAATGATTTAAAAGCAATCTCCATGACAGCTGGCTTTGGTATATTAACGCTCGTTGATTCTAGTCTATATATGCTTACAATCGTTTGTATGATGGGCTTTTCAATTAGTTGGCAGTTAACATTTGCTGCGCTTATACCGCTTCCGATTATGGCGTATGCGATGAATATATACGGAAAGAAATTGCATGAACGATTTACAGTCGCGCAAGATGCGTTCGGAGATATGAACGATAAAGTGCTTGAATCAATTGCGGGTGTACGCGTTATTCGTGCGTATGTACAGGAGAATGCTGATCAAGAAAGGTTTCACCATTTAGGAGATGACGTATACGAGAAAAATATGAGAGTAGCAAGAATCGATGCATTATTCCAGCCGACTGTGAAAATGCTCGTCGGTCTTAGTTATTTAATTGGTTTAGTGTACGGTGCATATCTCGTATTCCAATCAAAGGTGACACTCGGTGAGCTCGTTTCATTTAACGTCTATTTAGGGATGATGATTTGGCCGATGTTTGCAATTGGTGAATTGATTAATGTTATGCAAAGAGGAAATGCGTCGCTCGATCGTGTGAATGAAACGTTAGCTTATGAACCGGATGTAAAGAATCCGAAAGATCCAAAGGTTGTACAAGAGCCAGATTACATTCAATTTGATAACGTTACTTTTTCATATCCTTCATCAATTGAAACAAATTTAAAAAATGTTTCGTTCTCATTAAAACAAGGAGAGACACTTGGAGTTGTTGGGAAAACAGGAAGCGGGAAAACGACGCTCGTTCGTCAGCTTCTTCGTCAATATCCACTTGGAGAAGGGAATATTGCGGTTTCTGATGTGAAGTTAGATAAAATTACGAATGATAACGTACTTGGCTGGATTGGGTATGTACCTCAGGAACACATTTTGTTCTCCAAAACAGCGAAGGAAAATATTTTATTCGGAAACAGAGAAGCGACTGAAGAAGAACTTGAAAAAGCGATTGAAATAGCTGCGTTTAAAAAAGATTTAGAGTTTTTACCAGAAGGTTTAGAAACGCTTGTTGGGGAGAAAGGTGTTTCTTTATCAGGTGGGCAAAAGCAAAGGATTTCTATTGCGAGGGCTGTTATTCAAAATCCGGAAATTTTAATTTTGGACGATTCTTTATCAGCTGTTGATGCTCGTACTGAAGCGGCAATTATTGAAAACATAAGAACTGAAAGAAGCGGGAAGACGACGATTATAACAACGCATCGTTTGTCAGCGGTACAGCATGCTGATTGGATTCTCGTTATGGATAAAGGTGAGGTTATTGAAGAAGGTTCGCATGAAGCGCTCGTTCGAAATGGGGGCTGGTATGCTGAGCAGTTCGACAGGCAACAAGGTGAAAGTGAAAATGAAAGTTCGGATAGCGGGGTGAAAATATGAGTGTTTCAAAACGATTGTTTCAATATGCGATGAGAGTGAAGGGGCCGATTTTTGCAGCGATGGCGATGCTATTTGTTTTCGTCATTGCAGAACTCGCGGGTCCTTTCGTCGCAAAAACGATGATTGATGAGCATATCGTTGGAATAGAGAGACCTTGGTATGAAACAGAGAAGAGTGAGGAGGCAGTTTCATATAATGGCGCCTTTTATAAGCGAAGTGATCGCTTTGAACAAGGTGAGCAAAAAGGGAAAGAGGTCCGAGTTATTCAAGTTGGTTTTCAATACTATTTTGTACCGAATAAAATAACGCTTGAAGGAACTCGTTCCGTTAAGGACGATATTCTTACAGTACAAAGTGGTAAGGCAGTGCAAGTGTATAAAGTGAAAGCCTTAACGAAAGAAGAAGTATTTGCGTTTTATAAACCAGAAATAAACCGATTATTACTACTCGGTGGTGGATATTTCGCTTTATTAGTAGTTGTATCATTATTTGCATACGGAAAGCAGTTCTTCTTACAGAAAGCAGCAAACAAAATTATTCAAATTATGAGGGAGGATGTTTTTTCTCATATACAAACGTTGCCAATTCGTTATTTCGATCATTTACCAGCAGGGAAAATTGTTTCGCGTGTAACGAATGATACAGAAGCGATTCGTGATTTATATGTAACAGTACTTGCGACATTCATCTCCAGTATTATTTATATTATCGGGATTTTCGCTGCGTTATTTTTACTTGATGTAAAACTGGCGGCGCTATGTTTACTTATCATCCCAATTTTAATTATTTGGGCGATTATGTATAGAAAGTATGCGTCTGTATACAATCATAAAATGCGTTCGCGTTTATCGGATATTAACGGAACAGTGAATGAATCGATTCAAGGGATGCCAATTATTCAAGCATTTCGTCAAGAGCGTGAAACGAAGAAGGAATTTGAAGAACTCAATGGTGATTATTTTAAATATCAAAATAAAATTTTAAATTTAAATGCAGCAACTTCGCATAATTTAGTGTCTGTATTAAGAAACATCGCTTTTACAGGTGTAATTTGGTATTTCGGTGGTGCTTCATTAAGCGCTTCGGGCATTGTTTCTCTAGGGATACTATATGCTTTCGTTGATTATTTAACGAGGTTATTCTCGCCAATTACGAATATGGTGAACCAACTTGCTAACTTAGAGCAATCACGTGTTGCATCAGAGCGTGTCTTTGAATTGCTAGAGGAAAAGGGAGAGGCAGTAGAAGAAGAACGTATGCCTCGCTTAAACGGAAATGTGAAATTCGATAATGTTTCGTTTTCTTACAATGGAAAAGATGAAGTGTTAAAAAATATTTCTTTTGAAGCGAAACAAGGGGAGACAGTGGCACTTGTTGGTCATACTGGATCAGGAAAGAGTTCCATTATGAATGTGCTCTTTCAATTTTATGAATTTCAAAAAGGAAAGCTTACGATTGATGGCCATGATGTGAAAGAGATGCCGAAACAAGCAACTCGTGAACATATGGGAATTGTATTGCAGGATCCGTTTTTATTTAGCGGGACAGTGGCATCCAATGTTAGCTTAGAAAATGAAAAAATTTCAAAAGATCGCATCGTAAAGGCATTACGTGATGTTGGTGCTGAACGGTTTGCAAACAATATAGATGAAGAAATTACGGAGAAAGGAAGTACACTTTCAACCGGAGAACGACAGCTTATATCGTTTGCTAGGGCACTTGCTTTTGATCCGGCGATTTTAATTTTAGATGAAGCGACTTCTAGCATTGATACAGAGACAGAAGCGATGATTCAACAAGCGCTAGAAGTTGTGAAGAAAGGAAGAACGACGTTTATTATCGCTCATCGTCTTTCAACAATTAAGAGCGCCGATCAAATTATTGTGCTTGATAGAGGAACGATTTTGGAAAAAGGTTCGCATGATGAATTAATGAAAAAGCGTGGGCGCTATTACGATATGTATAAAACGCAAATGGAAGGAAACCAGAGCGCTTAATATGGAGAAGAACTTGCGAATTTCGCAAGTTCTTTTTTGATCAATTAGCTTGTTGAAACGTTGATATATTTCGCAGCAAGGAAAACTTATAAATAAGTAAGTATTGTTTTACCTTTTTCTTTATAAATGCTATATTTAAAAATGTTACTTATTTTTTGTATGTAGAAGTGTTTTTCCACTTTGTTTGATTATGAAGAAAAAGGATAAACTAAATAAGAACATTTTTATTGAAAAATTGTTTGGAATTGCATACAATCAATATAGATTTTGAATTCCTATCAGAATACTTGGAGGACTACTACCATGAAAAAATTATTTTCAGTGCTTGCAGTAACTACATTAGCAATTGGGATTGTAGCGGGCTGCGGCAAAGAAGAGAAAAAAGATACAGCTAGTCAAGATGCGTTACAGAAGATAAAACAAAGTGGTGAACTTGTAATTGGAACAGAAGGTACATACCCACCATTCACATTCCACGATTCAAGCAATAAATTAACTGGATTTGACGTTGAATTAGCAGAAGAAGTTGCAAAACGTTTAGGTGTAAAACCTGTATTTAAAGAAACACAATGGGATAGCTTACTTGCAGGGGTAGATGCGAAGCGTTTCGATATGGTTGCGAATGAAGTTGGTATTCGTGAAGATCGTCAAAAGAAATATGATTTTTCTAGTCCATACATTTCTTCTTCAGCAGCATTAGTTATCGCAAAAGATAAAGATAAGCCTGCTACATTTGCTGATGTAAAAGGATTAAAAGGAGCACAATCTTTAACGAGTAACTATGCAGATATTGCTAAGAAAAATGGTGCGGAAATCGAGGGTGTAGAAGGATTTAGCCAAGCGGCAGAATTATTAAACACTGGCCGCGTTGATTTCACAATCAATGATAAATTATCAGTGTTAAACTATTTAGAAACGAAAAAAGATGCAAAAATTAAAATTGTAGATACAGAAAAAGAAGCGTCACAAAGTGGGTTCTTATTCCGTAAAGGTAGCGATAAACTTGTACAAGAAGTAAATAAAGCGTTAGAAGATATGAAAAAAGATGGTACGTACGATAAAATAACGAAAAAATGGTTCGGTGAAAATGTTTCTAAGTAGTGCAGTCGCCTCAGATCGATTGTCTACATGGATAGATATTATGCAGACTTCCTTCACGCCTATGCTGAAGGAAGCTGTCTTTACGACAATTCCGTTAACGCTTATTACATTTATTATCGGTATTATACTTGCGACGTTAACAGCGCTCGCGCGTATTTCAGGTAGTCGTATTTTACAATGGATTGCTCGTATCTATGTATCTATCATTCGCGGAACGCCACTTCTTGTACAGTTATTTATTATTTTCTATGGTCTTCCAACTCTTAATATTGAGGTTGAGCCATATACAGCAGCAATTGTTGGTTTTTCATTAAATGTCGGTGCATATGCATCTGAAATTATTCGTGCTTCTATCCTTTCCATCCCGAAAGGACAGTGGGAAGCAGCTTACACAATTGGGATGACATATCCACAAGCATTAAAACGTGTTATTTTACCGCAAGCAACGCGTGTTTCCATCCCGCCGCTTTCGAATACATTTATTAGTTTATTGAAGGATACTTCATTAGCTTCGTTAATTTTAGTAACGGAAATGTTCCGAAAAGCACAGGAAATTGCGGCAATGAACTATGAGTTTTTAATCGTTTATTTCGAAGCAGGACTAATTTATTGGGTAATTTGCTTCTTATTATCTATTGTGCAACAAATATTAGAAAAACGTTCAGAACGTTATACTCTAAAATAACCCTTTCATAAAAGGAGTTTTTGTTTTTATGATTTCAATTCAACATTTACAAAAAAGTTTCGGAGATAATACCGTACTAAAACATATAGACTTATCAGTTGAGAAGGGCGAAGTGGTTGTTATTATCGGGCCATCTGGATCTGGTAAAACGACATTCTTGCGTTGCCTCAATGTGCTAGAAACGCCGAACGCTGGTAACATTCGCATCGGTAATAAAGAGCTTAATTTCTCTCAAAAAGTATCGAAGAAAGATATTGTAAATCTTCGTACGCAAACAGGTATGGTATTCCAGCAACATAATCTATTTCCTCATTTAACAGCACTTCAAAATGTAATGGAAGGGCTCGTTACAGTGAAAAAGATGGGGAAAGAAGAAGCGAAGAAAAAAGCAAACTACTTCCTTGAAAAAGTTGGTCTTGCGGATAAAGTGGACTTATATCCGTTCCAATTATCAGGTGGACAACAACAGCGCGTTGGAATCGCTCGTGCGCTTGCGATGGAGCCAGAAGTTTTACTATTTGATGAGCCAACGTCAGCACTTGATCCGGAGCTAGTTCAAGAAGTTTTAAAGGTTATGAAAGAACTTGCTAAAGAAGGAATGACGATGGTCATTGTAACGCATGAGATGCGCTTTGCTCATCAAATTGCGAACCGTGTTATTTTCATGGATGGTGGTGTCGTTGTCGAACAAGGTACACCAGAAGATGTATTTACAAATCCAAAAGAAGAACGAACGAAGAAATTTTTACAAATGTTGCAGTAAATAAGAAAGGTCTCAGGGCGTATGCCCTGAGACCTTTTTGCCATGTATATTTATTTTTGGAATCCGCCAAGGCTTTGCTCAGCCATTGCAACTAAACGTTTTGTAATTTCTCCACCAACAGAACCGTTAGCGCGAGCCGTAGAATCTGCCCCTAATTGTACACCAAATTCTTGAGCGATTTCGTATTTCATTTGATCGATTGCAGCTGTTGCTCCTGGTACTACTAATTGATTGTAAGAACTTTGGTTTGCCATAGGAATATATCCTCCTTAGAGTTATAAAAATTTTTTTGGTTGGACTAGCTGGATTTGAACCAGATTGCCGCCCCGTTTGGCGCTAATCCATCGGTAATTAAGTTTGTACTCATAGTATGGATGTTACCTAGAAAGATATACAAAATAATAATTTGTAAATTTTGTAAAAAATATTTCATCATTTCGTAAATTATGAAATAAGAGTAATCGTTGTATTTTTAAGAAAGAAGGCTAAACTAAGAACGAAATCATCTGCGTTTAAATTCTATATATAATCAGCTATGCTTACAGCTTAGTAAAATAAAAATTAAATTGGAATTAACTTCATAGTTCTGTTTTAATCCGGGATGGGCAGGAAAAGGTACTGATTGACCGCTCCTATGCACGGCTAGAATTTAAAAAGGATAACATATGGAGGAATCACGATGGGAATTTGCCCGCTTTGCAACGCATTAGAATCACAAACATATTCTTGTCAAAATTGCCAAGGTATACTCCAAGATTATGGAAAAACTGTAGATTACATAGATGATTACAGTGCGTATATGGATCAGGAATTGTTAAATGCGGTAGATGGTTTAACACATAATAATTCACAGGAGTATTGCAAACATGTTTTTTATTGCGGAGTATGTAATGTGGAAACAGAGGTTGTAGTGAAACTTGTGTAAATAGAAAACTTCCACCTTATGAATGAGGTGGAAGTTTTTGTTTTTGTATTTGTGAGTTAATCATAGGAGAAGGGATATTTTCGGTGTTTGACACAGGCCCCGATTTTACTTGAGACATTTTTTCTTTTGAATCACGCAAAGAATGTTCAGTTAAGTAGATGGCATATTCGTAAAATAATTGGCGCGTCAGTTCACTTTGTTCTTTTAACTTTTCATCTTGGAATACAGTTCGCCCGGGTTTAGAATTTGCTTCAAATAACCAAGGATTTTCCATCGTGTCCAAACCAATATCAAAACCAATTTCTCCAATGTTGCCGGTTACTTGTTCATCGAGCGCGTAACTTATTTGTAAGGCGGTATGTTTTAATTTATTTTCAATTTGAACTTGTTTCGTTGGATCTGGAAAAAGCTCTTGCAGTAATTTTGTATCACCACCGCTATTTACATGAGTCGTTAAGCTACCTTTTCCAGCGATTTTTGCGACAATTGCACTAACTATCCAATTACCAAAATGGTTTTTATTTGTATGAATACGAAAATCGACGGGTTGCCCTTCGAAGCGGAGCAGCGAGATACCTTGCTGTACGATAAACTTTTTTAAATCATGTCCTTTTAATACATGGTTCAGAAGTGTTTCTAATGATTGATACTTTCTTAGTTTATTTTGGTCATTTTCACGATAACGACAATAGTAGCAATTCTCAGTTTGAGAATAGAGTATTTGATGAATGTTTCTTCCGAAGCTACCATGTATTGGTTTCATATAAATATACTTATACGAACCAAGAAGTCGTTCTACTTGTTCAAAATGTTGAAACGCTTCTGTTTTTGGTAAGAATGGTTTAATTGAATCTTCTTTTATTAGAAGTTGATGAACTTCCCATTTGTTGAAGAACCCTGGATTAAACCATGGAATTGCATATTCACCTTGTAATCGTTTCTTTGCCCTTACGATCGGTTTGTAATTTTCTGCTTGGCGATTCGGTAATCGGTCGTAAATGACATTTGGTAAAGGGACTTTGTTTCTTACCCATTTTCCTTCTTGAAAGAAGTATCCTTCAATGGTTTCTTCCTCCCAATTTATATGTTGAATGCCAAAGACAAATACAAATGGTCGTAATGTGAATGGCGGTGTTAGTAACTCGCCGAGAGAAGTTGAACGATTTCCTAAAGGCGCACTGGAGTTATCGTTAAAACCAGTTGTAAAAATCCCGATTAATGGACCGAAAATGATTGTTTCATTTTGTATGAAGGTATGGATTGTTGTTGAACACGGTAGTAAAAGTCTGTCTGCAATTTGTTTTCCAATAATGATTTCTCGAGTAAATGAATAATGAATTTTAATATTTTCACATGCGATATAACGTATGCCAAAGGAAAGTGATGTAATAGGTGGTGTAATAGAAAAAACGTAAGGTAGAGTAATACTATTTGGATGCTCATCCGAAATACTTAATGTATATATGTGCTCTTTCAATGGGGGTCTCCTCCTTTCGTTATGGTGTAAATCGGCTAAACTTTAATGGGCCGTGGAAAATTTGTTCAGCCAGTTCGTCGTTGTACCCAGTATAAACTTCGTAAGACGGCATCGTATTGACGTACATAAGCCAAATGGCACCTTTTTGATCCATAATGGTAGAAAGCTCTAATTCAAATAATGACGAATAGGACTGATCGAGTGTTTTAAACACTTCATTTACAACATCATGTAAAGCATCTTTCAATAATTGAACACCAGTTGAAGAAAGCAAATATTTAATTTTAGAAAATGGATGTAACATAGAACGTTCTGTTACTGAAAGTAAAAATTGCGCTGGGAATGAAGACTTTTGTATGAATTGACCAAGTACTTCCCAATTCTGTTCTTTATTTTTTTGCATAATGGTTCGAATATGAATTGGATATGATAGTTGATTTGGAGGTTGTAACATTGGATGGATCATATAACGGGATGCGTGTATGTGAAATTTGCACCATGATATAAATTCATCTGTCCGTTTGAATTGAGTAGAAGTATGATGCTGTTCATTTATTGTATCGATATGAAATGTTTTATTTTTGTAAGTGGCTCGATATAAGTTTTCATTGGAATGTATATTGAGTGGTCTTATAATGATATCTCTTGTTTCTAGTAATAATTTGAAAATTCCTTGTACGGTTCCTTTTTTTATTTTTGGTATGTAAGGGGAAAGACGTTTGTTAGTAAGAAAAAGATTGTGCAAATCGCTTGGATTAATAAGCGTGTTATTTAAAAAAGTAGTGGAAGAACGTTTGTGTAATGAATGAATAATTGGTTTTGCTTGTTGGAATTCCTCATCCTTTTTGAAATGACAACGATCATATATATATGAAGGAATGGGGAAGGTTTGATCTATCCAATTTCCCGTATCTGTATCGTAAATAAGACCGGAAATAAGATCAGTCTTTGAATCAATGCTAAACGGTGTGAATTGGGCGACGACGTTATGATATAGACGGGCTCGTTTAGCGATTTCGGTGTAATACATTTGCTCGTGATGAAATTGAGAAGTTAAAAGACCAAGAACCAACGAAATCACTCCTTTATTAACAAGATGTTTGCATAATAGGCGAAGCTATATATTGCAAATACATTTTTATACCATTATACTTTTGTCCGTATGATGATATGCTATAGTTTTGGAGAAGTGAAAGGTTGATTATGATGAATATATGGTTGAATATGTTAACAACGACAGGACTTGGGGCGATTATTGGAGGATATACGAATCATTTAGCAATAAAAATGTTGTTTCGTCCTCATCGTCCTATTTATATTGGGAAGTTTCAAGTTCCATTTACGCCAGGATTAATTCCGAAGCGTCGCGATGAACTTGCTGTTCAATTAGGGAAAATGGTTGTAGACCATTTGTTAACACCAGAAGGAATCGGAAAGAAACTAACAAATGAAGAGTTTCAAGCCAGTTTAATTCGCTGGGCACAAGTGGAAGTGGATAAAGTAATTACGAATGAACAATCGTTACGGGATATGTTAGAAAAATGGAATTTAGAACATGTAGAAGAAGAGGCGACTCAAAAAATCGAACATGTTATTACAGAAAAAATTCATGTATTTTTAGCAGAGTATTATACATATACATGGGAACAAGCTTTACCTCATTCTGTTCATGAAAAAGTAGAGAATACGATTCCGAATGTAGCGTCTTTTATTTTGAAAAGAGGAATTAGCTTTTTCGAAAGTGAAGAAGGAAAAGCACGTCTTTCAAAAATGATTGATGACTTTTTCGCTTCCAGGGGAACGTTGCTTAACTTAGTTGGTATGTTTTTAGGGAATGTAAGTTTAGTGGATCGTGTGCAGCCGGAAGTAATTAAGTTTTTAGGACAAGATGGAACGAAGCAGCTTTTAAGCGATGTACTGCAAAAAGAGTGGGAAAAGTTAAAAGGAAGAGACGTAAAAGAATTAGAAACGTTTGTAGAGAAAGAAATGGTTGTGAGCTCCATATTGTCAGCGGTTAAAGTAGGGGAAACAGTGAGTAAACTTTTAAATCAGTCTGTTCAGCAAGTATGTGAGCCAGTTCGAGAAGCAATCATTGAAAAAGTGGTCCCTAGCCTGATGCAGAAATGTTTGAAGTGGGGGACAGAAAACACCGGAAGTATATTGGGAAATCTACACCTTGCGGAAATTGTCCAGCAAGAAGTATCTACATTTTCTACAGAAAGATTAGAAGATCTTGTATTGTCTATTACAAAAAATGAGTTGAAAATGATTACGTATTTAGGGGCATTATTAGGAGGAACAATTGGATTTATGCAAGGATTGTTGCTCTTGTTCCTTACGTAATAAAGATGGGTACATAGAAATAAAAGTGAAATTTCTTCACATCTCTTGCATAGTTTGATATGGTAGGAAGAGGTGCGTATAAACAGCACTTAAAAGGCAGTGCGGACGAAAAGCGCTAGCCTTCTAAAGGAGGAAAAATAAAATGACAAAAAACATTCATGATGTTGCATATGAATTACAAAAAGCAATCGCTGAAAACGAAGATTTTCAAACATTAAAAGCAAGCTACGCAGCAGTACAAGGAGATGCAGAGTCAAAGAACTTATTTGAAGAGTTCCGTACGATGCAACTTGGCTTACAACAGAAAATGATGCAAGGCCAAGAAATCACTGAAGAAGATAACCAAAAAGCACAAGAAGTTGTAGCTCGTATTCAACAAGATGCTAAAATTACAAAGTTAATGGAAACTGAGCAACGTTTAAATATCGTTATCACTGATGTTAACAAAATTATCATGAAGCCACTTGAAGAATTATATAGCGCGCAACAACAAGCTTAATGATAGAAGACGCTCCTACTATAGGGGCGTCTTTTTTGTTTTCTACCATTAAGTTTATCCCGCTATTTGCGGGCAGTAAAACTCCCACCTTAAAATTCGGCTGAAGCAAAGGAGTGAGGTGGGAGTCGGGCTGCCCGTAAACGCCGCTTGTTGAAGTGACGAAATCACAACCGATTTTTTGTTTAAAGATATGGACAGAACGCTGGCTGAATTATCAAGAGAAAACTTAGCGAATGATATTGCGACTGCGAAAGGTGCGGAGTAAAAGGAATCGAAATCATGTACTCTCTATATAAAGAACCGAAGTCTTGTTCAGGCTTCGGTTTTTTTCATTGATTCATAATCTTCGAGTGAAATTCCCCTATACCGCCTTATTCTGTTTCATTTGTAAAATGAAAACTCAATTTTGAATCAAAAGAAATATAAATTTCTCCCTAAACATATATATCAAAAGGATAGGGGGGATATGATGGGAAACTCGATTACTATTAGTTTATGCATGATTGTAAAAGATGAGGAACAAACTATATCGGAATGTTTAGAATCGGTCAAAAGTGTTGTGGATGAAATTATTATTGTAGATACAGGTTCAACAGATGCTACAAAAGAAATTGTGAAAAAGTATGATGCGAAAGTTTATGATTTTCAATGGATTGAAGATTTTTCAGCGGCACGAAATTTTGCATTTTCTAAAGCTACAAAAGAATATATTCTTTGGCTAGACGCAGATGACATAATAGATACGGAAGATATAAAGAAATTTCTACAGTTAAAAAGTACGTTAGATCGTAGTACGGATGCAGTATCTATGAAATATTATTTAACTTTTGATATAGAAGGAAATCCAACACATTCTTTAAGGAGATATCGATTAGTCAACAGAAGTAAAAATTTTCAATGGCATGGATTTGTTCATGAATATTTAGAGGTGTATGGAAATCTTATAAATAGTGATGTAGGGGTAAGTCATAAAAAAATAAAAGCATATACTAATCGTAATTTGAAAATATACGAAAAACATCTTGAGAGTGGAAAAGAATTTAGTCCCCGCGATGTGTACTATTATGCAAATGAATGTAAGGATCACAGATTATTTGATAAAGCTGTTAAGGGGTATTCTAAATTTTTAGATGAAGAAAAGGGTTGGGTTGAAGATAATATTCAAGCTTGTTTAAAAAGAGCCGAATGTTATTTAGAATTGGGGGACTTAAAAAAATCTATACAGTCTTGTTTGCAATCATTTACGTATGACACGCCTAGAGGAGAACTTTGTTGCCACTTAGGACGTGTATTTTTGCAACAAGAGGAATATTCTAAAGCGATATATTGGTACCATGCAGCAATTGACGGACCAAGATCAAAAGATTCTCCATTTGTCCGGGAAGAGTGTCATACATGGTTGCCGCATATTCAACTATGTATTTGTTATGATCGAATAAAAGAATATGAAAAGGCAATTTATCATAATGAACAAGCTGCACAGTTCATACCTAATAATCCAAGTATTGAATACAATAGAAAATATTTTGATGGTTTATTCAAAAAATAGTATTTAATAATACTAGATAATCATTTCGGCTGCTGAGAGGAGTTTGATTCATATTCACAAGTATAATTATATTAACTCATAATCAATCACCATACACAAAAGAATGCATCCAAAGTATTAGAACTTATACAGTGGAACAAGAGTATGAGTTAATAGTTGTGGATAATGCATCATGAAGATGATGATTTGTCATTAAGAATTTTTGAAAAGGGATATAAATTGTATTTATGTAAAGATACATTTATTCATCACTATGGAAGTGTATAGTGGAGAGATAACGGTTCTTTCTATATAAACAAAACCAAAATCCGAGCCCGGATTTCGGCTTTTTGATATGCGATAAATTACGAAATTGCCTGCGTATGTTTGTTGGTTTGGTCACTTGCAAATATACAGGATGGGGCGGTTTTTTTATGCGAAAAAAGAGCTATCCTATAAGTTGGTTTCACTGACTTATAGGATAGCTCCTTTACTTTGAAACAAACGGATGCTTTTCATAATAAAACCGCCATGGATAGTGAACGGCTTCTTCTGCATAATCAATGTTAATACGAGGACCAGCTAGTATGTTATGTGTGGATGATAAATGGTCTTCTTCCGGAACTAATTCAATATGTAACGTATCACTTTGAAGTGATACTCCGCGCTCTTCTAAAGTGATTCCGAGTGCACGGCATAGTTTTCCAGGGCCATTTGTTAAGTTTTTATACTGCTTATTCGTAATGTCGATTTTGTTGTAGCGTGCTAGTTTCATGTCTTCGATTCCGTCTACAGGTTCAAGAGCACGAATGAGAACTCCTTGCGGGGTGCCGATTGGTGCTGTAATTACGTTAAAACAATGATACATACCGTAAATTAAATATACGTAAGCATGTCCTGGTGCGCCGAACATTACTTCTGTTCGATCAGTCCGTCTGCCTCCGTAACTATGAGCGGCCTTATCATCTGGACCTTTGTATGCTTCTACTTCTACAATAATTCCGCTCCGCTTTATGCCGTCTACAATATGAACGAGTTTATGTCCGAGTAACTTTTGGGCGATTTCTAATGTTTCGCCTTCATAAAAAGAAGGTGGTGCCTGCATTGTACTATCTCCTTTGTCGGTTGTATATGTATATAGTAAACCAAATTTTGAGTAGTAATTCTAACTCGTTCTATTTGCTACATTTATTTCATAAAGTATGGATAGAGTACAACAGCGAAGAGGGGGAGTGCGACATGATTTATCGCTTACTAGCTCTTAATATAGATGGGACACTACTATACAACAACGGAAAAATCGCAAAAGGGTTACGGGAAACAATTGATTTTGTGAAAAGAAAAGATGTATACGTTACATTATTTACGAATCGTAATTTTCAATCTGCTCATAAAATAGCGAAGGCGTTAAAATTAGATTCTATATTAATTACACATGGCGGTGCTTTCATTTCAGCGACGTTAGATAAGCCGTTCGTTCAAAGGAGATTATCTGAAGAGAAAACCTTTAATATCGTGCAAGTGTTAGAGCATTTTGATTGTAATGTTCGCATTTCTCATGAACGATTTTCAATTGGGAATCGTGAGAGAAATACACCAAACTTAATTGGGCGTACTGTATTATCAAGCACAGATCCGTTATTTTATCCGGTTCAATTTGTAGATTCGCTAGGGGATGCACTGCGTGATCATCCAGTAGCTGCACCGAAAATTGATATTGTTTTCCATACGAAAGGTGAAAAAGAAAGAGGGATGAATACGTTAAGAAAGGCATTTCAAGATGTAGATTACGTCGAGTGTGATGCGAGGCGCATAGAAATTCTCCCTCAAAATGTATCAAAACTACGTGGTTTACAATTACTTGGGGAGCATTTAAATATTCAACTTAGTGAAATGGTCGCGATTGGAGATAGCATAGAAGACTTAGATGTAATTGAAAATGTTGGGCTCGGGGTAGCGATGGGGAACGCTCCTGTGGAATTAAAGCAAGCCGCAGACTGGATTACACGTTCTAATACTGAGAACGGCGTAGAGTATATGATTAAAGAGCATTTCCGTAAACAATTCCCGCTTCCATTTTTAAAGAATCATAAACATACACCGAAACGGTGAAAGAAAAACGTAGCTTTTTGGCTACGTTTTTTTATGTGGTATGTCCTAATTTTTTAATTCGTTATGTTTTCCAGGCTCGTCTTTAAATTTAACATTAGCGCCAGATTGTGTTTGTTTACTATTAAAAAATGGTTCGATTTTTTGAATATCAGATTTGGAATAGCTCTTTTCTTGTAAATGCCACATTATATTTATAGGTGCTTCTTCTTTTGTTTTGCGTCTCCTGAAATAAAGAAGCGGTTGATTGTACTTTTTAAAACGCTAAATATAGCGAAGTACATGTTATAGGAACATAAGGTTTTTCTTTAAATTCCTCGCTCGCTCTACTCTTTTTTCCTTACCATAGCTGAAATAATCATCTTATAAAATAAGGTAAAAGCTTCTGTATTGACCTGCAAACGCCCTTCAAGTAAACTAAAGAGAGTTTGTAAATGAAAAGGTGATAATGTTGTTAATTTCAATTAAAACGTTACAAGATGATCGTTTTTTACGTCCGCTACAAAATATTGGCGGTTTATTTTTTGAAGAGAGCAAGATAGGGTTTGAGCAAGAAGAAGCAAATCTTATCGTTGATATACAGATAGAAGGTAATGTGACAGCATCGGCTCGTTTAACAGATGTTGCGACTGGAAATGTATATGAAGAAACATTCTCGAAAGATTTATCTGCTTTCACAGAAGAAAAAGAACGTATGAAGCAAGTGAAACATGTTGTTTCTTACGTATATCTTTCTGTACTTCAACAGCTAACTGGACTTGAACAGAGCTGGGGAATTTTAACTGGGGTACGCCCAACGAAGCTTCTTCACAAACTGCTTCAAAATGGTATGTCAAAAGAAGAAGCGCACCAAGAACTTCGTGAAAGTTATTTAATTCATGAAGAGAAAATTGAACTTCTTCAGCGTATTGTTGATTGCCAATTAGCGGTTGTTCCAGATTTATACCGTTTGAAAGAAGAAGTAAGTATTTATATCGGGATTCCGTTCTGTCCTACAAAATGTGCATACTGTACATTCCCGGCTTATGCAATTAACGGACGCCAAGGATCTGTTGACTCATTCTTAGGTGGTTTACATTATGAAGTTCGTGAAATTGGTAAGTTTTTAAAAGAAAAAGGTGTTACAGTTACGACGATTTATTACGGCGGTGGTACACCGACGAGTATTACAGCAGAAGAGATGGATATGTTGTATGAAGAAATGTACCAAGCCTTCCCAGATGTGAAAGATGTACGTGAAGTAACAGTTGAGGCAGGTCGTCCAGATACGATCACGCCAGCAAAGCTAGAAGTGTTAAATAAATGGAATATTGACCGTATCAGTATTAATCCGCAGTCATACCATCAAGAAACACTAAAGGCAATTGGACGTCATCATACTGTAGAAGAAACAATTGAGAAGTATCATTTAGCACGTGAAATGGGAATGAACAATATTAACATGGACTTAATTATTGGTCTTCCTGGTGAAGGGTTAGATATCTTCAAGCATACGTTAGATGAAACAGAAAAGTTAATGCCAGAATCATTAACAGTTCATACGTTATCATTTAAACGTGCTTCTGAAATGACGCAAAACAAACGTAAATATAAAGTAGCAGGTCGCGAAGAAATCACTGCGATGATGCATGAGGCGGAAGAGTGGACGAAGAACCACAATTACGTGCCATACTATTTATATCGTCAAAAGAATATTTTAGGTAACTTAGAAAACGTTGGATATGCAATACCATCGCAAGAAAGTATCTACAATATTGTTATTATGGAAGAAGTACAATCGATTATCGGACTTGGTTGCGGGGCATCAAGTAAATTTGTTCACCCACAAACAGGAGCAATTACACACTTTGCGAATCCGAAAGATCCAAAATCATATAACGATGGCTTCGTGAAATATACAGAAGATAAACTGAAAATTTTAGAAGAGCTATTCGTGTAAGGAGAAAAAGGCTGTCCCATTTTGGGATGGCTTTTTTTTAATATAGGGGACTACTGTTGTCAGTTTTTGTTGGTAAATCGATATATCTTAAAAACCGCCGATATAATTTCATTTATCGTTGAACGGTTTATTTGTAAAACTATGTCGATAATAATCAGAAAAATTAGTCAGATTATTAGAGGACAATGTCTACTTATAGACGAAATGATAGATTTATGAAAGAGAAAAGGGGGAAATTGTTGGCATGTACATGACGATAGGGAGAATCTTTGATTTAGCAGTTGGGAAGTATCCGAATAAAGAGGCGTTAGTAGAACCAGAAAAAAATATTCGCTGGACATATAAACAATGGGATGAGCAAATAAATAAAACGGCGCAAGCTCTATTGAAAGAAGGAGTAAGAAAGGGAGATTGTGTATCTGTTTACTTATATAATTGTCGTGAATTTGTAAACGTTTACTTAGCCTGTGCCAAAATTGGGGCAATCTTTAACCCGATTAATTTCCGCTTAAAAGCAAAAGAATTATCGTATATCCTCCAAGATGCAGCCTCGAAAGTAGTTGTCTTTGAAAAAGCAGTCGAATCAACGGTTGCTATGATTGAACGAGATTTTCCAAATTCGTCTTTTTGGTATGTAGAAGACGATGCACCTTCTTATGCTAGTTCCTATCATGAAAAAGTAAATGAAGCATCAGCTGAAAAAGTAGATATTGTAGTCGATGAAATGGATTATTGTTCTATGCTTTATACGAGTGGTACGACTGGTCATCCGAAAGGCGTACTACATCGCCATCGTGATATGGCTGAGCATAGTATGATTTGTACGTATTTCATAAAATATAACAGGGATAGTGCCGGACTTGTAGTTGCGCCTTTATATCATTGCGGCGAGTTAAACGCTGGAATCATACCGCGCATTCAAGTTGGCGGAAAGAATGTTATTTTACATCATTTTGATACGGATAGAGTATTACATACCATTGAAGAAGAGAAGATTACGACGTTTTTTGCAGCACCAACGATGTGGAATATGTTACTGCAAAAAGATCTAACTAAGTATGATTTAACTTCGATGAAGATTGGTGTATATGGTGGGGCTGCGATGGCGCCAGCACTAGTGAAGGAATGTAAAGAGCGTCTTTATATTGATCTTGTCCAAATTTACGGAATGACAGAAATGGGACCGGTTGTTGCGTTTCTCGTAGAAGAGGATCAAATTACGAAAGCTGGTTCAGCAGGAACACCGTGCTTTAGCCATGAAATTCGAATCGTCAAACCGAACGAAGATGGACCGGCAGAACCAGATGATATGTTGCCTCCTTATGAAGTAGGGGAAATTATTTTACGCGGTCCGACTATGATGGCTGGTTATCATAATCGAGAAGAAGCAAATGCAAAATCGATGTATAAAGGATGGTATCATTCTGGTGATTTAGGCTATTTCGATAAAGACGGCTATTTATTCGTCGCAGACCGCGTTGATGATATGGTAATTAGCGGTGGTGTAAATATTTACCCGCGTGAAATTGAAGATTTCCTTCATAGTCACCCTGGTGTATTAGATGTTGCAGTACTTGGTGAGCCAGATGAACTGTGGGGAGAGCGTGTCGTTGCGGTCGTTGTAAAGAAAGATGAAAATATTTCAGAAGCTGATTTAGAAACGTATTGTAAAGAAAGTGATGAGTTAGCAGATTATAAACGTCCGCGTCATTACTTATTTGTGGATGAACTTCCTCGTAATGCGAGCGGGAAATTACAAAAATTTGTGCTAAGAGAGTCGTTAAAAGGCGTAAAGAAATAGAGAGTAGAGCAGTCGTCTATACAGATAAGGCTACCTTTCTTAATAAGGAAAGGTAGCCTTATTATTGTAAAATTATTAAAAATGAGGAGATAGCATGCTTAAAAAATTTGTATGTACCCTCTATTTATACTTACTTTCTATTATTATAGTAGGATATATTTTATTGCTTACTGTTTTAATTTTAAAACGATATGATTTGTGTTAAATAGGTGGGGTTTTGAAGTGATGAGAAATATTAAAATAGTAAATATGGATGTGTAATTTCGGAATATGTTCGTGCTTCAGTACTAGTGGAATAAAGTTATTAGGGGAGAATGGTAATGGATAATATTCGAAAGAGAAAAATGGTCAGTCATCAGATGACCGTATGAATGAAGTGGTCATTCAGTACGTTTTTGTTACTACTACCATAGTAACAAATTAATGTGTAAATGAACAGTCTTGTAATGCATTTTTATAAGTACTAATATTTATTGTTGGCTACCAAAACAAGCGAACAATATGGTGAATGAACCGCTTTGTTACTGCTTTGTTTTGCATGATTAAAGATAGTTTGATGCTGCAAATATTCTTTAGTTGTAACTTTTTTTAAAAGTGGTTTAGGGTAAAAAGGATTTCACCACAGGAAAATTTGATGATTAAAAATGGAGGCGTTATGAGTACATATTTAAAAAGAATATCTGTAATTTGTTTTATTTTTACTATTTTTATTGGACAAGTTTTTATGCCTATCATAGGGCATGCTCAAGAATTAAACACAACAGGATTTGTTGATAGTTTTGCATTTGAAAAGACAACATTAAATTATGGGGAAAAGACTAGCATACATGTAAACTTTAGTGAAAAGCCTGGAAAGAAGATGAAGTCTGGGGATACATTAACGTTAGCACTACCTCCAGAATTAAAGGGATATAGTGGAACTATTGCATTAAAGGATGAATCGGGACGTGTTTTTGGTACGTGCCAGATCAATGCAAATAATGTAGTTTGTACATTTAATGATACAGTAGAAAAGCTTGAGAATATTCGAGGGAACTTTAATTTTACTGTTCAAGGTACGAATGTAGAAGCAGGAAAAACGAAAGATGTACAAACGAATTTAGGGACAAATTTAGAAAAACAAACGGTTAGCATTACCCACTCGAAAGGTGGCGGTACAGAACCGGGGATCTTTTTCTATAAAGCTGGTGATATTCAGCCAGACAAAAGTAATGAAATACGTTGGTTTTTAAATATCAATCTAAAGAAACAATATTTACATGACAATATCGTTTTGAAAGATACTTTACAAGAAGGACAAATGCTTAATAAAGATAGTTTTTATATAACTATTAATAGTAGAGAAAATTTGTCTCTTGAGCAATTTCAACAGCGAGGTTATGGATATATTAAGTTTACGAGTGATAACTCATTTGAAGTTGTAATTTATAGACATATGGCGAACGCTACGTCATTTACTGTTGCTTATAAATCAACTATAACTGAGAGTGGAAAAAGTTTAAAATTCCTACAAAATGACTATAAACTTGATTATCAAATTTTATATGAGAAACCTATTTCTGAATCTAATAGTGCAAAGGTTGAAAATATAGCATTCGGTGGCGAGGCTGAAGGGAATTTACCTCATAAAGGAACGCTGCAAATTGTTAAACATATTACTGGGGATGAGAAAAAAATTATCCCGGGTGTTTCTTTTAAACTGTATACAGAGTCAGGACAGCAAATTGGTGATTCTTATACAACGAATAAAGATGGAGTAGTTGAGGCATCAAATCTAACTCCAGGTAATTACTATGTACAAGAAATTTCAGCACCGAACTATGTAGAGTTCGATCCACAAACGAAAATTCCTTTTACAATTAAGAAGGATGCTGTAAACGGAATAAAACTTATGGTTCCAAATAAGTTGAAAACTACATCTGTTGCAGGAACGAAAACGTGGAAAGACGACAAAGTAAAAGATCGCCCAGAAAACATTAAAGTAGATTTACTGCAAAATGGTAAAGTCATTGCAACGAAAGAAGTTACGGCAGCAAATGATTGGAAATACGAGTTTGAAAAGTTACCAGCAGTTGATAATGAGGGAAAAGCTTATAAGTATGAAGTGAAAGAACAACCAGTATCAGGATATCAATCGAAAGTTAACGGATATGATATTACAAATATAAAGATCCATGAAGCAACAGAAGTAGAAGAGCAAGGTAAAGAAGAAACAACAGAAGA
>NZ_BOQD01000243.1 GCF_018332515.1 Bacillus hominis | reverse complement strand
GGGGCCCCGAATCTTTTTCTACTATTTACTAAATTGTTTTTTTGAAATAATATGAAACCGCTATCATTTGTAGTATCCTATAATGAAACTATAGACTTATACTATACATTGCCCTCATCATAGTAAATTTCGGAGAAGGTATCGCTGTTAGTAGGATAATAAGGTGAAAAAATCGGAGGGGGTTGTAACATGTTAAAGAAAAAAGTTCAAATTGGTCGTAAAATGGATGAAATTACAGTAGGAGAGAAATTATCTATCACTGAAAAAATTGAGGATAAAGATTTGTTATTGTACTTAGGGTTAACGAATGATGCCAATCCATTATATATTCAGCATGATTACGCATCCCAAACTCCGTACGAAAAGCCGATTGTACCAAGTATTATGCTAACGGGGCTCATTACAACGGCAGTTACGAAATATTTACCAGGTCCAGGTAGCCATATTACTAGGAAGGACCTTACATTCGTGAAGCATGTTCACCATTATGAGACGTTACAAATCCACTTTGAAGTTGTGGCTGTTTCAGAGGAGGAACATACAATTGATATGCTTGTATCTGCTCATGATGAAAAGGGAGATACTGTTGTGAAAGGCTCATTAACAGTAACACCGCCTTATAAATCAGTTTCTATTATGGAAAAAGCATTAGATAATTTTTAAAACATGAAAATACGAATAGCGCTAGCATACCTTTAATAAGGGAGCTAGCGCTATTTTAGTTGAAGAATCCTTGTGTGAATCCTTCAGCGAAATCTGAACAGCCTGTTTTAATAGTATCCCAGCTCGGGGTGTTGAAAGTAAGAATACATGTTATTACTAAAGATAGAATAGGTAGTACTAGTCGCATAATGTAATAGTTGAAGTCAATTGAAGGAGTGGTTTTTTAAGGTGAAGTGGAAAAGAGAAGACATAACCTTTGAAACGATGAGAGAAGCTGTAGTGTGGGCCGATTCGATCGCGAATGAAATGTACAGGAGAGTATTTGATGGATATGAAACACCAGATTATAAAATAGCGTATGCTCTTTCGTTTTTCCTAGCGCAAAATCAAGATTTTGTAGTTCATACGGAAGTGAGCTATCTATAAAGTTTGGAAAAATCCTGTGTAGCTGAAGGTGAGCCATAATTACTTCTATTTTCTCAATTTTACACAAACGAGCTCCATGAATAGACAATTATATTGAGGGGGACCTTGTTTTCTAGTATGATTAGAATAACGGGGAAAATACTAGGATGAAGAAGGTTTCAAGTCTATAACTTGGAGGAAAAGAATGAACAATCGTATTTTAGTAGTTGATGATGAGGAATTTATCTTAACTTTAATTGAATTTAATTTACAACAAGCTGGGTTTGAAGTTATAACAGCGATGGATGGAGAAATGGCGCTTCAAAAAGCGACAACAGAACGCCCAGATTTAATTATATTAGATTTAATGCTTCCGAAAATGGATGGTATGGAAGTTTGTAAAGAATTACGATTGCAGCGTGTTATGACGCCGATTTTAATGCTAACAGCAAAAGATGATGAATTTGATAAGGTGCTAGGTCTTGAGCTTGGGGCTGATGATTATATGACGAAGCCGTTTAGCCCAAGGGAAGTTGTTGCTCGTGTGAAAGCGATTTTGCGCCGCACGAAATTACAGCAAGAAGAACAAGTTTCGGAAGCACCAGATGAAGATAGCATCATAATTGCAGAGCTTAAAATTTTACCGGAGTTTTATGAAGCGTACTTCCAAGGAAGGAAACTGGAGTTAACACCGAAAGAATTTGAGTTACTTGTTTATCTTGCGAAAAATAAAAGTCGTGTATTAACTCGTGATCAATTATTAAGTGCTGTATGGAATTATGATTTTGCTGGTGATACAAGAATTGTTGATGTCCATATTAGCCATTTGCGCGATAAAATTGAACAAAATACGAAAAAACCGACGTACATTAAAACGATACGTGGTTTAGGTTATAAATTAGAGGAGCCAAAAGGGGATGAATAAATTTCGCTCCAGGCTTCTTTTTACATTTGTTTCTCTTATCGTTTTTATTTTAGTTGGACTAGGGGTATTATTAGAAACCGTATTTGAAAATTACTATATAGATCATGCTAAAGAGAGAATGGTAAAAGAGACAAGGTATGTTGCTGTATTAGCAGAGGAGCAAGGGTTTGATTCTGTTTTAAAAAAGCCGTATGTCTTTGAAAAGTTAGAAGAACAAATACCAGCTTCTATTATATTTGTGGATGAAAAAAAGAAAGTTCAATATAGCGGAGGGAAACAATCTACATTTAGTCAAGAGATGATTAAAGAACTTTCTTCTGAAGCAGGAAAACAAAAAAATAAAGTCATTACGAAAGAAACAGATCAAAAGAATGAATTTTATCATGCTGTGTTCGTCCAGGATGTAGAAGGGAAACAAGGGTACATCTTGGTGAAAAGTACAATTGATACTTTGAGGGACGTTCACCAAAAAACGTGGGGATTATTAATTATCGGATTCGTCATTGCTTGTCTCGTAGTTGTATTCCTAGGTGTCAAAATTACAGGACAATATATTAGGCCAATTGAATCAGTTACGAAAGTTGCAATCGAATTAGCGAAGGGTAATTATAAAGCGCGTGCATACGAAAGTCATTCGGATGAAACAGGAATGCTGAGTAAAGCAATTAATATTTTAGCGCGTAATTTACAAGAGATGACACTCGAACAAGAAATGCAACAAGACCGCCTGCATACATTAATTGAAAATATGGGAAGCGGAATGATTCTAATAGATAGCCGTGGTTATATAAACCTTGTAAACCGTTCTTATAAGGAGACTTTCCACGTAACAGACGAAGAATATTTAGACCGTTTATACTATGAGTCGTTTCATCATACGGAAATTATTGAGCTTGTGGAAGAAATCTTTATGACAGAAGTGAAAGTGCGTAAACAAATGTTATTGCCGCTTGGTATTGAGCGAAAGCATTTCGAAGTATACGGAGCGCCAATTATTGGGACAAACCATGAGTGGAAAGGGATTGTTCTCGTATTCCATGACATTACTGAGCTGAAGAGATTAGAACAAATGAGAAAAGACTTTTTAGCGAATGTTTCTCATGAATTGAAGACACCGATTACTTCTATTAAAGGTTTTTCAGAAACACTATTGGACGGAGCGATGGATAATAAAAAATTCTGCGAACATTTCTTGCATATCATTTTAAAAGAAAGTGAGCGTATGCAAGGATTAATTGAAGATTTATTAGATTTGTCAAAAATCGAGCAGCAAGGGTTTAGATTAAATATGGGTACGGTTGATATGAAGGAGATTCTTGAAGACATTCACATGGTGCTTGATAATAAAGCGGGAGAAAAAGAAATTTCTTTACAAGTGAATGTATTGAAACGAGTTTCCGTTATTGGAGATCCGAGCCGCTTAAAACAAATCTTTATTAATTTAATTAATAATGCAATCGTATATACGCCGGCTGGAGGCGTTGTTTCTGTTGAATTAGCAGAAGATAAATATAATGCGTATATAAAAGTGTCGGATACTGGAATTGGCATTAGTAAAGAAGAAATCCCTCGTATTTTTGAACGTTTTTATCGAGTTGATAAAGCGAGAAGTAGAAATACAGGTGGAACAGGTCTTGGTTTATCAATTGTGAAACATTTAGTTGAAGCTCATCACGGTACGATTACAGTCGATAGTGAGGTTGGGCAAGGGACAACATTTACGGTTGTTTTACCAAAATCAGCAACTGAAAAATAGGATGAAGGATATTTACAATATATTAACAATGGCTTAATTAAATATTAATAAAGCTCTGTTAATATAATACATGAAAACCCCTTCATCCAAGGAGTAATTTTGGACGAGAATAGTTATGCTATTCTCGTCACTTCCCTTTTATGCCAATAAAAGTCTGTTTATATATAATAGAAAAAAACCGTTATTTTTCTTCTCTCTATTAGTCATGTTAATATAGAGAGAGGAAAGGAACGGTTTTTTTTCTATGGAAAAATCGTTTCAAATTTGTATGGGGAGGTTTATAGTTTGGAAAAAAAAGTCGTATTAGTAGATGGTAATAATATCGCGTATCGTGCTTTCTTTGCACTACCGCTTTTAAATAACGACAAAGGTATACATACGAACGCAATTTACGGTTTTACGATGATGTTAATGAGAATATTAGAGGAAGAAAAACCGACGCACATGCTTGTAGCATTTGATGCGGGAAAAACAACATTCCGTCATAAAACATATAGTGATTATAAGGGAGGGCGTCAAAAGACTCCACCTGAGTTATCAGAGCAATTCCCATTTATTCGTGAGGTACTTGATGCATTTAATGTTCCGCGTTATGAGTTAGAAAATTATGAAGCGGATGACATTATGGGGACGTTAGCGAAAGAGGCGAGTGAGCAAGGGCTTCATGTTAAAGTTATATCAGGAGATAAAGATTTACTACAACTTGTTTCAGATAATACACTCGTATGTATTCCTCGCAAAGGGATTACGGAAGTAGATGAGTATACGACAGAAGCTTTATTTGAGAAATACAGCTTATCACCAAAACAAATTATCGATATGAAAGGTTTAATGGGAGACCAGTCAGATAACATTCCAGGTGTACCAGGAGTTGGTGAAAAGACTGCCATTAAATTATTAACGCAGTTTGAAACGGTAGAAGCAGTATATGAAAATTTAGATCAAGTAAGCGGGAAGAAATTAAAAGAAAAGCTAGAAGCAAATAAAGAACAAGCTCTTATGAGTAAAGAACTTGCGACTATTATTACAGATGCACCAATTACTGTGCATGTAGATGATATGGAATATAAGGGATATGAAGCAAGTGATGTGATTCCGATGTTTGAGAATTTAGGATTTACATCTCTTTTAAATAAGTTAGGTGCTACGCCAGAAGAAACAGCTCCAGCGGAATTAGATGATATTACATTTGATATTGTGGAAGAAGTTACAGAAGAAATGCTTCAGCAAGATAGTGCGCTTATTGTTGAAGTACAAGAAGATAACTATCATAAAGCGGATATTCAAGGTTTTGGTATTCAAAATGAAAATGGTTGTTACTTCATTCCGGCAGAAACAGCTCTTAAATCAGATGCATTCAAAACATGGCTTGCAAATGGAGAAATGAGAAAGCATACATTTGATGCGAAGCGAGCTATCGTTGCTCTTAAGTGGAAAGGTGTAGATATTCAAGGAATTGATTTTGATTTATTAATTGCCGCTTATTTACTTGATCCAGCTGATACCGATAAAGATTTTCGTACTGTTGCGAAAATGAAAGAAACACATGCGGTAAAATCTGACGAAGAAGTTTACGGAAAAGGTGCGAAGCGTGCTGTTCCGGAGTTAGATGTAGTAGCGGAGCATGTAGCTCGTAAAGTGCATGTATTATATGATGTAAAGCAAACATTCGTTGAAGAGTTAAAAAAGAATGAGCAATATGAACTATTTACAGAGTTAGAATTACCACTTGCACGTGTATTAGCTGATATGGAAGTAAAAGGTGTAAAAGTTGATACGGAGCGTCTTCGTAATATGGGAGAAGAACTTGCAGGTAGATTAAAGGAAATGGAACAGGAAATTTATAAGCTTGCAGGAACGGAATTTAATATTAATTCGCCGAAGCAACTTGGGGTTATTCTGTTTGAGAACTTAAACTTACCAGTTATTAAAAAGACGAAAACAGGTTATTCTACGTCAGCGGATGTATTAGATAAACTTATGGATCATCATGAAATTATTCCTAATATTTTACATTATCGTCAATTAGGAAAGCTAAATTCAACTTACATTGAAGGTTTATTGAAAGTGGTACATGAAGATTCATCTAAAATCCATACTCGTTTCAATCAAGTGTTAACGCAAACAGGTCGATTAAGTTCAACAGATCCGAACTTGCAAAATATCCCAATTCGATTAGAAGAAGGAAGAAAGATTCGTCAGGCATTCGTTCCATCAGAAGAAGGATGGATCATGTACGCGGCTGATTATTCACAAATCGAACTTCGTGTGCTTGCTCATATTGCAAATGATCCAGGGTTGGTTGAAGCGTTCCAACATGACATGGATATTCATACGAAAACAGCTATGGATGTATTTGGTGTTGGGAAAGATGAAGTAACATCTAACATGAGACGACAAGCAAAAGCAGTTAACTTCGGAATTGTGTATGGCATTAGTGATTATGGTCTTTCGCAAAACTTAGGAATTACAAGAAAAGCAGCAGCGGAATTTATTGAAAAGTATTTAGAAAGTTTCCCTGGTGTACAAGAATACATGGATGAAATCGTAAAAGATGCGAAACAAAAAGGGTATGTGGTTACATTATTAAATCGTCGCCGTTATATTCCGGAAATTACGAGTCGTAATTTCAATTTACGTAGCTTTGCTGAGCGTACAGCTATGAATACACCAATTCAAGGTAGTGCGGCTGATATTATTAAAAAAGCGATGATTATTATGGCAGATCGTCTAGAAGAAGAAGGATTACAAGCACGTCTTCTTCTGCAAGTACACGATGAATTGATATTTGAAGCACCAAAAGAAGAAATTGAAATATTAGAGAAGCTTGTACCTGAAGTAATGGAGCATGCAATTGAACTAGCTGTTCCGCTGAAAGTTGATTATTCTTACGGTCCAACTTGGTACGACGCGAAATAAGGAAGTGATGAAATGCCTGAATTACCAGAGGTTGAAAATGTTAGACGGACGCTTGAAAATCTTGTGACGGGAAAAACGATTGAAGATGTCATTGTTACCTATCCCAAAATAGTAAAACGCCCAGATGATGCGGAAATCTTTAAAGAAATGCTAAGAGGCGAGACAATTGAAAATATAAAGCGAAGAGGAAAGTTTTTGCTTTTATATGTAACGAATTATGTCATTGTTTCACATTTGCGTATGGAAGGTAAGTTTTTACTGCATCAAGAGGGTGAGCCGATTGATAAACATACGCATGTCCGTTTCTTATTTACAGATGGAACTGAATTACATTATAAAGATGTGAGAAAGTTTGGTACGATGCATCTCTTTAAGAAAGGTGAAGAATTGAATCAAATGCCCCTTGCTGACTTAGGACCGGAGCCATTTGATGCTGAATTGACACCGAAGTATTTGCAAGAGAGATTGCAAAAGACAAATCGTAAAATAAAAGTCGTATTATTAGACCAGCGTCTTTTAGTAGGGCTTGGAAATATATATGTAGATGAAGTTTTATTCCGTTCTCATATTCATCCAGAGCGAGAAGCGTCATCTTTAACGGAAGAAGAAATTGAGAGAGTTTACGAAGCGATTGTTACAACGCTAGGCGAAGCAGTGAAGCGAGGCGGAAGTACAATTAGAACATATATCAATTCGCAAGGGCAAATCGGTTCATTCCAAGAACTTCTAAATGTATATGGAAAAAAGGGAGAACCGTGTGTGACTTGCGGTACGATTTTAGAAAAAACAGTTGTTGGTGGAAGAGGAACACATTACTGCCCAATTTGTCAGCCTAGAATATAGAAAAGAGATAACATCGGATAGGCATTTGTCATATACATACAGCAGAGCTATGTATAAGGGAGGAGTTTACCGATGTACCTTTATTTATCTCTTATTTTATTAGCTTTTACATTAAGCTTAGATAGCTGTAGTGTAGGGCTAACATATGGGTTAAGGAGCGTAAGAATTCCACTAAGATCAATTATAATTATCGGAATCTGTTCAGCGGCTGTTATGCTCGTTTCAATGGGAATTGGACATATGATCGCGAAAATTTTTTCACCTGTTATCGCAACGCGTATCGGTGGGCTTGTTCTTATTGGAATAGGGATTTGGGTATTATACCAATTTTTTCGGAGTGATAAAAAAGAAGAACCGAAGCAAGAGGAGAAGGTTTGGAAATTAGAGATTGCTTCACTAGGACTAGTGATTCAAATTTTACGGAAACCGACTGTTGCGGATTTTGATAAATCGGGCACCATTTCTGCAGGAGAAGCGCTACTTCTTGGTATAGCTCTTTCTATAGATTCGTTTGGTGCTGGAATTGGTGCATCTTTATTAGGTTATGCACCTGCTATGATGGCGATATTAGTCGCGGTTATGAGTTCTTTATTTTTATTTATTGGAATGAAGCTTGGTACGGTTTTGTCGAATATGAAATGGTTACAAAAATTTACATTCCTGCCTGGGGTATTACTCATTATTATTGGAATTTGGAAAATGTAAGTATGGGCGTGGAACATTAGTTTCGCGCCTTTTATTATAAGGAGGATTATGATGACAGTAGTAATTGGATTAACAGGAGGCATTGCAAGTGGAAAAAGTACAGTGTCTCAAATGTTTCGCGACCTAAGTATACCAGTTATTGATGCAGATATTATTGCGCGAGAAGTTGTAGAACGAGGAAAACCAGCATATAACAAAATTGTAGAAGTATTTGGAACGGAAGTGTTACAAAAAGACGGAGAACTGGATCGACCGAAATTAGGAAGTGTCGTTTTCCATAATGAAGAAAAACGATTGCAGTTAAATAAAATTGTTCATCCGGCAGTGCGTGAGGAAATGAATATGCAAAAGGAAATGTACATAAAAGAAGGTGTGCAAGCGGTTGTGTTAGATATTCCTCTTTTATTTGAAAGTAAATTAACGAGTCTCGTTGATCGCGTTTTAGTTGTAGCAGTTACGCCGAATACACAATTAGACCGTTTAATGAAACGAAATAACTTTTCAGAAGAAGAAGCAACGGTGCGTATTCAATCTCAAATGCCATTAGAAGAAAAAGTGAAGAATGCAGATGAAGTGATAAATAATGATGGCACAATTATGGAAACGAAAACACAATTACAGGTAATTTTAAAGAAGTGGAACATTATTGATTAAAAAATTGTGAAATTAATGAAAATGCTTAGTGACATTCCTCCTTTTTGTGTTATACTAATATTGGGATTTGAGATAAATAGTATAACGCATTCAAGGGGGATAACATATTATGACTCGTGTGGCAATTAATGGATTTGGACGTATTGGGAGAATGGTGTTTCGTCAAGCAATAAAAGAAAGCGCATTCGAAATTGTAGCAATCAATGCAAGCTATCCGTCCGAAACGTTAGCACATTTAATTAAATATGATACAGTACACGGTAAGTTTGCCGGAACAGTGGAAGCATTTGAAGATCACTTATTAGTAGATGGGAAAATGATTCGCCTTTTAAACAACCGTGATCCAAAGGAATTGCCTTGGACAGATCTAGGTGTTGAAGTTGTAATTGAAGCAACTGGTAAATTTAATTCAAAAGAAAAAGCAATTCTTCACGTTGAAGCTGGAGCGAAAAAAGTTATTTTAACAGCGCCTGGTAAAAATGAAGATGTAACAATTGTAGTTGGTGTGAATGAAGACCAATTAGATATTACAAAACATACCGTTATTTCAAATGCATCTTGTACAACAAACTGTTTAGCACCTGTTGTAAAAGTGTTAGATGAGCAGTTTGGAATTGAAAACGGTTTAATGACAACTGTTCACGCTTATACAAATGACCAAAAAAATATTGATAACCCACATAAAGATTTAAGAAGAGCACGTGCTTGCGGACAGTCAATCATTCCTACAACGACGGGCGCTGCGAAAGCGCTTGCAAAAGTTCTTCCGCATTTAAATGGAAAACTTCATGGTATGGCACTTCGTGTACCAACACCAAACGTGTCTCTTGTTGATTTAGTAGTAGACGTAAAACGTGATGTAACAGTTGAAGATATTAATGAAGCATTCAAAACTGTTGCAAACGGTGCGTTAAAAGGAATTGTAGAATTTTGTGAAGAGCCTTTAGTGTCTATCGACTTTAATACAAATACACACTCAGCTATTATTGATGGTTTATCTACAATGGTAATGGGTGATCGTAAAGTGAAAGTACTTGCTTGGTATGATAACGAGTGGGGCTACTCTCGTCGTGTTGTAGATCTTGTAACGTTAGTTGTTGATGAATTAGCAAAACAAGAAAATGTGCAACATATTTAAGTGAATAAGGGAGAGGGCAAGTGAATATTTGCTCTCTTTTTTTATTTTTTTCTGAAAAGAAAAAAATTATATGGGTATATTTTCAAATAGTGGACATACCAAAAAACGTTGTGATTACTGTATTTGTGAATCGTTTATTTTTTTTAGGGAAAAGTAAAGAGGAAATTATGACAGAAAATCGAAAAAACTGTTGTTGCAAAATGAAAATAAACAAAGTATACTAACACTCGTAAACTTAAGAGCTGAGGTACGTAGTCACTACTTAAAGGGTTAGGACCTCTCTGGACTAACTTTCCCCCGTGGTAGTGGAGCAAGCCAAATTGCAAATTAGTTTTCAATTCGAACAGTTAGAATAAATTTACAAGGGGGAACTGTAGAATGGATACTATGGATACGATGGGTCGTCACGTGATCGCTGAACTTTGGGATTGCGATTTCGACAAGCTTAATGACATGCCGTATATTGAACAATTATTTGTGGATGCAGCACTAAGAGCTGGTGCTGAAGTACGTGAGGTTGCTTTTCATAAATTTGCACCACAAGGTGTAAGTGGAGTGGTAATTATCTCGGAATCACATTTAACAATTCATAGCTTTCCGGAGCACGGTTATGCAAGTATTGATGTTTATACTTGTGGGGATCGTATTGATCCAAATGTTGCTGCAGAATATATTGCAGAAGGTTTAAACGCGAAAACGCGTGAGAGCATCGAGCTTCCTCGAGGCACTGGTAGCTTCGAAATTAAGCAGAGAGAAACAAAAGCTCTTTAAAAAAGAACATAATTGATTTAAAATGTAAAGAGGTGTATAATGCACCTCTTTTTTAGTTTATATAAAATAGGATCACGATATGTAATAACTTAGAGTGGTCATTGTAGAAGAATGAGTTATATAATATTGTATATATATTTTCACATGTAGGTGAGTAGCGAAAGAATAAAAGATTATATTGTAAAGGAGTGAATGAATTGCGTTGTCCATCCTGTTTTCATAATGGCACAAGAGTGTTAGATTCGCGTCCGGTAGACGAGGGGCGTTCTATTCGAAGAAGAAGAGAGTGTGAAAGTTGTTTAAGTCGCTTTACGACATTTGAAAGAGTAGAAGAATCACCTCTTATCGTTGTTAAAAAAGAAGGAACACGAGAAGAGTTTAATAAAGAGAAAATTTTACGCGGTTTAATTAAAGCGTGTGAAAAAAGACCTGTATCTTTAAGGCAGTTAGAGGAAGTAACACAAAGTGTGGAGCGTGAACTTCGTAACTTAGGTATATCAGAAGTGAAAAGTGATATGATTGGTGAAATTGTTATGGAAGAACTTCGTGATATTGATGATGTTGCTTACGTACGTTTTGCTTCTGTGTATCGTCAATTTAAAGATTTAAATGTATTTATTGAAGAATTAAAAGATATACTGCAAAAAGAGAGAGAGTAGAAGGAATCTCTTTATATACTGTAAGTAAACGAGATAAAAGAGCTAGAAGCGGAAGCTAATAGCTCTTTTTCGCTAATAATCATTGGGTGGTTCATCCCCAATAATTATTAGCCTTTACTAATCGGGCACTTACGGGAATTTATCTCCCACCTAACTTCCTCGCATTCGCCGAATTTTGAGGTGGGAGTCTTACTGCCCGCAAATAGCGGGATAAATTATATAATAAAGATAGAACGAGTGAAATATAGGTTAGATTGGATAAGAGAAAGGAAAAGCAAGAATGGAAAAACAGTCATGGATGGAGCTATTGCCGATTGATCGTTATAAAGTAAGTGCGAAAGGGTTGTTACATAATTACGACCGGAAAGTATTAACGATGTTGTATCAGCCGTTAATAGGTAGTAGAGCTTTTAGTTTGTACATGACGCTATGGGGAGAGTTAGAGCAAGATCGTGTGTTTGGAAAAGAGAATACACATCACTCTCTTATGGTGACTATGCAAATGCAACTTCCTGAAATATATGGGGAACGAGTAAAGTTAGAAGCGATTGGTCTTTTAAATGTATATATTAAGAAAGAAAAAGATATTCGAATGTTTATATATGAATTGCAACCACCTTTATCTCCGAAGCAGTTTTTTGATGATATTGTTTTAAGTATCTTTTTATATAATCGCTTGAGCCGGACAAAATACAACCAAGTAAAGCAATATTTCTTAGAAGAAGAATTCGATTTTGCTTCTTATGAAAATGTTACGCGCTCCTTCAACGATGTATTTGATTCGTTTAATCCAGGTCAGTTTGAATATGCACAAGAAGAACTGCGTATCCCGAAAACGACAACTATGCCAAGTAACGAGAATGGGGATGCTCCGAAAGTTTGGAATGATTTCTTTGATTTCTCTTTATTTGTAGAAGGACTATCAGCGCTTGTTCCTAAAAAGGCGATTACAGATCAAGTGAGAGAATGTGTTATTACACTCGCTTACGTGTACGGTGTGGATGTGTTATCGATGCAAAATATCGTTCTTGGCGCAGTGACAGAGATACAAACAATTGATATCGAAAGGCTTCGGAAGGGAGCACGCGATTGGTATCAATTCGAAAATGGTCAAGCGTTACCTGTATTAAGTGAAAGGGTGCAACCTCATGCTGCTCGTACAATGAAAGAGAAAGAACCATCTACGCAAGAAGAGATGCTAATGAAGCAGTTAGAGGAAATCTCGCCAAAACAACTGTTGAAAGAGATTTCAGGCGGTGCAGAGGCGACGAAAGCGGACTTGCAAATTGTTGAAGATGTAATGATAAACCAAAAGTTAACGCCAGGGGTTGTGAATGTACTTATTTATTACGTTATGCTACGCTCAGATATGAAGCTTGCTAAAACGTATGTAGAGAAGATTGCTGGACATTGGGCGCGAAAAAAGGTCGGTACAGTAGGCGAGGCGATGGCGCTAGCGAAAGAAGAGAATCGTCAATATCAAGAGTGGGCTGAGACGAAGAAAAAAGGTCGTACGGCGAAGAAAACGGTACGAAGCGAAATGGTACCAGATTGGCTTAAAGAAGAGCCGAAAGAACAAGAGAAAGAAACAGTGAAGAAAGATGTAAGTAAGAAAAAAGATACAAGTACGTTAGATGATGAACGAAAACGACTAGAAGAAGTGTTGAAAAAATATAAGCGTGATTAATAGAAGAGAATGAACGCTCTTTGAGGTGAGGAAATGGAGCATATTCAAAATTCGTTTGCGAAGTTAATGGAAAATAAAAACTTTAAAAATAGATATGAAGTGTTAAAAGCAGAAGTAATGGCGCACCCACGTGTGAAAGAATTTATAGACGAACATAAAGGTGAAGTAACTACTTCGATGATTGAACGAAGTCTTGTGAAGTTATATGAATACATTGGACAAAGTGTAGGGTGCACTGACTGTCCAAATTTAGGGTCATGTAAAAATATGCTACAAGGATATGAGCCGAAGCTCGTCATCCAAGGTAAGATGATTGATATTCAATATGATCGTTGCATTAGAAAAGTAGCATATGATGAGAGAAAAAAATATGAAAAACTTGTTCAAAGTGTATATATGCCAGCTGACATTTTACAGGCAACTATGGAAAATTTAGACCCTTCAGATTTAGATGCGCGTATTGATGCAATAGGTGCAGCGAATGAATTTTTAAACACATTCGAGCCAGGTAAAAAAGTACAAGGTTTATATTTGTACGGTAAATTTGGTGTAGGGAAAACGTATCTTTTAGGGGCAATTGCGAATGAGCTTGCTCAAAAGAAAATAAGTTCGATGCTCGTATACTTTCCAGAATTTTTACGTGAAATTAAAAGTTCGATTCAAGATAATTCGATTGGCGAAAAGATTGATGCGGTGAAACGCGTACAAGTTTTAATGTTAGATGATATTGGAGCAGAAGCGATGTCAAGCTTTGTACGTGATGATGTGCTCGGCGCAATTTTACAGTTCCGTATGCTAGAAAACTTACCGACGTTCTTTACATCTAACTTTGATTTTAAGGAGTTGGAACATCATTTAACGTATACACAGCGCGGTGAAGCAGAAAAAATGAAAGCAGCTCGTATTATGGAACGAATTAGATATTTAGCGAAACCAATTCCGATTGGTGGGAAGAATCGTCGTAATAAGTAAAGAGTAAGCTGAGAAGCTTACTCTTTTTTTTATCCCGCTATTTGCCGGGCAGTAAGACTCCCACCTCAAAATTCGGCTGTAAAGCAAAGAAGTTAGGTGGGAGTCGGGCTGCCCGTAAAAGCCCGATTGGTGAAGGCTAATAATCAGTGGAGGATGGACAAAACCTCCAATGATTAAAGTTTCACTTTATTTTAATCATTTTTTCAGAGTAGCTTGTATCATTTTTTTCTCCCTCCCTTAATATATATAAAATTAGCAAGCCATATCGAGTGGATGTTCTAACGATGGGAGATATGTTTCTACTAAGAGTGAACTTCCATAGATCGGACTCTTATAGGATTTGTAACGTATAGATGCAATCCTTTAGAGCGGGGATAAAAGGGGGGACAAAAGTGATTGAAATTTGCTTCGAAGAAAAAAATGATGCTGTGCACGTATACAGACAACTAACGAAAAGAACGGAATCCTTATATAAGGAAACAAGTGTATATTTAAACGGACAAAAGGTTGTTATTCATATACCATTAGGTGAATCGAATTATATTGAAAAGATTTTATTGCCAGTATTACTATATTTCATTATAAATGTGAAACAAAATGAATGGATTCATACCATTTTAAAGGAAAAGTTTTTTTATGAAGAACAAGAAGAGTGTCATCAAATATTGCATATGGCACATGAGATTTTAAAGGAAAGAAGAAAAGGAGTAGCTCGTGATTTAACACGTCAAAAATTTGAATCTTATATTGCGTCGTCTTTGAATGATTGGCTTTGTGATCCGCTCTCATTCTCGTTTTCATCATACGTTCGTTTTCGTCTTCGTACATATAGGGAAATGGTAGCTAGGCTTGCTGAAGTTGCAATTGATGAGTATAAGATGGAGCAGGAATATCAAATGTTCATTGAGACACTTCGCCAACAAGTAAGTAGCCGGAAATCACGTTTGTCCTGTGTACATCTTATTTTTGATGAAAGTTTTATTTTCTATGATGATAAAGGTAGACGTTTAAAACAGGAGAAATTGGTTCAATATATAGATGAAGAATTATTAAAGAAACAGGATGTATATATCGATACGAAAGTAATTGCACCACTTCTTTCTATTTCGCCGAAAAAGATTTATTTATATACGAAAGAACAAGATCATAATATGATTATTACTTTGCGAAATGTATTTCAGGAACGGGTGCAACTACATGGATTACATGAATTTGAGCGCAATGTGAAAAATTTAAAAAATAAAGGTAACGCCCTTGATTTTCTAAGTTTTTGAGCATATAATTACCTACATAAATGAAATATATCGAAATGTTATGATGAGGACATGGGTAGTTTTCTACGATTTTCAGAGAGGGAAGCCTTAGGGTGTGAGCTTCCTAGTACGGGATTATTACTTACCACCTCTAAACTTTAGCAGTGAACGTTTTTCTAGTAATTGCTAACGGACAACACCGTTATGTTGAACTTGAGCAATTAACGATAAGGTTAATTGGAACAAGGGTGGAACCACGAATTCAACACTCGTCCCTTTTTATGGGATGAGTGTTTTTTATTTTGAAAAAAAGAGGAGTGACCAGTGATGGCAGATGTAGTTAAAATTACTTTCCCTGATGGAGCTGTGAAGGAGTTTCCAAAAGGAGTAACAACTGAAGAAATCGCAGCTTCTATTAGCCCAGGCTTAAAGAAAAAAGCTGTGGCTGGAAAATTAAACGATGAGATGATCGATCTTGTTACACCAATCGAAGAAGATGGTGCAGTTTCTATTATTACATTAGATTCTGAAGATGGCTTATACATTTTACGCCATTCAACAGCCCACCTTTTAGCACAAGCGTTAAAACGTTTATATAAAGATGTTAAGCTTGAGCTTGGCATTGGTCCAGTAATCGAAAATGGCTTCTACTACGATATTGATATGGAAGAAGCAATTACAGTTGAAGACTTCAAGAAAATCGAAAAAGAAATGCAAAAAATCGTGAACGAGAACTTAGAAATCGTTCGTCATGAAGTACCACGTGCAGAAGCACTTCGTCGCTTTGAAGAAATCGGCGATGAGTTAAAATTAGATTTAATTAACGATCTTCCAGAAGATGCAGTTATTTCAATCTATGAGCAAGGCGAATTCTTCGACCTTTGCCGTGGTGTTCACCTTCCATCTACAGGGAAAATTAAAGTGTTTAAATTATTAAGCGTTGCGGGTGCTTACTGGCGCGGCGATAGCAATAATAAAATGTTACAACGTATTTATGGTACTGCATTCGTTAAGAAAGCAGAATTAGATGAGCACTTACGTATGCTTGAAGAAGCGAAAGAGCGCGATCACCGTAAATTAGGTAAAGAATTAAAGCTATTTACTAATAGCCAAAAAGTAGGACAAGGTTTACCACTTTGGTTACCAAAAGGTGCAACAATTCGTCGTATTATCGAGCGTTACATCGTTGATAAAGAAGCAAGCTTAGGCTATGATCACGTATACACTCCAGTACTAGGAAGCAGAGAGCTTTATGAAACTTCTGGTCACTGGAACCACTACCGTGACGGCATGTTCCCATCAATGGAAATGGATAATGAAGAGTTAGTTCTTCGTCCAATGAACTGCCCTCACCACATGATGGTTTATAAAAATGATATTCACAGCTACCGTGAATTACCAATCCGTATTGCGGAACTTGGAACAATGCACCGCTATGAAATGTCTGGAGCATTATCTGGATTACAACGTGTACGCGGAATGACTTTAAACGATGCGCACATTTTCGTTCGTCCAGATCAAATTAAAGAAGAGTTAAAACGTGTTGTAAACTTAACTTTAGAAGTGTACAAAGATTTCGGTTTAGAAAACTATTCATTCCGTCTATCTTATCGTGACCCAGCAGATACTAAAAAGTATTATGCTGATGACGAGATGTGGGAAAAAGCACAAGGTATGTTAAAAGAAGCGATGGATGAAATGGGTCTTGATTACTATGAAGCTGAAGGTGAAGCGGCATTCTACGGTCCAAAACTTGACGTTCAAGTTCGTACTGCTCTTGGAAAAGACGAAACACTTTCAACTGTACAATTAGACTTCCTACTTCCAGAACGCTTTGAATTAGCTTACGTTGGTGAAGACGGTAAACAACATCGTCCAGTTGTAATTCACCGTGGTGTTGTATCAACTATGGAACGTTTCGTAGCCTTCTTAATTGAAGAATACAAAGGCGCATTCCCGACTTGGTTAGCTCCAGTTCAGGCGCAAGTAATTCCAGTTTCTCCGCAAGTACATTTAGACTATGCGAAGAAAGTACAAGATGAATTACGACGTGCTGGTATCCGTGTTGAATTAGACACTCGTGAAGAGAAAATTGGTTACAAAATCCGTGAAGCACAAATGCAAAAGATTCCGTACATGCTTGTAGTAGGTGACAATGAAGTTACTGAAAATGGCGTTAACGTACGTAAATATGGTGAACAAAAATCAGAAACAATCGCATTAGATGCGTTTGTTGACATGATTAAAGTAGAAGGAAAACGATAAGAAAGAGCCGCGGTATACCGCGGCTTTTTTATGTATTATAAAAAAGAAAATCTAGAAAAAATAACCAAACAATACTTATCGTAAAAAAGTATTGCAAGTATGCTAGTTGTTTGTTACAATATTTCTTGTTGTTGGTAAAACACATCGCGTCTTCTTGACAGACGTCATGTCCTATGATAAACTCATCAAGGATAATAGAATATGGTTTTGACAAGTAGAAGCACCCGCTTCTCACCTGATGGACGCATTCGCAGTTAGCAGGTAAATGTATTTCTTACTAAAGATATTACAAGTGTGGGTGCCGTATGCCCGCACTTTTTTTGTTCGGGTTCTACAATTGCAAAACGTATTCTAAGAAAACCTTGGAGGTGGCTTACTATTAGCAAGGATATGATGATTAACGAGCAAATTCGTGCACGTGAAGTACGCTTAGTTGGCGCAAACGGCGATCAACTTGGAATCAAGTCTCGTAATGACGCTTTAGACTTAGCTGCAAATCTTAATCTTGATTTAGTATTGGTTGCTCCAAATGCGAAACCACCAGTATGCCGCATTATGGACTACGGTAAATTCCGCTTTGAGCAACAGAAGAAAGAAAAAGAACAGCGCAAAAATCAAAAAGTAATTAGCATGAAAGAAGTTCGTTTAAGTCCAACAATTGATGAACATGACTTTAACACAAAACTTCGTAATGCTGTCAAGTTTTTAGAGAAAGGCGACAAGGTTAAAGCGTCAATTCGCTTTAAAGGACGTGCCATTACTCATAAAGAAATCGGTCAACGTGTTTTAGATCGCTTCTCAGAAGCTTGTGCTGAAGTTAGTACAATTGAATCTAAGCCTAAAATGGAAGGACGCAGTATGTTCTTAGTTTTAGCACCGAAAAACGATAAGTAATAGATAGAGGAGGAAATACCTATGCCTAAACAAAAAACTCATCGCGGCGCTGCAAAGCGTTTCAAAAAGACTGGATCTGGTAAACTGAAGCGTTCTCACGCTTACACAAGCCATTTATTCGCTAACAAATCTACAAAAGCTAAACGTAAACTACGTAAAGCTGGTGTAGTTAGCGCTGGTGACTTCAAACGCATTCGTCAAATGCTTGACAACTTAAAATAAGTTCGGCTGATATATAGAACAAACTAGGAGGTAATATTATGCCAAGAGTAAAAGGTGGTACAGTTACTCGTCAACGTCGTAAAAAAGTTATAAAATTAGCAAAAGGTTACTACGGTTCTAAGAGTACATTATTCAAGGTTGCTAACCAACAGGTTATGAAATCTCTAATGTATGCATTCCGTGACCGTCGTCAAAAGAAACGTGACTTCCGTAAATTATGGATTACACGTATCAACGCAGCAGCTCGTATGAATGGTCTTTCTTACAGCCGCTTAATGCACGGTTTAAAAAATGCTGGCATCGAAGTTAACCGCAAGATGCTTGCTGACTTAGCTGTTCATGACGAAAAAGCTTTCGCTGAATTAGCAACAGTTGCAAAAAACAACATTAACTAATTGTGTAAAACCTTAGAAGATCTTTCTTCTAAGGTTTTTTGTTTGTTTTATTATAACCATTCAATAAATTGTAAAATTTACCGCTTAGTGTCGTCACAATTAAATGAGTTATTTCTCTCTAGTATATTAAGGTGTGTTTGTAAGAACTTTTGTAACGATAACGAGGAGGCGTTTACATGAAAGTAGGAAAGATTAACGGACGTGTCGTTATCGATATGACAAAATCAATATAAAAGCTATAGCGTTATAAGAGAATATACATATAAAGTCAGGAGAATCCTCCTGACTTTTTTTATCCCGCCATTTGTCGGGCAGTAAACCCCCACTGATTAAAGTTTCACTTTATTTGAACTCATTCGTGAGGAAGTGTATCTTTCCTAGTAGAAACGACACTGCTATAATGGAAGGATGATATGGAACTTTCATCAAGTGAACAATCTATGAGTGATGATTGAAACGTATTTGCAAATTAAGGACAAGCTATCTTTATAAAGATGTAGGTAGCTGACTTGTTAATAAGAAACGAAAAATAATAATGAACTTTGAGATGAAACAACATTGTTGCGGAAAATGCGATGTTGGAGGAGGACAATAGAATGGACTTACTACAACTATTTAAATTACAAAAAGAATTAGATGACCGTATTGTGAAAGAGCATGACTTACAACCGAAGAAATTGTTAAAAGAAAAAATGTTAGCTCTTCTTGTAGAAATTGGAGAACTTGCAAATGAAACACGTTGTTTTAAATATTGGAGCAATAAACCAGCGTCAGAACGTGAAGTAATATTAGAAGAATACGTAGATGGTTTGCATTTTATTTTATCAATCGGAATCGATTTAGGAATTGATAAAAACTTCTTATTCTATAAATGTGCGCAAACGAATAAAACACAAGTCGAAATTTTCTTAGACACATATGCGAAAGTGATTCGTTTTACAGATCAACCTTCTATCACGAACTATATTGAATTATTTACAAGCTATCTTCGACTTGGACAAGCGCTTGAATTTGAACAAGAAGAGATTGAAAAGGCCTATTTAGATAAAAATGAAGTAAATCATCAGCGTCAAACACAAGGATACTAATTTAATTTTTGAATATTTCAATTTAATTATTGTATAATGAAGTGACTGAAGAAAAAGGAGGGTGTTGGCAATGACAAAATTAGACTCGACATTGACAATGCTAAAAGAATTAACGGATGCACGTGGTATTGCTGGGAACGAGCGTGAACCACGTGAAGTAATGAAGAAATATATCGAGCCGTTTGCGGATGAACTTTCTACGGATAATTTAGGAAGTTTAGTTGCGAAAAAAGTAGGGGAAGAAAACGGCCCGAAAATTATGGTTGCAGGTCATTTAGATGAAGTTGGCTTTATGATTACGCAAATTGATGACAAAGGTTTCCTTCGTTTCCAAACGGTTGGTGGCTGGTGGTCACAAGTTATGCTTGCACAGCGTGTAACGATTGTAACGCGTAAAGGAGATGTAACAGGTGTAATTGGTTCAAAACCACCGCACATTTTACCTCCAGAAGCACGTAAAAAGCCAGTTGAAATTAAAGACATGTTCATCGATATCGGTGCTTCTAGCCAAGAAGAAGCGACAGAGTGGGGCGTACGACCTGGAGATCAAGTTGTACCGTACTTCGAATTCCAAGTGATGAAGAATGAAAAAATGTTACTTGCAAAAGCATGGGATAACCGAATTGGTTGTGCAATTGCAATTGACGTATTAAAACAATTAAAAGATGAAAAGCATCCAAACGTTGTATACGGCGTTGGAACTGTACAAGAAGAAGTTGGTCTTCGTGGTGCAAAAACATCTGCAAACTATATTAAACCAGATATCGCATTTGCAGTAGATGTTGGTATCGCTGGGGATACACCTGGTGTAACGGCAAAAGAAGCACAAAGTAAAATGGGTGATGGACCGCAGATTATTTTATATGATGCTTCTGTTATTGGTCATACAGGTTTACGTGACTTTGTAGTTGATGTTGCGGACGAGTTGCAAATTCCATACCAGTATGATTCTGTAGCGGGTGGTGGAACGGATGCAGGAGCAATTCACATTGCTGTAAACGGTATTCCATCTATGGCAATTACAATTGCGACACGCTACATCCATTCACATGCGGCAATGTTACACCGTGATGATTATGAAAATGCAGTGAAGTTAATTGTAGAAGTTATTAAACGTCTTGATAAAGAGGCTGTACATAACATTACATTTAATTAATAAGAAAAAGCGAAGGATAACCTCCTTCGCTTTTTATGTTTTAAAAAGGCCTTTCTAATCCTGCGGCAGTATGGGTTCCTAAAATAATTAAGCGTGTTAATTGCATTGCCATAAAATGTGGGGTATAGATCATACCCTTTTTAAGCCATGACATAATCATTCCTAGATGAGCACCAGTGACATAGCTAATGAGGATATCACGAGGGACCATAAGCTTTTCGTCGTTCGGCTGTGAAATAGATAAGCTTAAAGTTAAATATGTTTGAATTGTTTTCAGCATTTTATGAGTATAGTTTCCAGCTGCTTTATCACCAAGCATAACGTTATAAAACTTAGCGTTTTCTGCAATATGCTCAAATAAAGCCAAAAATGTCGGATGTGGTGAATCGAATGTCAGTTGAAACTCTTCTTTATTTCTAATTTTCGGTTTAATTACTTCCGTTAACTTCTCTAACATTTCTTCAATACTTTTTTCTAATAGGTCATATTTATCGTGGTAGTGGCTATAAAACGTAGCACGGTTTACAGGAGCACGTTCTGCGATATGTTGAACAGTTACATTTTCAAAACCTTTTTCGCCTACTAAAGCGACAAAAGCATCCTGTATGAGTTGTCTCGTCCGCTTTACACGTGGATCATTTGTATTTTTAATAGACATTTTAACTTCTCCTCGCTTAGTTTTTCACACTTAAACAACACATTTATAT